>JBBSEZ010000108.1:0-24210 GCA_038239195.1 Gemmatales bacterium
GGGGGGGGGGGTGTTTATTTGGTGGTTTTTTGGTCCGGGGGGGGGGGGGGGGGGGGGGGGGGCCCCGCCCCCCCGCTCGCGTTTCGCGGACGTGGAGGGCCCCTTTTGGAGTGCGGCGGATTCATCGCCGCTTTCTTTTCCTGTTTTCGAGCGCGACAGACGAGCCGCGAAGCGCTTCCGCTCCCCCGAAAAAAAAGCCGCGTTGAAAGCGCCGCACTCCAAAACGATGATCCGAAGCGCCTCTCCGCCCCCACGCGCCCCGCCTCACCGCGCCATCACCCGCACCCGCAGCCCCAGCGCCTGGCTCGCCGCCACCATCTCCCCGAACACGTCTCCGTACGCCACCGCCACGTGATTGCTCGCGTAATGGGCCATCACCGTCTCCATCGAGCACCCCAGGTCCGCCGCCATGAACGGCCATTGCCGCGTCGTCCCCTCCCACCACGCGTCTCGCACCTGCGCCGGCAGCGCCACCACCTCCCCCCGGCCCACGTCCATCCACAGCACGTCGTCCTTCACGTACGCCCGCGCCCAGGTCATCTTGCCCGGCAGGCTCTCGCCCGCGAACGTCCCCCCCGGGATGGGGAAATAGCCCGCCGGCTGGCGGTAGCTGTGCGTCCCCTTCAGCGTCGCCGGGTCGTGGTTGAAGGCGTAGGCGCCGCAGCTCCCCGAGTTGAGCAGCACCCACAGCCAGCGGCCCTCGTGCTCCCCGCCCCAGCGCACGTCGTGGAACATCACCGCCTGATGCAGCCCCTTGGCCTTCAGCAGGCGCTTCATCATCTCCATCGGCACCAGGTTGCCCTGGTCGGCCTCCGTGCTGGTGATAACCAGGTCGCCATCGCCCTCCGGCCGGCACGTGGAGTTCAGCAGCCCCTCGCAAAAGTCGCTGGGCGGTAGCACCGGCAACAGGCCCAGTTGATATTGCCATCCCAGGCAGTCGGCCTTGAACTCGGCCATCAGGTCCAGCACGGCGCAGTACATGCGCAGCTGCGTCCGGGTGGCCTCCTCCGTGAAGTCCTCGGCGCCCTTCTCGCGCCAGTGGAACGTCACGCCCTTCTCCTTCACGAAGCGGAACGCCTCCTCGACGCGCTGCTCCGAGACCTTTTTCATGCGCTCCGGCAGCCAGGCCTGATCGACCTTGTGCTCCGCGAAGGCGTGCTTGGCCAGCAAGCGGGGCCCGAAATAGCCGTTTATCATCCCCATCGACGTGTCGCCAAGCATCAGCGCCAGCACGCGCTGCTTGCGCATCTCGCCCACCACGCGCTCGGCCCGCACCGATGCCTCCGCAGTCACCGGGCCCGCATAGTGGAGCTCGCTCTCGGAGTAGCGGATTTGCCCGCTGGAACACCACTCGTCGAGGCGCTCCATGAACGCGGCGTCCTTCGTCCAGTCGGGCGCCGACGTCCAGATGCGGCTGTACGGCCGGTTGATGCTGGTCAGCGAGGCGCCGGTGTTGAGCAGTGCGACGAGGCCCGGCCAGGTGCCGGAGAAGTTGCTCGCCAGCAACAGGGGGCTGTCCTTGGAGGCAACGCCGTCGCAGGTGTGCGGGGCATAGGCCCAGTGGACGAACAGCCCGATGAGCGGATCGTCGATCGGGCCGAGCTTGCGGATCGCCTCGTCGGGGCGCGTGAGGAAGCCGGGGACGAGGTAGGGCGTGCGGCCGAGCTTGCGCAGGGCCTGCTGCAACTGCTCCGTGGCCTCGTTGGCCTGGGGGCGCGCCCACTCGTTGGGTTGCGCGCGGTAGTCGCCGGGCCAGAAAATGCCGACCTTCTTCATGGAAAGCTCCTGCGGCGCCTTTTCGGGGGACAGGCTGCCTGTCCCATGGTTGGGCATTGTGCCAACTGGCCTTCCGCAAGGCAAGGTATCGACGCGCCCGCGCTCCCGATCAGCCCGGCAACGGCGCTTCCCCCATCGCTCCCTTCTCGTCCACTTGCTGTTCGAGATCGACCCGCCGCACCAACTCTCGATCGCGCTGCCCGCGCGTCAACTCGTAGGCGCCTGGCACGTCGAGCACCTCGCCCGGCGCCAGCCGGCACGCCGCCTGCTTGGCCCGCCCGCGCGCCAGCGCTTCGCGCAGGCAAGCGGCGCACGCAAGCTCATAGGTCTTGAGCTCCTGCGTCACGCCATCGCTCCAGCGCGCGGCAATCTTGTAGACCGCCGGCTGTTCGCAGGCGGGCCGCGAGCAACGCACGGGATAGGCAGGCATTGGCATAAGAGGACCGCTGGGGCACTTCAATCGGACTCGAACGGCACGGGGTCGCCGTTCACCTCGGCCAGCGCGTTCATGGCGGCGCGTTGCTCGGCCTCTTTCTTGGTGCGGCCCCAGGCGCCGGTGTAAGTGTGCCGGCCGATCATCGCCGCGATCTTGAAGCACTTGCTGTGATCGGGGCCCTTCTCGTCCAGCGTGACGTACTGCGGCGTCGCGTTGAGCTCGCGCTGGGCCACCTGCTGGAGCAGCGACTTGAAGTTTCCGCCGTGCGCGCCTTCCGCCACTTCCTCGATCTCGGGCCCGAGGTGCTGCAAGATGAACGACCGCACCGCCTCCAGCCCGCCGTCGAGGTAGATCGCCGCCACCAGCGACTCGTAGACGTCGGCCAGCATGCTCGCGGGCACCGCCGCCGAGTGGCCCAGGTTCATGCCGCGGCCCATGAAGAGGAAATCGCCCAGGCCCAGCGCGCGGCTAAAGCGGGCGCAGGTGCGCCGGCTCACCACCACCGACTTGACCTTGGTCATCTCGCCTTCCTCGTAGTCGGGAAAGCGCAGGTAGAGCTGCTCGCAGGTCACCAGCCCCAGCACCGAGTCGCCCAGGAACTCCATCCGCTCGTTCGACGCCAGCCGCGTGTTGGCCCCGGAGGCGTGCGTCAGCGCGGACCGCAACAGTTCCGGCTGGCGGAATTGATATCCGATCGCCTTCTGACACTCCTCGAGGATCTCGGCTTCGTGGGCCCTGGTCAGTTCCTGTGGCATTTTCGCTTCGCCGGAGGTTGGACTTTCTTGAACTTGACAGTACCATCGTGCCCCCCGGTTTGTCAACCGTCTGCGCGATTCTCGCCCAGTGTATTTCCTCCCGTGGAAGCTCCCCGCGGCGAGCCGAGGAACCGCTCGCGCTTGGCCTCCTCCTCCACCTGGCGCGCTCGCGCCTTGAGCAGGTCGCTGCGCGTCAAGATCCCGATCACCTTGCTCGAATCGTCCGGGCTGACCACCGGCAAGCGACCCACCCCGTACGCCGCCATTCGCTCCGCCGCCACCCGGCACGATTCCCACGGGTAGGCCGTCACCGGCTCGCGATGCACGAGGTCGTAGGCGATGATCAGGTTTCGCATCGGGTGGGCCTCACCCTCGGCCGCGACGTCCGAGGCCCAGTCCTCGAGCAGGTTGGTTCGCGTGATGACGCCGAGGAGGCCCCCGGCGCGATCCACCACTGGATAGGCCTGGTGCTTGCGCAGCGCGCCCTGGAAATACTGGCGCAACAACTCGCGGACGGGCAGGGAGCCGGGGACCACCACCACCTCCGAAGACATCACGTCGGCCACGCTCGTCATCTCCAGCGGATCGACGCTGTACTCCCGGCTCACGTGATAGCCGCGCCGGGCGACCTTCTCGGTCAGGATCGAGCGCTTCATCAGTAGGACCGTGAAGCCGTAGGCGACGATGCTGGCCAGCAGCAGGGCCGGCAGGGCATTGACGTCCTGCGTCAGTTCGAGGGCGAAGAGGACGCCGGTGAACGGCGAGCGCATGGTCCCGCCCATGACGGCGCTCATGCCCACCAGCGCCCAAAGAGGAGCATCGCCCCCCGGCAGCAGCGGGGCGACGAGAGCGCCGGCGGCCCCGCCCATGATGAGCAACGGGGCTAGCACCCCGCCCGAGGTGCCCGAGCCCAGCGCCGCCGACCAGATGACCGCCTTGACCACCACCAGCGCGAGCAGCGCCGTGACGGGCAACCCACCCTTTAGCAGGTCGCGAATGATGTCGTAGCCGACGCCCAGCGCGCGCGGCTGGAGCAGCCCGCCCAGGCCGACGACCACGCCCCCCAGCGCCGGCCACCACATCCAGTGGATCGGCAGGCGGTGGAACAGGTCCTCCATCAGATAGACCGCCAGCGTTAGCAGCAGCGCCAGCGCCCCCGCCAGCAGGCCGACGCCGACGGCGCACAGCAGGGCCGCCAGCCCCAGCCGGTCGTGCGGCGTTACCGGAAAGAGGGGGCCGGGCTCGAGCAGGAACGGTCGGACCAGCATGGCCGAGGCGCTCGCCAGCCCCACCGGGACCAGACTGCGCGGCTTCCACTCGAACAGCAGCAACTCCACCGCCAGCAGCACGGCCGCCACGGGCGTGGCGAAGGTCGCGGCCATTCCGCCTGCCGCCCCGGCCACCAGCAGCGTCTTGCGCTCCGCAGCCGTCAGATGGAAAGATTGCGCGACGATCGAGCCGAACGCCCCGCCCGTCATGATGATCGGCCCCTCTGCGCCGAAGGGCCCTCCGGAGCCGATCGAGATGGCCGACGATAGCGGCTTGAGCGCCGCCACCTTCGGCGACATGCGGCTGCGGCCGATGAGGATCGCCTCGAGCGCCTCGGGGATGCCGTGCCCGCGAATGCGCTCCGACCCATAGCGCGCCATCAGGCCGATGACCAGCCCGCCCACCACGGGCACGAGGACCGACAGCCAGCCGAGCCGCGCCACGGCGTCGGCCGGGCCGCGCTCGGCGTGGGAGAGCTCCTGGTAGTAACAGAGGTTGGTGAACAGCGCGATCAGCCAGAGGAGCAACCGGGCGATGAAGGCGCACAGAGCGCCGATCGCGATCGCCAGGAGGGAGATCCAGACGAGTCGGAACTCCGCGGTAAAGTCGCCTTTCGTTTTCATGCCCGCGCTCCGGAGAGGAAGGGAAGGCAGCGCCACCGGGGAGGAGAAATGCAAATCTCACGCCCCTCGAGAATCGCGAAGCGACAGGCCGAGCCGAGGGTCGCTCGGGGAGCGCGGGCGTGGCGCGGCGGGACGTGCAAGGGAAGGAACCAATGGTCGAAAAGAACGGCAGTCACCGCCCGCCGCGGGAACCCCCGACGAACCACACCTTGACCGTCTTGTCCATGCTGCCGCTGGCGATGCGTTCGCCGTCGGGGCTGCACGCCACGCTGGTGACACCGAACGCGTGTCCCGCGAAGGAGCACACCACCTGGCCCTTCTGAGCGCCCCACACCTTCACCTTCCGGTCCGTGCCGCCACCAGCGACAAGCTTCCCGTGCGGGCTGAAGGCAACGCTCGCGACAGAGTGGGCATGGCCCGCGAGCGTGCGAAGCTCCTGCCCGGTCCTGGCGTCCCACACCTTCACCGTCTTGTCGCTGCTGCCGCTCGCCACTCG
Source organism: Gemmatales bacterium (assembly GCA_038239195.1). Classification (GTDB taxonomy): domain Bacteria; phylum Planctomycetota; class Planctomycetia; order Gemmatales; family Gemmataceae; genus JBBSEZ01. The sequence goes on from JBBSEZ010000108.1 coordinate 5,356, forward strand.
CGTGCCATCGGGCCCGTAGGCCACGCTGAGAACGCTGCCCGCGTGCCCCTCGAGGGAGAACAACTCCTTGCCGGTCTGGGCGTCCCACACTTTCACGGTCTTGTCGAGGCCCCCGCTCGCGATGCGCCTGCCGTCGGGGCTGTACGCCACGCTCAGGACGACGTTCGCGTGACCGTGAAACGTCTGCTTGCTGTTGAAGCGATCCCAGAGATGACGGTGCTCCCAGCCGCGCAGGTCCCACTGGCACGCGTCGAGCAGTTGCAACGCGAGAGGGCCGTTGCCGTCCTCGAACTCCCGCTGCGCCTGGGCTAGTTTCGCCGCGTAGACCAGCCACTCCGCCCGGCTCAACTGGGCTTCCGCGCGCTTTCTTTCCGTCTCGGCCCGCGCCTTCTCTTGCTCGGCGCGTTTGGTCTCGGCCTGGGCCAGCGCCTTGGCCTTGGCCTCGGCCGTCGCTCGCTGCTCGGCCACCGCGGCCTCCCGCCCCGCCGCGATCGCGAAGCAGGTCGAAACGCCTGCGCCCAGGACGAGCACCAGCGCCACCGCCGCCGTCAGCCCCGCCACGACGGGGCTCCGCCGCACCCACTTGGCCGCGCGCTCCAGCCTGCCCACTGGCCGCGCCTGGATTGCCTCGCCGCGCTGGAACCGGCCCAGGTCGTCGGCCAGTTCCCCGGCCGTGGCGTACCGCCTCCCCGGCGCCTTCTGGAGGTACTTCAGACAAATGGTCTCCAGGTCGCACGGCACCTTCGCGTTGAGCTGACTGACCGCCACCGGCTCCTCGTGGACCACCTGCCGGATGGTGTCCAGCGAGGTCGCCGCCTTGAACGGCGGACGGCCTGTGAGGCACTGGTACAGGATGGCCCCCAGCGCGTAGACGTCCGCGGCAGGCCCGACGTCCTTCCTGCCCTCGGCCTGCTCCGGCGCCACGTACGAGGGCGTCCCCATCACCGCCCCGGTCACGGTCTTGCCGGCCTCCTCCATTTTCTTCGCCAGGCCGAAGTCGGTGACCTTGGGCGTGCCGTCCTCCGCCATGAGCACGTTCCCCGGCTTGAGGTCGCGGTGGACCACCCCCTTGGCATGGGCCGCCTGCATGGCCCGGGAGAGCTTCTCTGCCAGCGCCGCCGCCTCTTTGGGGGGCAAAGGCCCCTCGCCGAGCTTCCGGGCGAGGCTGCCGCCGGGGCAGAGCTCCAGGCTGAAGAACGGCAACCCCTCGTGCTCGCCGACCTCGTAAATCTGCACGATGTTCGGGTGCTGCAACCGGGCGATCGCCTCGGCCTCGGTGCGGAAGCGCTCCCGCTCGCTGGCGCTCGCGTGCCCCCCGGAGAGGATCATCTTCAGCGCCACCGCCCGCTCGAGGCGTACCTGGCGGGCCCGGTAGACCACGCCCATGCCCCCGCGGCCCAGTTCGTCCAGGAGCTCGTAGCCCGCCGGGGCCCGGCCCTCCATCGAGCGCCGGCCCCCCGAGAGAGTGACGGCCGAGGCGTCGTCGGCAAGGGGTGGCAGCGGGCCCGTTTCGGCGCCGTGGCCGTTGACCGCCCGGACGAGGCCGCACGCAGGACAGCGGGCGCCCTCGAAGACGTGGGCACAGTGCAGACAAGCGAACGCGTTCATGGGCCACTCACCCGCGGAAGGGACCAAAAATGGAGTATCTCGCTCCGCCAGCGCCGGGTCAAGGGGCTCGCGAGGGAGGCGCGAAAAGGAAGGGCCCGACGCCCGTTCGACGCGCTCCGTCGAGCCGGGCGACCGGACAGGCGGCACGCCCTTTGCTCCAAGCTCAGCCACGTCGCCGCCGGCGCGCTCGCGGGTGAGCGGCGCCGGCCGGCGCCGGCGACGAGGCAACGCAATGAGCACGACCGATTTCCCCGGGCTCTACCTGGGGCGCGAATACGACCTCGCCAAGACCGAGGTCCTTCCCAAGCCCGTCATCTACGACCCGCGCGACCTCACCACGCACGGCGTTGTGGTCGGTATGACCGGCTCGGGCAAGACAGGCCTGTGCATCTCCTTGCTCGAAGAGCTCGCCATCGAAGGCGTCCCCTCCATCATCGTCGATCTCAAGGGCGACCTCACCAACCTCCTGCTCAACTTCCCCGGCATGCGCCAGGAGGACTTCGCCCCCTGGGTCAGCCCCGACGAGGCCCGCCGCAAGGGACTCTCCGTCGAGGAGCACGCCCGCAACCTCGCCGGCGCCTGGCAGAAGGGCCTCGCCGACTGGGGCCAGGACCGCGCCCGCGTCGCCGAGCTCCGCCTCTCCTCCGACTGGCGCCTCTACACCCCCGGCAGCGAGGCCGGCCTGTCCGTTTCCGTCATCCAGAACTTCAAGGCCCCCCGCGCCGACATTGGCCGCGAGGCCCTCAACGACAAGGTCGAATCGACGGCCACCGCCCTGCTCGGCCTGATGAAGATCACCGCCGACCCGGTCCAGTCGCGCGAGCACATTCTCATCGCCAACCTCCTCCTCAACGCCTGGTCGCAGCACGTCGATCTCGACCTCGCCCGCCTCATCGCTCAGATCCAGTCGCCTCCGCTGCGCAAGATCGGCACCTTCGACGTGGACATGTTCTACCCCGAGGAAGACCGCCTCAAGCTCGCCGTCACCCTCAACAACCTCCTCGCCTCCCCCAGCTTCTCCACCTGGATCGAGGGCGAGCCGCTCGACCTCGCCGCCATGCTCCGCGCGCCCGACGGCCGACCGCGCCAGCTCATCTTCTATCTCGCCCACCTCGACGACTCGCAGCGCATGTTCTTCCTCACGCTGTTGCTCCAGGAAGTCCTCACCTGGACGCGCAGCCAGCCCGGCTCGTCCAGGCTGCGCGCCCTGCTCTACCTCGATGAGGTCTTTGGGTATCTGCCGCCGCACCCCGCCAACCCGCCGACCAAGGCGCCGCTGATGACGCTGCTCAAGCAGGCGCGGGCCTTCGGCGTCGGCATCCTCCTCGCCACGCAGAACCCGGTCGATCTCGACTACAAGGCGCTGTCCAACGCCGGCACCTGGTTCGTCGGCAAGCTCCGCACCGACCGCGACAAGGCCCGCCTGCTCGAAGGCCTCGAAGGGCTCGACGCCGAGCACGGCAGCCTCACCGATCGGGGCTACCTGGACGCCGCCATCTCGGCCCTCGGCAACCAGGTCTTCCTGCTCCACGACGTCCACCGCGACGCGCCCGTTCTGTTCCACACCCGCTGGGCCCTGTCCTACCTCGCCGGCCCCTTGACGCGGGACCAACTCGTCCAACTCAAGGCCCTCCGCGGCGACCTCGCCCCCGCGGCCAACGGCGCCGCGCCGGCCCTCGCCGCCGGCGCCTGCCCGGCCTGTCGCGCGACCCACCCGGCGGAGGCACGCTTTTGCATGCAGTGCGGCACCCCGCTGCCCGAACATGCCGCCGAGGTGGGGGCCGAAGGCGCCCAGGCCACGCGCGGCGCCGCCCACGTCCCGCCCATCTTGCCGCCGGGCACGGTCCAGTATTACCTGCCCGTCGCCCAGGCGCCCGCCAAGCAGGGGGCCGCCCTGGTCTACGAGCCGCGCCTGCTCGGCTTCGCCGACGTTACGCTGACCGACCGCACCCGCAAACTGGAGCGTCAGCTCGCCTTCCGCCTGCTGCTCCCTACTCCCGAGGCGGGCCGCCCCGCCCTCTGGGCCGAGGCCGAGCAGGTTTCCGACGCGCTGGAGCCAGCCATGCCCAACAACGAAAACGCGGTCTGGTCCGACGTGCCGGAGACGGCCAACGACCCGAAAAAACTGCGCGCCCTGGAGCGATCGTTCGCCAAACACCTCTACGACGACTCCGGCATCACGATCTACAACAACCGCTCGCTGGGCCTGACCAGCGAGCCGGGCGAGGGACTGGAGGCGTTCCTCCAGCGCTGCGTCGAGACCACCCGCACGCTGGCCGAGCCGGAGTTGGCGCCTGTCCGCGCCGAGCACCAGGACCGCGTCGAGGCCCTGCGCGTTGCCGAGGGCTCCAACTCGCCCAAGTCGGTCCAGGCCAGGGAGCGCTGGCACGCCGCGATGGAGAAGGTGATGGGCCCCTGGCAGAAGAAGGCGGAGGACGTCAAGGAAGCGCGCCTCGAGGCGCGCAAGACCGGCATCCGCATCACGCACTTCGGGCTCGCCTGGGCGCCCGTCTGGTGCGCCGAAGGCCAGCGCGTCCCGGCCTACGCCATGGCGAAGTCCGCGGCCCAGGGGGCCGGCTCATGAAATGGCCGATGAGTCGCACGGCCACCGTCGGGCTTGCCCTGACGCTCGCCGTCTTGCTGTCCAACGCCTGGGTCTTCTACGCCCTCACCCGCCGGATGGTCGAGAACGAGCGCTGGGTGGTCCACACCCACGACGTCCTCACCGACCTCGAAGGCGTCCTGGCGACCGTGCCCGTCGCGGAAACGGGCGGCGAGGCGCGCGCCCTGGTAGCGCTGGGGCACATCGACAACCAACTCGACGCTTTGAAAGAGCGCACGGCCGACAACCCGGACCAGCAGGCTCGGCTGAACGCCCTCCACGGGCTGGTCAAGGCCGCTCGGTCCGCGGCGCTCCGAAAGGGCGAGACGGGCCCCCTGACGGGCCTGCGCGCGGTCGTGGCCGAAATGCAGCAGGAAGAGCGCGAGTTGCTTCACCGGCGGGGCGATGCGCTGAAGGCCGAGCTAGGCCGACTGCGCGTCTTCGCTCTGGTGGCGACGCTGTTGCCCGTGGGCCTGGTGCTGCTGGTCCACGAACTCGTTCGCCGCGACGCGACGCACCGCCGGCGGGCCGAGCGCGCCTTGCGCGAGACGGAGCGGTTCGCCCGCGCCACGCTCGACGCCCTGACGGCGCGCATCGCCATCCTCGACGAGGGCGGAAAGGTCGTCGCCGTCAACCGGGCCTGGCAGGCGCTGCCGGGCCCCGCCCCGCTGGCGGGGCTGGGCGCGGGCGAGGACTGCCTGGCGGCCTGCGAAAACGTGGGCTCGGGCGCCGACCTTGCCGAGGGCGCCCGTGCCGTCCTCCGCGGGGAGGCCCTGTCGTTCGAGCGGGAGCGGCAGTTCCCCGTGGCCGGCCAACCGCACTGGTTCATGGCGCGCGTGACGCCCTTCGCCGATGAAGGCCCCGCCCGCGTCGTGCTCGCCCTCGAAGACGTCACCGAGCACAAGCGGGCGGAAGAGGAGCGCCGCCGCCTCACCAATTACAACCAGTTGCTGCTCGGGTCCACCGGCGAGGGGGTCTACGGACTGGACGCCGGCGGGAAGTGTACCTTCCTCAACCGGGCGGCCCAGCGCCTCCTCGACCTCCGCCCCGAGCAAGCGCTCGGCCAGGACATGCACGCTCTCGTCCACCACACCCGGCCGGACGGGGCCCCCTATCCCGTCGAGGAATGCCCGATCTCCCTCACCCTGCGGACGGGCCAGGGCTGCCGCATGGACGACGACGTGCTCTGGCGCCCCGACGGTACGTCGTTCCCCGCCGACTTCTCCTGCATCGCTGTCGCCGAGGGTGGCGCCGTGCAGGGCGCCGTGGTCACGTTTGTGGACATTACCGCTCGCAAAAGCGCCGAGAAAGAGCTGCGCGAGGCCAAGGAGGCGGCGGAGGCGGCCAACGCCGCCAAGAGCACCTTCCTGGCCAACATGAGCCACGAGCTGCGCACGCCCCTCAACGCGGTCATCATGTACAGCGAGCTCCTCCAGGAGCAGGCGGAGGACGCCGGCACGACGGAGCTCATCGCCGACCTCGAAAAGATCCGCCGGGCCGGCAAGCAACTGCTGGCGCTGGTCAACGGCGTCCTCGACCTGTCGAAGATCGAGGCCGGCAAGATGGAGCTGTACCTCGAGACGTTCGACGTGGCTGGCGTCGTCACGGACGTGACGTCCACCGTGCAGCCCCTGGTCGCGAAGCGGGGCAACGAACTGGAAGTCGTCTGCCCGCCGGAGCTCGGGCGCATGCACGCCGACCTGACCAAGGTGCGGCAAGCGCTGTTCAACCTCCTGGCCAACGCCTCCAAGTTTACCGAGAAGGGCAAGTTCGCCTCGAGGTCGAGCGCCGTGCGGAGAACGGGCGGGATTGGTTCACGTTCCGCGTGCGCGACACCGGCATCGGCATGGGGCCTGACGAGATTGCCAGGCTCTTTCAGCCGTTCACCCAGGCCGACGCCTCGACCACGCGCCGCTTCGGCGGCACCGGACTGGGCCTGGCCATCACGCGCGAGTTTTGCGAGATGATGGGCGGAGAGGTGACGGTGGAGAGCGAGCCCGGCAAGGGCTCGACGTTCACCTTACGGCTGCCCGCCGAGGTGGCCGCTCCGCCCACGCCGGCCCCGCCCGCCGAGGGGGGAGGCCAGCGCGGCACCGTGCTGGTCATCGACGACGACCCCGCCGTGCGCGACGTGATGGAGCGCCTCTTGCGTCAGGAAGGCTTTCGGGTGGAGACGGCGGCGGACGGCGAGGAGGGGCTGCGCAAGGCGGCCGAGTTGCGGCCCGACCTCATCACCCTCGACGTCATCATGCCGCGCAAGGACGGCTGGTCGGTGCTGGCCGACCTCAAGGCCGAACCCAATCTCGCCGAGGTGCCCGTCATCATGCTGAGCATGGCCGGGGACCGTAACCTGGGCTACATGCTCGGCGCGGCGGAGTACCTCACCAAGCCCCTGGAGCGGGAGCGCCTGTCCGCGCTGCTGCGGAAGTATCGTGGCCCGTCCGGCCCCGCGGCGGTGCTCGTGGTGGACGACGATCAGTTGACGCGCCAGATGCTGCGCCAGGTGCTGGAACGGGAAGGCTGCACGGTGGTCGAGGCCGCCGACGGCCGCGAGGCGTTGCAGCGCGTGGCCGAGTCCCCGCCGGTGTTGATCCTGCTCGACCTGATGATGCCCAACATGGACGGGTTCGCTTTCACCGAGGAGCTCCGCCGCCACCCGGAGTGGAGGTCGATCCCCATTGTCGTCGTCACCTCGCAGGACGTCTCTCCCGCCGACCGCCAGCGCCTCAACGGGGCCGTCGAGAAAGTGCTGCAAAAGGGGGCCTACACGCAACAGGAACTGCTCCGCGAGGTGCACCGCCTGACGGCCGGGCGGGCGCCGGCGGCCGAGGCCACGAAACGAGAATAGAGGGCGCCATGCCGAAGATCCTGCTGGTCGAGGACAACGAAGAGAATCGCGACGCCCTGTCGCGGCGCCTGGTGCGCCGGGGCTACGAGGTGGTCCACGCCGGCGACGGCGCGCAGGGCGTCGCGCTCGCCAGGTCCGAACGCCCCGATCTGGTGCTGATGGACCTCAACCTGCCGCTTATGGACGGCTGGGAGGCGACGCGACAGATCCGGGCCACGCCCGAGACGGGCGCCGTGCCGGTGATCGCCCTGACGGCCCACGCCATCACGGGCGACCGGGAGAAGGCGCTGGCGGCGGGCTGCTCCGACTACCACACCAAGCCGGTCGAATTGCCCCGGCTGCTCGAACAGATGGAGGCGCTGCTGAAGAAGGCCGCGCCAGGGTGACGCGAAACTACCGCCGAATTCGATTCCCCATCACGAACCCCAGCAGCCCCGTCAATGCAATGCCGAGGAGCGCCTGCGCGCCCGTCAGCAGGTGAACCAACACGTCGCGCGGCTGGAGGGTCACTGCGGGGGTGCCCGACGTCGTCATCGCCATCAGGCTGAATACCGCCAGGTCGATGGGATCGCGCGTCGGCTCCCGCACCGGCCCGGCCGGCGTCTCCACGACGCGGACCACGCTGCCGGTGATCGCGTACAGCAGCATGAAGCCCAGGTAGACCGCGAAGAGCGAGCAGAGCACGCGCGGAACGCTCTCGCCGTAATCGCACACCCATTCGACGAGCTGGTCGATGCCGAAGCGCACGTAGAGGCCGGCCGACTCGCGCCAGCCGCCGGCGCGGCGGGCGGCCCGCGCCTTCTGTAGCGCGTCCCACTTCTGCATGCGCCGCTTCTTGCGGTAGGCCCAGCTCGCGGCGTCGGTGTCGCCCAGTTCCTCGAAGTTGCGCTCCAGGGCGAGATAGCCTTTGCGGGCCTCCTCGTACTCCCCCGCCAGTTCCTCGCCGATGGCGCCCCCCAGTTGCTCCTGTTGCATCCGGGTCTTCTCCAGCCAGGCCCCCCCCAGGTGGGCGTGGGCCACGTCGCACGTGGTCAGGACGGCCCCTTGGAGGTGGGCCTCGCGCAGCACGGCGTCGCGCAGGCACGCCCCCTCCAGGTGGGCGGCCTGCAGGTCGGCGCCGCGCAGGCAGGCCCCCTGGAAGTTCGCCTTGCCCAGGCGGGCCTGCCGGAGGTCGGCGCCGGTCAGGTCGGCGCCGCGCGCCGACGCCTCGGCCAGGATGGCGCCGCGCAGGTCGGCCTTGGCGAGCGAACAGCCTTCGAGGTCGGCGCCCCACAGGTCGGCGCCGCGCAGGTCGGCGTTCTCGAGGATGGCGCCCCGGAGGTTGGCGAAGCGCAGGGAGGCCCCGCGCAGGTCGGCCTCCTCGAGCAGGGCATCGCGGAGGTCCACCTCGCCCAGCGCGGCCCCCTGGAGCCGGGCGCCTGCCAGGTCGGCCGCGCGCAGGTTGGCCCGCTCCAGCAGGGCGCCGCGCAGGTCGGCCTTGCGCAAGACCGCCCCCGGCAGCTTGGCCTCGCGGAGGTTAAGCGCCTGGCGCTCGGCGTGCCACCAAGCCTGATCGTCCCCGGCCGCTTGCCGGCGCGCCTGCAAGGCCTCCGGCCCGAGCTCGATCATCGTGAGCACCGCCCCCTGCCCGGCGAGGAGCGGTAGACAAAGGCGACCGCCGCGTTCCGCGAGGAGCCGCAGCACGACCTCGGCTCGTCCGGCGGGACTTCCGGCGGCGAGGGCCTCGTACACCTCGGCGGGGACGGAGCGATCTTGGCTGTCGAGCAGACTTTCGGACATGAGAGCCCCCTCGCCTTCACTCCGCCCGCAGCACGCCCACCCCTTCGCGGAGAAGGCGTGGGCGTAGGCAAGATAGGCGCGAGCCCATAGAGAATCAACAGAGGGGCCGGCGCCCCCGCTTCGCGCCGCTGTCTGCCAACGGAGAAGGCCTCATCATGCGTCCTCTGTTCTTGCTGGCCCTGTCCCTGCACGTCCTGGCGCCGCCCGCCCGCGCCGCCGAGCCGGCCTACGGCATCGACAAGCGCGTGCCGTGGACGACCTCGCGCGTGGTCGGCTCGCCAAGCCCGCCGCTCCCCTACCGCGTTCAGCGGACATTTGCCCGCCTCAAAGTCCCCTGCCCCATCGCCGTCGCCCACGAGCCGGGCACCGCCAACCTCCTCCTTATCCACCAGCTCTTCCCCTGGGGCGGCACCGGCCGCGTGCTGCGCCTGAAAGATGACCCAGCCGCCGACAAGTTCGCGCTGGTCCTCGACCTCGACCGCATCGCCTACGGATTGGCCTTCCACCCCGACTACCGCAAGAACGGCTACCTCTACGTCGGCGCCAACGGCCCGACCAGCGCCAAGCGCAAGACGACGCGAGTCACGCGGTACACGGTGGCGCGCAAGCCGCCCCACGCCATCGAGCCGAAGTCGGAGAAGGTCATTATCGAGTGGGCGTCCGATGGCCATAACGGCGGCGACCTGGCGTTCGGCCCCGACGGCATGCTCTACGTCACCTCCGGCGATGGGACGTCCGACTCCGATACCGACCTGGCCGGGCAGGACGTGACGCGCCTCCTCGCCAAGGTGCTGCGCATCGACGTGGACCGCCCCGATCCCGGCAAGGGCTACTCCGTCCCCGCCGACAATCCGTTCGTGAAGACCAAGGGCGTGCGCCCCGAGACGTGGGCGTACGGCTTCCGCAACCCGTGGCGCATCCACGTGGACGGGCCGACAGGCGACGTGTGGGTGGGCAACAACGGCCAGGACCTGTGGGAGCAGGTCTACCTCGTGAAAAAGGGGGCGAACTACGGCTGGAGCCTCGTCGAGGGCGGCCGACCGTTCTACCCGAACCGCAAGCGCGGCCCCACGCCGATCTCGAAGCCGATCGCCGACCACCCGCACTCGGAGATGCGCTCGCTGACGGGGGGCGTCGTCTACCGCGGGACGAAACTGCCCGACCTCCGGGGCGCCTACGTCTACGGCGACTGGTCCACCGGCCGCATCTGGGGCATCCGCCACAAGGCAGGCCGGGTCACGTGGCACCAGGAGCTGGCGAGCAGCACGCTCCAGATCACCGGCTTCGGCCTCGACGCGCACGGCGAACTGCTCATCGTCGATCACGGCGGAGGGCTCTACCGCCTCGAAGCGACTGCGCGCCAGGCGAGGCCGGCGAAGTTCCCGACCAGGCTGAGCGAGACGGGCATCTTCGCGTCGGTCAAGGACCATCGCGCGCAGCCGGGGCTGATCCCTTACTCGGTCAATGCCGCCCTGTGGTCCGACAACGCCTTCAAGGAGCGCTTCCTCGGCCTGCCGGGCCTGACGCAGATCGACTTCACCGCCTCGCGCGGCTGGAACTTCCCCGAAGGGACCGTGCTGGTCAAGACGTTCTCCCTCGACGCTCCCGCCGGGAAGCGCCGGCGCGTCGAGACGCGCCTGCTGACGAAACAGCAGGGCCAGTGGGTGGGCTACTCCTACGCCTGGAACGACGAGCAGACCGACGCGGCCCTCGTGGGCGAGGCGGGCCTCGACCGGCCCGTCGAGGTGAGCGACGCGAAGGCGCCGGGTGGGCGGCGCAAGCAGACGTGGCGCTTTCCGAGCCGGGCCGAGTGCATGGTCTGCCACAGCCGGGCCGCCAACTTCGTCCTCGGGCTCTCTACGTTGCAGATGAACAAAGTCCACGACTACGGCAAGGTGTCGGACAACCAGCTGCGCACCCTGGAGCACCTGGACGTCTTCCGCATCAGCGCCCTCGACCACACCGCCGAGGCGCGGCGCGTGGTCGAGGGCATTGCCGACGCCCTCGAAGGTCTGGGGCGAGCGGTTGGGGCCGGTGCCGTGGCGGGCAAGCGCGGCGCGGACGGCTGGCGGACGGCCCGGGGCGCGGCGGGCAAGCCGATCGACTGGCTGGAGAAGCGCCTGCGCGACAAGCCGCGCCACGGCACGCTCCTGCCGAAGCGGCCGGAGGCCTACGGCCGACTGGTCGATCCTTACGACGCGCGGCAGCCCCTCGAAGCGCGAGCCCGGTCGTACCTCCACGCCAACTGCGCCCAGTGCCACGTCGAGGCCGGCGGCGGGAACGCCACGCTGGAGATGGAGATCACCACGAAGCGCGGGCGGACCAACCTCTTCGGCACGATACCGCGGCACGACGCCTTCGGGATCGTGGGCGCGAAGATCATCGCCCCGGGCGAGCCGGAGAAGTCGGTGCTGTATCTGCGGATGGCGCGGCGAGGCCCCGGGCAGATGCCGCCGCTGGCGACGTCGCTGCCGGACCGCGAGGCGGTGCTGATGCTGCGCGAGTGGATCGCGCGAATGGAGAAGCGCAAGGGGAGCCAGCTCGGGAGATAAGCGATGTTCACCCTCTCCCTTGTCCTCCTGGCGACGAGCCCAGGCGCCGCCCCGCCCGTCCCGCCCACGCCGGAGGAGCGCGCCCTCGCCTACCTGGCCCGCGAAGTGCCGCGCTGGCACCGGGAGAACCGCTGCCATTCCTGCCACCACAACGGCGACGCGGCCCGGGCCCTCTACGCCGCCGTGCGCCTCGGCCGGCCCGTCCCGCCGGGCGCGCTGGCGGAGACCACCGCCTGGCTCCAGCGCCCGGCCGGCTGGGACCGCAACGGCGGCGACGGGCCCTTCAGCGACAAAAAGCTGGCCCGGCTCCAGTTCGCCGCGGCCCTCGCCGAGGCGCGCGACGCCGGGCTGGCGAAGGACGAGCGCGCGTTGCAGCACGCCGCCCGCCTCGTGGCGGAGTTGCAAGACAAGGATGGCCCCTGGCGCGTGGTCCCTGCGGGCACGCTCGGCTCTCCCACCACGCACGGCACGGCCCTGGCCACTCACCTCGCCCGCCGCACGCTCCAGCGCGCCGGGGCAGGTCGCTACAAGGAGGCAGTCGCAAAGGCCGACGCCTGGCTCCGCAAGGCGCCGGTCGATACGGTCCTCGACGCGGCGGCGGTGCTCCTGGCGCTGGGCAAGGCGAGCGATGCCGGGGCCGTGGCGCAGAAGCGGCGCTGCCTGGAGCGGCTCCGCAAGGGCGAGCCCCGCGACGGCGGTTGGGGGCCCTACGTCAGCTCGTCGCCGGAGGTGTTCGACACGGCGCTGGTCCTGCTCGCCCTGGCCGGGCAGGAGCAGACGGCCGAGGTGAGGGCGTGGACCAGGCGCGGCCGCGCCACTCTCCTGGCCGCGCAGGAAAAGGACGGGAGCTGGACCGAAACGACGCGCCCGTCGGGGGCGGAGAGCTACGCCCAGCGGCTCTCGACGTCGGCGTGGGCCACGCTTGCGCTGCTGGCCACCTGCAAATGAACGATCGGGGTGGATCGTGTTGCCGAACGCTTCTACGAAGCGTCGCTAAACGATCACTTCTTCACTCGAAACGGCACCTTGACCGTCGCCAGCTTCACCACACGCTCCACCGGGCGCAGCACGTCCACCTCGAACGGCCGGCCGATGCTGTTACCGGAGCGGTCCTCCAGGCGCGTGTCTGCCACCAGTTCATGCGCCCCCGCGCGCCAGGGCCTGTCCGGCGCGAAGAGCCAGACCGTCTCGCCCTCGGTCACCGCCACCTTGCCCGGCACCTTCCTCCCCGCCGCATCGACCACCCACAGGAGCCGCTGGAGCAGGGCGTGGTCCATCGGCTTGGGGAACGTCACGCGCAAGGGGGCCCGCGTGTCCGCAGCGGGGGGCCTGAGCTTCCACGTCTTGACGTCGGGCGGCGCATCGTCGGGGGGGCCGGCGGCGAACGTCTTGCGAAACGCCGCCTTGAGAGGGGCGCCCTCGGCGTCGAGCCACGTCCGCTCGATGACGAGGGTATAGCGCTTGCCCTCTTCGAGCACCGGGCCGACCTCCTCGCGCGGCTTCAGGCCGCGCTTGATCCGACCGGGGTCGAAGAAGACGGTCAGGCGCGTGCCGTCGGGGGCCCACAGCTCCTGGTCCAATTCGAGGAAGGGCAAGTCGATCGGCTTGCCCCTGGCGTCGAGCAGTTTGATGTGGCGGTAGCAGTCGCCCTGGCTCATGGGGGCCGAGAAGTGCAGGTAGAACTTCAGCAGGTTCTCGGGCATCCGGTCCCCGCTCGGGTAGACCTGCGCCACCACCGCCGTCGGCTTGCGTTCCGGCCTCGGGATCGAGAGCACCACCGCGACAGGCCTCCGCCCAGCCCCGCCAGGCAGCGCGGCCGGGTTGAAGACCGCCCGGTAGCGCACCCCTTTCGCCAGAGGGAAGCGCGGCGCAAAGCGGAGCGCTCCCTTCTCGACGCGATGCGAGCCCAGCATGGCGAGCTGGCCGTCCTCCCTCTTGCGATGCACCGAGACCCGCAGCACTTCCTCCCACTTCTCCGCCCCCGGCGCCAGCCGCGCCAGCCAGGCCAGGTCCTCCTTGCGCAGCCCCGTCACGTCCACCGTGGGCCCGCCCTTCCCCTCCTGATTCAGGCGGATCGAGGGGCCCGCTATCTTGACGAGCTTCGGCGGAGGGCTCGCTTCGCGAGAGAACAAAGCGTCGGTCCCGACCCAGGCGGTCAGCGCGACGGCGGACAGAAAGCCCCAGAACGCATGTCCTCTGTTCACGGCAAGGCCTCCCTCTTTAGGCGAGCGGCAGGACCTGGTTTGCTGGAGGACGGCTCGGGAGGGCCGTCCTCCAAGGACGCCTTTTCCTGCCGGTCTCCTTACGGACGAAGGATGAACCAGAACGCATCTGATTCATCCCTCTTCCTTCATCCTTCCGACGAAGTAGTCACGGCAGGTCGATCGTGCTCAGATTGAGCTTGCCGTCCGCGGCACGAACCAGCACGACGGCGTGGTCCTGGCCGAAGGCGTCGAGCTTCTGCACGCCCGTCATGCCCTTGATCGTCTCGTAGGTCAGCCCCGCCTTGTCGGGCACGCGGGCGGTGATGCCCTCGACCTTGTCGATGCCCTCCAGCGGGATCTTCATCAGCCCGCGGCTGCTGTTGGCCATCAGGACGTAGTCCTTCCCACCTTTCTTGTAGACGATCATGCTGAGCGGGCGGTTGCGGTTGCCCAGCTCGGCCACGGTCGTACCGCGCAGCTTGAGCCCCGGCTGGAGCGACGCCACGGGGAACTTGACGAGCGGCGTGCAGGTGTAGGCCGCCAGGAGGTGGTCCTCGCCCTTGATCTGATAGGGCGCGAACACGCGCACCGGCGAGCGCGTCTCGAACTTGCCGTGGGCCCCGTGGAAGATCTCGACGCTGGTGCCCTTGCCCGCCTTCTCGAACGGGAACGGGATCGAGCGCAACTTCGAGGCGAACTCCTCGTTGGACAGCCCGGCCACCATCACGCGCCCCTTGACGTAGGCCAGGTGCGTGATCGCCTCCTGCCGATTCTTGCCCTCCGTCGCGTTGGGGATCGTCGCCTTGGCCGACTTCACGTCCTTGAGCGACAGCTCCGACAGCTTGCCGGCGCGGTTCAGACGAAGCAGCACGGCCGCCGCGGTCGGGCCCTTGCCGCGCGCCACCGACAGATAGGTCGTCCCCGAGATCGGGTTGACTGCCAGGTCCTTGATGGCAACGCCCTTGGCCTCGGCGCCCAGGAGCGCGGCCACTTTCTCGTCGATGCCCGCGACCTTCGGACGGTCCTTGGTGTCGGGCACGGCGCGGTCGCCGGTGTCGATCGCATACACGACCGCCGCCTGGGGGTCGCCGACGAACAGAATGCCCTGGGGCCCGAAGGCCAGCGGGCCCGCCGACTTCAACTCGACCGTCGCCTTCGCGAGGCTGGCGGTCAGGTCCGCGTCAGCCCGCGCGGCGCGGACCGGCTCGGCGGCGTGGGACTGCCCGAGCGCCACGCCCAGGGCGGCCAGCGCCGCGAGGGCGCACAAACGATTCAACATAGGTCCTCTCCTTGTGATGAGTGGCGGAAGATGTGCTTCCGTTGAGCATGATGGCGCGCCGGAGCGGCCAACGCAACTGAGAAAACGATGAGAAAGCGTCGCGATCAACTCGCCGCGCGCCGCACCGCCGGTGCATCGAGCCGGCGCCCCGCTCTGCCGCGGCTCGTGGACTGGCTGGCCCGCGCTTGCTCGCGGTGCAGGTTCGCCGCGCAAACGGCCGAGGCCCGCATCACCAGTTCGGGCACGGGCCGCCGGCCGGTCAACACCCCGCCCAGCCGGCGCATCACGACGACCTCTCCCTCGCCCGTTCCCGCCGTCTCCACCCCGAGGGCGTCTCGGCCGGGGTCGTCCGCCTCGATGCGGGCCATCGCTCCGTCGGGAAGGTGAAGGTTCATCCCGCCGTAGGGGTAGTCGGCATCGTCGAGGTACTGATGCACGCCCAGCCTCACCGCCTGGACGAGCGTCACCGGCCGGGCGGCGGTCGCCTGGCGTTGGTGCATGCGCAGGAGCGCTGGCCGGGCCAGCAGCCACGCCTCGTATTGCGCGCGCCAGCGGCCTGGGCGGACGAGGGTGACGTGGTGCGCCCAGTCGAGTGCGTCGAGCTCGTCGGGCGAGAAGCTGAAGAAGCCCAGGCCCGGCGACAGGTTCGGCCAGGAGGGCGGGACGTGCTTGCCGAAGAACGAATCGACCAGCCCGACAAGCCCGTCCTCCCAGGCGCCAACGCAGACCCAGTGCTCCGCGCGCTGGATGCACGGCAACAGGAACGACCCCTGCTCCAGCTCGGCCCGCAGGCCATCGAGGAACGCCTCCGTGGTTTGGCGAACGCCCTTGCGTAAGGGGCGCGGCTCCAGCCCGAGGCCGCGCAGGCAGGCGCGTAAGGTTGCGGGCGGGGTGCCCTGGTTGCCGCGGATGTCGAGGACCGCTTCCAGGGTGGCGACGGGGATGGTGAGCCCGCCCAGGAGCAGGCCGTGGCGGATCGCGGCGGCGCCGCAGGTCTGGTCGTCCGGCTGGCGGGCGAACGACGCGCGCACGCGGTCGAGGGCCGAGGGAAAGGGGTGCGCGGTCAAGAGAGAAGCGAGGTCGAGCATGAGGGCCTCGGGGGTCAAATGAGCTGACTCGCCACGACGGCGTCGAGGCGGAAGACGTGCTCGGGGACCTCGGCGTTGTCGTGCCCGTTCTCGTCGGTGGGGCCATCGCGCACGATCAGCACGCCCGAGCCGTCGTGAAACTCGAACTCGTCGCAGGCGCCGAACTCCCACGGCTCCGGCGCCCCGGCGACGTAGACGCGCAGGGCCCGGTATCCGTGGTGGGGGCCTCGCAGGCAGAGCAGTTGCTGCTTGATCTGGTCGATGAACGTCCGGTCGGGGGCCTTGCTCCTCATCGCACACCTCGCGGTTGTTTCCAGGGCGCTGCCGATCTCGACGGCGAGCGGAAGGGGCAACTGATTCTAGGCGTGTGTTGGGCCCGGAAATGGGGGAGAGATGCGGTGCGGGGGCCTGCGAGGCATGCGGCCCGGGGAACTTTGCCGATGAGGCTGTCGGAACCGCTCCAACCGGATGCGCGAGCGGGAGGGCCGGCTTCCCTCGCCCCGGCCTGTCGCGTACAAAACACCAGGAAGGCGCCAACTCTGCCTCGGCCCCCCAGGGCTGGGCGGGAACGGGGAAACCAGCGATTCGCACCCACCTGCAACGCTGCGAGGCGGGTGAAGGGGGGCGGCACGCGGATTGTGTTGTTCCCGGTCGAGGCGCCTCCCGTGGAGGCAGGATGAGGGCTGCTTCCTTGCGCTTCGCTGACGCGGAGGAGGTAGCATGCCGTCCGCTTCATTGCTCCGGTGGCAGAAGGATCGAATGCTTCGCCTGGGCGAGGTGGGGTCGCAGTGCGCCCTTGCGGCAGCCCTGGTTCCACCCAACGCGCTGCTGGCGGAAGAGCTCCTGCGGGGCTACGCGATGCTCCTCAGCGGCCACTTTCAGGGGCTCTGCCGGGACCTCTATACGGAGTGCGTGCAAGTATTCGCCTCCAGGGTGCCCCCACCGTTCCAGGCGGCGACCCAGTCGCAATTCTCTGCCGAACTGAGGCTCAGCACGAACAACCCGACCGTTGAAACCATCAGAACCGACGTCCAGCGGTTCGGCTTCGTGCTCGACTTCCACGCTATCCCCGCCAACGGGCCGCGAGTGACGCACCTTGGGCACTTGAACAAGTGGCGAAACGCGATCGCGCACCAAAAGGCGACTGCCCCGACGGGGATACCGCCGTTGACCCTCGTGAGCGTGGAAGACTGGAGAGCTTCTTGCGATGGGCTCGCCGTCTGGCTCGATGGTATCATGCAGCATGAGGTGCATCAGGTTCTCGGCACCTCCCCGTGGTGACGGAGAAAGGAGGAGTGATGGACGGAAATAATGCTGGGGACAGCTTCAAGGTGGGCGACCTCGTGAGCATCCGCCTTTCCGGCTTCCACCGTGGCAAGATCGTGGAGTATCGCGGCCCGCTGGGGCCCGGCGGGGCGCGGATCTACCGGGTTCGCATCGGACGCAAACCGGTGCGAACCTACATCGAAGTTCGCGAAGATCAGCTCGTGCATCTCCCGGCGACGACCTGACGTCCTCGCGCTCGCCGGCGGAGGACGTGGTAAACGAGCCTGGCCCCCATCTCACGCGCTCGCTGGCACGAACGACATGGACGGCAACAGCAGCGGCAAGGCCGGCGCCGTGCCGTTGAGGGCCACGTCGCGCGAGAGCGAGCTCGCCGACGTTGCCGCCCAGCAACAGGCCCAGCCCGCTGCGCATGTTCCTCCAGGGCCCGCGACCCTCGACCAGCGCCTCGACGAGCGTGGCGAAGTCGTCATCGATCAGGACCAGGTCGGACGCCGGGCGCGCCACCTCCGTGCCCGCCTGGCCCATGGCGACGCCCACGTCGGCCAGGCGCAGGGCCGGGGCATCGTTGGCCCCGTCCCCCGTCATGGCCAGCGTGTGCCCGCACGGCCGCAGGCTCTCGATGATGCGCAGCTTGTCCAGCGGCGCGGCCCGCGCGACCGCCGCCACCCCTCCAGCCGCCGGTCGAGCTCGTCGGACGACAGGTCGGCGAGGTCGGCCGCCTTGACCGCGGCGTCGTGGCCCGCCGCGAACAGCCCGGCCACGTGGCGGCCGAGCAGCCGGCGCAAGCCTTCGCGGACGAAAGGGAAGCCCTGGGCCCGGTTGACCAGCCCGGCGACCACGCCGACGGCGAGGCGCCGGAGCGTCATCACCCCGATGCCGAGCCCGGCACCGATGGCGCGGCTCGTCCCTGCCACGAGCGGGCCGGGGTCGAGGTGGTGCGTGGGGCGGTCCCCGCCGGGGAGCTCCGGCAACTCCAGATGGGCCACCAACGATCGCGAGCGGAGGAGCGGAACGAGCCCCCCGCAGCGCGGCGAGCAAGGTTGGCTCGATTGAGCGACCGCTCAGCTTGGCTCTTTGACAGGCGCCGGGGCCGGAGCGGGGGCCTCCGCCGGAGCATCGACCACGCCCGGCCCCTCGCGCCTACCGGGCCGCGGCCTTGGCCGCCGTCGGGCCTATCTTCTCGAGCGACTGCCCGGCGGCCTTCCGGACGCTCGGCTCCTTGTCCGCGAGCAACGGCAGGAGGGCGGGGACCGCCTCGGCAGCGCCGGGCCCGAAGCGGCCGAGTGCCTTCGCCGCATCGCGGCGAACGTAGGTGTCGTCGTCCTTCAACGCCTCGATCAGCACGGGCAGCACGACCTCTTTCTCTTTCGCCCTGGATTGCAGAGCGTGGATGGCCTGGAGCCGTCGGGCAGGGTCAGGGGACTTCATCTGTTTCGCCCAGTCGGCGGTAGACTTACCACAGCCGGCGGCGAACAGCAGCAGCCCCAGAAGCGGAAGCGGCCTCCTGACGTTCATCGCGACGCTCCGGCAGCCAAATTGGTGCGGCGCGCCCCCGCCGGGCCCCCCCCCCGCCGCGGGCCCCAAATATAAATTAAGCCGCCAACTAAA
>JBBSEZ010000109.1:0-24178 GCA_038239195.1 Gemmatales bacterium
ATGCTGCAACAATCGGTCGATGCGCTATTCGACAACAACCGTTGCAAGCGCCCGGTGCTGGGTAGCAGCAACCGCCCGCTCAAGTCGCTCACCGACATGATCAAGGGCAAGCAGGGCCGCTTCCGCGAGAACCTGCTCGGCAAGCGCGTGGATTACTCGGCGCGCTCGGTCATCGTCGTGGGCCCCGAGCTCCGGCTGCACCAGTGCGGCCTGCCCAAGAAGATCGCCCTGGAGCTGTTCCAGCCGTTCATCATCCGCCGCCTCAAGGAGCTCGGGCACGCCGACACCATCAAGTCGGCCAAGAAGATGCTCGAGCGCAAGGACGAGCAGGTCTGGGACATCCTCGAAGAGGTCATCAAGAACCACCCGGTGCTGCTCAACCGGGCGCCGACCTTGCACCGCATGGGCATCCAGGCGTTCGAGCCGGTGCTCATCGAAGGCAACGCCATCCGCATCCACCCGCTCGTCTGCAAGGGCTTCAACGCCGACTTCGACGGCGACCAGATGGCGGTGCATCTGCCGCTGTCGATCGAGGCGCAGGTCGAGGCGACGGTGCTGATGATGTCCACCAACAACATCTTCAGCCCGGCCAACGGCCAGCCGATCATCAGCCCGTCGCAGGACATCGTCATGGGGTGCTACTACCTCACGGCGACGCGGGGCGAGCTGGGCGAATCGACCGAGGCGGGCGAGGGCAAGACGTTCTGTAGCCCGCAGGAGGTCTTCACCGCCTGGGGCGAGAAGAAGCTGGGCGTGCATGCCCGCATCTACGTCCGGCTGCCGATCGGGAAGAAGCTCATCTCCGAGATCCGCTTCGACAAGGACAAGATCCGCACGGAGGAGGTCGGCCGCAAGCCCAACGGCCTGGTGCTGACCACCGTGGGTCGGGTGTTGTTCAACGACATCCTGAACGCCAAGATGGCGTTCTACGACGTGGCCCTGTCGAGCAAGCAGCTCGCGCGCATCATCGCCGATTGCTACCTGCTGCTCGGAAGGCGCGAGACGATCGACCTGCTCGATCGCATGAAGGACCTGGGCTTCCGCGAATCGACGCGCTCGGGGCTGAGCTTCGCGACGGACGACCTCAAGACGCCGTTGAACAAGGAGGGGGTGCTCAAGAAGGCGGGCAAGGAGGTGGACCACTTCCGCCGGCTGTACGAGGAAGGGAACATCACCGACACGGAGCGCTACAACCGCGTCATCGACCTGTGGACGCACGCCCGCGACGAGATCACCAAGCAGATGATGGAGGACCTCCGCCACGACCGGCGCGAGGGGCCCCCTACCTCAACCCGATCTTTCTGATGGCCCACTCCGGCGCCCGCGGCGGCATCGAGCAGATCCGCCAGCTCGCCGGCATGCGCGGGCTGATGGCCAAGCCGAACGGGACGATCATCGAGACGCCGATCAAGGCCAACTTCCGCGAGGGCCTCTCGGTGCTCGAGTACTTCAGCTCCACGCACGGGGCGCGCAAGGGCCTGGCCGACACCGCCCTCAAGACGGCCGACTCGGGCTACCTGACGCGCAAACTGGCGGACGTGGCCCAGAACGTGGTCATCACGCTGCACGACTGCGGCACGACGCAGGGCATCAGCAAGAGCGCCGTGTACAAGGGCGAAGAGATCGAACGGCCGCTCTCGGAGTCGATCCGCGGCCGCGTGAGCCGCACCTCGATCCCCGACCCGGTGACGGATGAGGAGGTGGTCAGCGAGAACGAGATGATCACCGTCGAGGCGGCGCGCAACATCGAGGCGATGGGCATCGACAAGGTGCTCGTGCGCTCCCCGATGACCTGCGAGGCGTCCCTGGGCGTGTGCCGGCTGTGCTACGGCATGGACCTGGCGACGGGGACGCTGGTCGAGGAGGGCATGGCGGTGGGGATCATCGCCGCCCAGTCGATCGGCGAGCCCGGCACGCAGTTGACGATGCGCACGTTCCACATCGGCGGGACGGTCAAGCGCGTGGTCGAGGAGAGCGAGGTCAAGGCCAAGAAAACCGGCATCGTGCGCTACGAGCGGATCAACGACGTCATCAACGAGCGCGGCGAGCGCACGGCCCTGACGCGCAACAACGGCGAGATCCAGTTGCTGGACGCCAAGGGCAAGGTGGTGGAGACGTTCTCGGTGCCCAACGGGGCAACGCTGCTGGTGGCGAGCGGCTCGACGGTGGCGCCGGGCACGACGGTGTGCCGCTGGGACCCGCACGTCACGCCGATCATGAGCGAGGTGGCCGGGAAGGTCCGCTTCGAGGAGATCGTGGAGGGGCAAACGCTCCGCAAGGAGAGCGACTCGCAGACGGGCGCCGAGCGCTGGGTCATCATGGAGCACAAGGGCGACCTGCACCCGCAGATCCTGATCGAGGACGAGCAGGGCCACATCCTGAAGCCCTACTACATGCCGGAGCGGGCCTTCATCGAGGTGCGCGAAGGCATCAAGGTCTCGCCGGGGACGATCCTGGCGAAGACGTCGCGCGAGGTGGCGGGCACCCAGGACATCACGGGCGGCCTGCCGCGCGTCACGGAGATTTTCGAGGCCAGGACGCCGCGCGACCCGGCCAAGATGTCGGAGGTGACGGGCACCGTGCGGCTGGGCGAGAAGAAGCGCGGGAAGCGCACGATCTACATCCAGCCCGTGGACGAGGCGGGCCGCAAGACGGGCGAGGAGGTGGCGCACCAGGTGCCCCCGGGCAAGCACATGCGCGTGCAGAACGGCGACCGGGTGAAGGAAGGCGATCGGCTGGTGTTCGGGCCGCTGGTGCCGCACGAGATCCTGAAGATCTCCGGCATCCAGGCGGTGCAGAACTACCTCGTGCAGGAAGTGCAGGCGGTCTATCGCGCCCAGCGCGTGGAGATCGACGACAAGCACATCGAGATCATCGTGTCGCAGATGCTGCGCAAGGTGCAGATCAAGAACATGGGCGACACGGGGCTGCTGCCCGGCAGCGTGATCGACCGCTTCGCCTTCCAGGCGGTCAACGACCGCTTCAAGGAGTGCGTGAAGATCAAGGACGCGGGCGACTCGCGCTTCGAGGCGGGCAAGATCGTCACCAAGGAGGCCTTCGAGGAGGAGCACGCCCGGCTGGAGGCGGAGGACAAGCAGCCGCCGACCTGGGTGCAGCCTTCGCCGGCGACCGCGACGACGCAGCTGCTGGGCATCACCAAGGCGGCGGTGCAGTCGGACAGCTTCATCTCGGCGGCGTCGTTCCAGGAGACGACGAAGGTGCTGACCGAGGCGGCGCTGGCCGGCAAGGTCGATTACCTGGTCGGGCTCAAGGAGAACGTGATCCTCGGCCATCTGGTGCCGGCGGGGACGGGCTTCAGCCTGCACCTGCAGTCGGAGGTGAAGCTCAAGGCGTTGCCGCGCCACGACAGCGTGGAAAGCGCCGAGGAGACCAGCGCGGAGGAGCAGCTCGAGGAAGCGAGCACGAGCTGAAGAGCGGAACAATCTGTAGGGAACGCCCTCCGTGGCGTTCCTCTTCGGCGGAACGGCACGGAGGCCGTTCCCTACAGGAGGCTCGCGTCGATCATCTTCCCGACGCGCCCTTGACCAACGGGGCGCGGGCCACTAGGTTGAAACATCTGCGGCCCGGAAGCGGGCGCTCGAACAGGACAACGAAACCAACAGAGCTATCGATGCCGACGATCAATCAACTGGTCCGCAAGGCACGCGTGGTGCAGCGGAGCCGACCGAAGCACCCCGCCCTGCACGGCTGCCCGCAGAAGAAGGGCGTGTGCTTGCAGGTGAAGATCATGACGCCGAAGAAGCCCAACTCGGCGTTGCGCAAGGTGGCGCGCGTGCGCCTCTCGAACAACGTCGAGGTGACGGCGTACATCCCGGGCGAGGGCCACAACCTCCAGGAGCACTCCATCGTGCTCGTGCGTGGCGGTCGCGTGCGCGACCTGCCGGGCGTGCGCTACCACATCGTCCGTGGGGTGCTCGATTCGCAGGGCGTGGCCGACCGCAAGCAGGCACGGTCGAAGTACGGCGCCAAGCGGGAAGGCAAGTAAAGGATGACCTCCCGCATCCTCCATCCGAAGTCAGGAGACACGATGAGGGAGCTGAAGTTGACCCTGGATTTCGCCTGTGGCAACTGCGAGCAGCCCGTGAGTGTGACCGTCCAGTACCGGGAACAAGGCTTCGCCTTCTTCCTGCCGGGCGGAGAAGAGGAAGCGGCCTCCGTGATTGTCCCTTGCCCGACGTGCGGGCAGATCAATCGTTTGACGTTCGAGCCGAACGGACAGGTGCGCTCGGTGCAGCCCGTGCGCTGTTTCCGCCTCTGCCCCGAGCCCTCGATCAACTGAAGATCAATGACTCAGGGGGGGCCTCGCCCTCCCGCAGCGAACACCGAGTGGGAGCCTATGGGCAAGTTAACCGCGAGCAAAGAGACGCTGAAGCCGGACCCCCGGCACAACTCGATCCTGGCGAGCAAGTTCATCAACTGCCTGATGTGGCAGGGGAAGAAGGCGACCGCCATGCGGATCTTCTACGGGGCGCTGGACCAGATCAAGAAACGGATGCCGGACTCCCAGCCGATCGAGGTCTTCACCCAGGCCGTCGAGTACGTCAAGCCGACCGTCGAGGTGCGCTCCAAGCGCGTCGGCGGGGCGACGTATCAGGTGCCGATGCAGGTGAACAAGACCCGGCAACAGAGCCTGGCCATTCGCTGGATCATCGGCGCCGCCCGCTCCAAGGCAGGCCGCCCGATGTACCTGCGCCTGGCCGACGAACTGATGGCCGCCTACCGCCGCGAGGGCGAGGCGATGACCAAGCGCGAAAACACCATCAAGATGGCCGACTCGAACAAGGCGTTTGCCCACTTCGCGTGGTAAGCAGAGGCCCCCCGCACGGCAATCGGCCGGCTGGTCCCACCCCAACTCATGGGGGGGAGACCGACCGGCCGGTTGCCGTTTTCTGCTAGAATGCCCCTGGCCCCGAGGGGTCGTATCGCGACGAGTCGGGTGGTCGCCCCGAGGTTCTTTGTGGAAGGATGACGCCAATGGCCGCCAGCAAAACGGACCTGAGCAAGATCCGCAATCTGGGCATCATCGCCCACATCGACGCGGGCAAGACGACGACCACGGAGCACCTGCTGTTCTACGCCGGCGCCACCCACCAGTTGGGGGGCGTTGACAAGGGCAACACGATCACCGACTACAACGAGGAAGAGCAGGAGCGCGGGATCACGATCTACAGCGCGTGCATCCCGTTCAAGTGGCGCGAGTGCACGATCAACCTGATCGACACGCCGGGGCACGTCGATTTCACGGCCGAGGTCGAGCGCTCGCTCCGCGTGCTCGACGGCGCCGTGGTGGTCTTCGACGCGCAGAAGGGGGTGGAGGCCCAGTCGGAGACCGTGTGGAGGCAGGCCGACAAGTACACCGTGCCCCGCCTGGTGTTCATCAACAAGATGGACGTGGTGGGGGCGAACTTCGAGGCGGCGCTCAAGTCGATCCGCCAGCGCCTGGGCGGGCGCCCGGTGGCGGTGACGATCCCGATCGGGGCGGGCTCGCCGAAGGACAGCGCGGCGCCGTTCAGCGGGGTCATCGACCTCATCGACATGCAGGCGCTCTACTTCGACCCGGCGGACGAGGGCCGAACCATTCGCCGCGAGTCGATCCCCGAGGAACTGCTGGCCGGCGCTCAGGCATGGCGCGACCGGCTGTTCGATCTGCTGGCGGAGAACGACGACAGCGACCGGGTGACCAGCGCCTACCTCGAGGGCAAGGAGGTGCCGCCCGAGGCGATCCGGGCCGCCCTTCGCGAGCAGACCCTCAAGCGCGTCCTGCAGCCCGTCCTGGCCGGCTCCGGCCGCGAACACGTGGGCATCCAGCCGCTGCTCGACGCGGCGACCTACTACCTGCCCAGCCCGCTCGACAGGCCCCCGGTGACGGGCCTCAATCCCAAGAAGAAGGACAAGGAGGAGAAGCGCAAGCCCGACCCGGGCGAGCCGTTCTGCGGCCTGGTCTTCAAGATTGTCGCCGACACCCACGGCGAGCTCTACTTCCTGCGCATCTACTCCGGCACGCTGAGGCCCAACAGCCGCGTCTACAACCCCGGCCGCGATGGCAAGGAACTGGTCGGCAAGCTCTACCACACCAAGGCCGACCCCAAGGACCGCGAGGAGCTTTCCGAGGCCGTCGCTGGCGACATCGTGGCGCTGATCGGCCTGAAGGAGGCGATCACCGGCGACACGTTATGCGAGACGCAGCAGCCGATCCTGCTGGAGCGCATCGTCTTCGCGCAGGCCGTGGTCAGCCGCTCGATCGAGCCGGAGTCGTCCGCCGACAAGCAGAAGCTGGTGGACACGATGAACCTGCTGAAGAAGGAAGACCCGACGTTCACCTGGGGGGTGGACAAGGACACCGGGCAGACGCTGATGAACGGCATGGGCATGCTCCACCTGGAGATCAAGCAGCACCGCATGGAGCGCGACTTCCGGCTCAAGGTGCGCGTCGGCAAGCCCCGGGTGAGCTACCGCGAGACGCTGCGCGCCCCCATCCGCGTGGAGGGGGAGTGCATCAAGCACGCGGGCGGCGCCGGGGGAGGCCTGTTCGCGAAGGTGAGGGTGGAACTGGAGCCCTACCACGGCGACGAGCCGGTGCTGGTGTCGTCGCGAGTGAAGCCGGACGATCTGCCGGCGGCGTACGTGGCGGCGGCAGAGCAGGGGGTGCGGGGGGCGCTGGATTCGGGGGAACTGGGCTACCCAGTGATGAACGTGAAGGCCGTGGTGGTGGGCGGCGAGGCGGACGAGGAACTGTCGAACGAGACGGCGTTCCAGGCGGCGGGCGCCGACGCCGTCCACAAGGCGATGCGCGACAACATGACGCTGCTCGAGCCCTGGATGAAACTGCAAGTGGAGGTGCCGGCGGAGTTCGTGGGCTCGATCATCGCGGACATCGGGGCGCGGCGGGGCGAGGTCTACAAGACGGAGGTGATGGGCCCGGTGGGGACGGTGGAGGCGTTTGTGCCGCTGGCGGCGATGTTCGACTACGCCGACAAGGTGCGGAGCCTGAGCCAGGGGCGGGCGTCCTCGACGATGGAGCCGGACGCGTACAAGCCGGCGCCCCCCGACGTCCAGCAGAGGCTCCAGCACCCGGAGGACTATTATTGAGACGTGAGGGCGGGGAGCATCATTTGCCCCCGAGCGCCTCTCGAATGCGAGCGAGGCACTCGGCGGCGGACGGCCCCACCAGTTCGTGCTCCCACAGCCGCAGCACGCGCAGCCCGGCCTCTTTCAGCTTGATGGCGTTGCGCTGGTCGCGCGCCGCGTTCCCGGCGATCTTGGCGCTCCAGTAGGGGCGGTTGACGGTCGGGGCGTGTCCGCACTGCGGGCAGCCGTGCCAGTAGCAGCCATCGACGAAGACGGCGAGGCACGCTTCGGGAAAGAGGAAGTCCGGCTTGCCGGGAAGCCCCTCCGGGTGCAGCTTCCAGCCGCGGATGCCGGCCTGCGCAAGCAAGGCGCGCAGCCGGCGCTCGGTGCTCTTGTTGCCCTTCGCCTTGATGGCCCGCATGCGGCCGGTGTGGCTGGCGGGGACGTTCTCGAACTTGCCGCCGGGCAGCTTCTCGCGCAAGGCGCGTTCCATCAGGGTTGGCTCCTTCCCAGTTGTCCCTTCACAGTGTACCGAAGCAGCACGGGGCCCCTCAAGGGAGGCTGTCAGCGCGGCCCCTTTGTTCCGCGAGAACAAAGATTCCGCACTTGACACTCCTGCCACCCGTCCCTACCTTTACACTTTCCGAGATTATCGAGGCGGCGGACAAGAGCGGACGCGAGGTGAAAGCGGTGGCGGCAAATCATCCCAGCGAGCGGATTCGCATCCGCATGGAAGCCTACGATCACGAAATCCTCGACCGCACCGCGCTCGAGATCGTGCGCACGGCGCAGGACACCAAGGCCGTCGTTCACGGGCCGATCCCATTGCCGACCCGCATCGAGCGCTACACCGTCCTGCGCAGCCCCCACATCGACCGGAAGTCGCGCGAGCAGTTCGAGATCCGCACCCACAAGCGGCTCATCGACATCCTGCAGCCGACCGCCAAGACGGTCGAGGCGCTCAACAAAGGGCTGAGCCTGCCGCCCGGCGTGGACATCAAGATCAAGGTCATCGCGGGGACCGCGAGCTGAAGCAGAGAAGCTAGCCGCCAACCCGACCTCTCACGGCAGAGGCAAACCTCATGGTGGGGTGGAGCAATCCACCCCACCATGAGGTTTATACGCTGTCGAGGTCGGGCCCAGGGTCGGCGTTCCGAGGAAAGGGCTTGAACCGTGTCCAGCACCAAAGAAGCGAAACGCCTGAGCGTGCCGGTCTTCAACCACCAAGGCGAGTCGGTGGGGACCGTGGACGTTGACCCGGCCGACTTCGGCGGGAAGGTCAACAAGCAGCTCCTGCACGACGTCGTCGAGATGTACCGGGCCAACCAGCGCGCCGGCACCCACTCGACGCTGCGCCGGGGCGAGGTAGCCGGGAGCACCAAGAAGCTGTTCCGCCAGAAGGGCACCGGCAACGCCCGAGTCGGCACCCGCCGCACCAACAAGCGCCGCGGCGGTGGCACCGCCAAGGGCCCCAAGCCGCGCGACTACGAGTACCACCTGCCCAAGAAGGCCGTCCGCGCCGCCACCCGCATGGCCGTCCTGGCGAAGATCCAGGACAACGAAGCGCTCATCATCGACGACGTGACGGTGTCCGAGATCAAGACGAAGCAGGTCGCCAATCTCCTCAAGACGCTCAAGCTCAAGGACGTCTCCTGCCTGCTGGGGGTCGCCGACTACGACGTCAACCTGCACAAGTCGGCCCGCAACGTCGCCTTCCTCGAATTGCTCCCGACCTCCCAGTTCAACGCCTACGTCGTGCTCCGCCAGAAGCGCCTCGTGCTGACGCGCTCCGGCTTCGAGAAACTGCGCAGCGGGAAGACGGAAAAGGCCCCGGTCTCGGGCGAGGCCCCGGCCAGCAAGCCGGTGGAAGGCGCGAGCGCCTAAGGGCGGTTCAAGAGGGAAGAGATCATGGCAACACCAACGCACCAGCCCGTGACGCGGGGGCCGAAACTCGACGCCCACCAGATCGTCATTCGGCCGATCATCACCGAGAAGGCGACGCACCAGTCGCAGCACCGCAGCGCCTATCCGTTCGAGGTCAACCCCTGGGCGACCAAGGACGAGATCAAGGGCGCCGTCGAGGAATTGTTCAACGTTCGCGTGGCCAAGGTCCGCACGCAGAACCGGCTTGGCAAGCAGCGCCGCTTCCGCTTCCGCGTCGGGCGGCTGTCGAGCTGGAAGAAGGCCATCGTAACGCTCAAGCCGGACAGCCCGGCCATCGAGTTCTTCTGAGAAATCCGCAAAGCCGCAAGCGGTGCTTCAAAACCGCCGCTTGCGGCTTCGCGATGAAGACATCTTGGGAGGTAGACCATGGGCATTCGCCAATACAAGCCGACGACGCCTGGCCGCCGAGGCGGCTCCGTGAGCGACTTCGCGGAAATCACCGACCGCAAGAAGAAGCCGGAGAAGTCGCTGCTGAAGCCACGGCCCAACAAGGGCGGGCGCAACAACCAGGGCATCGTCTGCACGCGCTTCCGGGGCGGCGGCGCCAAGCGCATGTACCGCATCATCGACTTCAAGCGCCGCAAGGACGACATGTGGGCCACGGTCGTCTCCATCGAGTACGACCCCAACCGCTCGGCGCGCATCGCGCTGCTCCAATACGAGGACGGGACCAAGACGTACATCCTCGCGCCCGAGGGCCTCAAGAAGGACGACAAGATCGTCAGCGGCGAAGAAGTCGAGCCGCGCGTCGGCAACTGCATGCCGCTGCGACGCGTCCCGCCGGGCATGAGCGTCCACAACGTCGAGCTCCAGCCGGGGCACGGCGGGCAGATTTGCCGCAGCGCAGGCACGTCGGTGACGATCACGGCCCGCGAGGGCAAGTGGGCGCAGATCACGATGCCGTCGGGCGAAGTGCGGCGCGTCAGTTCGGAGTGCCGGGCCACCATCGGCATGATCGGTAACGCCGAGCACATGAACATCAGCCTCGGCAAGGCCGGCCGCAAGCGCCACATGGGCCGCAAGCCGCACAACCGCGGAACGTCGATGAACCCCGTCAGCCACCCGATGGGCGGCGGCGAAGGGCGGACGGCAGGCGGCCGGCATCCGTGCAGCCCAACAGGGGTGCTGGCCAAGGGCGGCAAGACGCGCAAGAAGCGGAAACCATCGAACGCCGCGATCATCCGGCGGCGCCGACCGGGCCCGCACTACGCGGGGTCGTGATTATTCTCCGCCAAGCCGCAAGCGGCGCAGACGAGTGCCGCTTGCGGCTTGGCGATCCAGCAGAAAACGTGCCGGGCCCCTAGGCGCAAACCGACACAGTCCTATAATCTCAATTTCACGCGGAGCGTTTGCGATGAGCCGGTCGTCGAAAAAAGGCCCCTACTACGACGAGCGCCTGCTGACCAAGGTCGAGAAGGCGCAGCGGACGGGCCAGCGCGAGCCGATCAAGACGTGGTCGCGCGATTGCACCATCGTCCCCGATTTTGTCGGCGCGACGTTCCTGATCCACAACGGCCGGCTGTTCATGCGACTCTACGTCACGGAAGACATGGTCGGGCACAAGCTCGGCGAATTTGCCCCGACGCGGATCTTCAAAGGCCACAGTGGCGGCAAGGGAAAGAAGTAAGGCCCCGCGAAGTCACCCCGCCTTTCCTCTCGCTCGGGGAAGGGCCGACAGAAGCCCACCCCCGGCCTTCCTGGACCACACCGTCCGGCTTCTGGCAGGGCCCCAGTCCCTGTCGCCGGCCGGCTGTTGTGGAGGCGAGGGGTGGGCTTCTCCAGCGATGGGAGAGGTTCGATGGAGTACAAGGCGATTCACCGTTACGCCGACATGTCCCCGCGCAAGGTGCGCCCTTTCGCGGCGCTGGTGCGCGGCCGGCCGGCGGACGAGGCGCTGGAACTGCTGAAGTTCCTGCCCAACAAGAGCGCCCGTCTGCTGGAGCAGGTCATCAAGAGCGCGCTGGGCAACGCCGAGGACAAGGGCGCACGCAACATGGAGGACCTGTTCGTCTCCGAGGCGCGGATCGACGGCGGGCCCATCATGAAGCGCATTCAGCCGCGGGCCCGCGGGACGGCGTATCCGATCAAGCGCCGCTGTGCCCACATCCACGTGAGCCTGTCCGATGGCGAGGAAACGCCGGAGACGACGTGAACGAAGAGCAGGGGCGAGGGGCGGAAGGCAGAGCTCGTTGGCGGAGAGGTGCTTGAACGATGGGACAGAAAGTTCGACCGACGGGGTTCCGGACGGGGATCATGATCCCCTGGCTGAGCCAGTGGTACGCCAACAAGGCGGACTTCTCGGAACAGCTCATCGAGGACGTGAAGATCCGGAAGTTCGTCAAGACTCGCTACCGCGGGGCGGGCATCTCCAAGATCCGCATCGAGCGGACGCGCGAAAAGGTGACGGTGTTCGTGCATGCGGCCCGCGTCGGGGTGATCATCGGCAAGAAGGGCGCCGAGGTCGATAAGCTGACCAAGGACCTGGAAAACCTCTGCCTGCGGCACATGGAAGTCAAGACGATGGAGGTCAATCGGCCGGAGGTCGATCCGCAGTTGGTGGCCGAGGACATCGCCGAGCAGTTGCAGAAGCGCTCGAGCTTCCGGCGCACCATGAAGCGGGCGATGGAACAGACGATGGAGGCGGGGGCCAAGGGCATTCGGCTTCAGCTCTCCGGCCGGCTGGCGGGGGCGGAGATGGCCCGCCAGGAAACCGCGGCGCTGGGCTCGATCCCGCTGTCCACGCTCCGGGCGAAGGTCGAATACGGGTTTACCGAGGCCAAGACCGGACAGGGGCACATCGGTATCAAGGTTTGGATCAACAACGGGGACTACCTGACCCCCCAGGAGGATAACGATGCCGCTCATGCCCAAACGGGTAAAGTTCCGAAAAAGCCAACGCGGCAAGGTAAGAGGTAACGCCACGCGCGGGAACACGGTCAGCTTCGGCGAGTTCGGCTTGCAGTCCCTCGAGGCGGGCTGGCTGAGCGCCGAGGCGATCGAGGCGGGCCGCATCACCGCGACGCACTCGGTGCGCGGCGAGGGCAAGCTGTTCATTCGGGTCTTCCCGCACAAGTCGGTGACGTCGATCCCGGCCGAGACCCGCATGGGCAAGGGCAAGGGCGAGCCGGAGTTCTGGGCGGCCGTCGTCAAGCCGGGCATGATCCTCTACGAGATCGCCGGCCTGCCCGAGGTCGCCGCCCGCGATGCCCTGGCCCGCGTGGCGTACAAGATGCCCTTCCGCTGCCGCCTCGTGACGCGGCGGCCGAGTGTCGGTTGAGTGGATCGCGGTCAGCAGTGGCGGGAGGCGCGGATCATGAAGAAGGACGAGTTGAAATCGATGAGCGCGGAGCAGCTCGGGCTGGCGCTGAAGGACACGATCAAGAACCTGTTCCACCTGCGCTTCCAGTCGGCGACCGAGAGCCTGAAGGCGCCGAGCGAGATCCGCAAGGCGCGGCGGGAGATCGCTCGCATCAAGACCATCCAGCGGCAGCGCGAGATCGCGGCCCAGGCGCAAGCCCCGCAAGGGAAGTAAGAGGGAAGTAAGGCCCCATGACGACAGCAGCAGACGGGGGGGCGGCCCCCACCACGACCACGACCCCAACGGCCACGCGCGGCAAGCGCCGCGTCGCCATCGGCGTGGTGACCAGCGACAAGATGAACAAGACCCGGCGCGTGGAGATTGCCCGCCTGGTCAAGCACCCGCGTTACGGCAAGTACATCCGCCGCCGCACGGTCTGCCACGTTCACGACGAGACCAACGACTCGCACGTGGGCGACACCGTCGAAATCATGGAGAGCCGGCCGCTCTCCAAGACCAAGTGCTGGCGCCTCCTCCGCGTGGTCATCCGAACCGGCGCGCTGCCGGCCATCGACCCGGCCACCGCCGGAACGCCGTCGGAACCGGCCAAGAAGTAACCATCGCCGAGCAGGTCGTGGGGCTCGCGAAGACAAGAGAGTGGGTGAGTCGATGATTCAGATGTATAGTTATCTGGACGTGGCCGACAACACCGGCGCCAAGGAATGCATGTGCATCAAGGTGCTGGGGGGGACGCGGCGCCGCTACGCCGGGCTGGGCGACGTGATCGTCGCCAGCGTCAAGAAGGCGATCCCCGGCTCGGAGGTGAAGGCGGGCGACGTGGTGCGGGCCGTGGTAGTGCGCTGCAAGAAGGCGACGCGGCGCGACGACGGCAGCTACGTGCGCTTCGACCGCAACGCCCTGGTGCTGATCGACACCGAGAAGAACCCGCGCGGCACGCGCATCTTCGGCGCGGTCGCCCGCGAGCTGCGCGAGAGCGGCTTCACCCGGATCGTGACGCTGGCCTCCGAGGTGGTGTAGTTCGCGGAGGCCCGGTTTCGCGACGCTTCGCCGAAGCGTGGCCGCAGGGAAAGGAGAGGACGATGCACGTTCACAAAAACGACATGGTGCAGGTGATCGCGGGCGACGACGCCCAAAAAGGCCAGGTTCGGAAGGTCCTGCGCGTCCTGGCCACCGAGAACAAGGTGGTGGTCGAGGGCGTGAATCGCGTCTACAAGCACGTGAAGCCGAACCGGCGCAACCCGCAGGGCGGGCGCCTTTCGATGGAGATGCCGATCAGCGCGTCCAACGTGCTCCTGTGGTGCCCCACCTGCCGGCGCGGCGTGCGTATCGGGCGCCGCTACACCGCGGCGGGCGCCAAGGAACGCTACTGCAAGAAGTGCAGCCACGGGCTCGGCGCGATCAGCAAGCCCAACCCCAAGTACGCTCAGAAGACGACCTGAGCGATACCTCCCCGAGTCGTCGTCCAATAGGTTGGGAACGGCCCCTGTGCTTCGGGCCGTTCCGTCATTGAACGCACAAGAGACTGCCATGGCCCGCTTGCTCGACCGCTATACGAAAGAGATCGTGCCCAAGCTGTCCGAAAAGCTGGGGCGGAAGAACCTCCTCAGCCTGCCCCGACTGCAGAAGATCGTCGTGAACATGGGCGTCGGCAAGGCGCTGCAAGACAAGAACCGCATGGAGCAGGCCGCCGACCAGCTCACCCACATCGCCGGCCAAAAGGCCCAGGTGACCAAGGCCCGCCTGGCGGTGAGCGGCTTCAAGCTGCGCGAGGGCAACGAGATCGGCTGCCGGGTGACGCTCCGCGGCCACCGGATGTACGAGTTCCTCGACCGGCTGATCTCGATCGCCCTGCCCCGTATCCGTGACTTCCGGGGCGTAAATCCCAAGAGCTTCGACGGTCACGGCAACTACAGCCTCGGGCTGGCCGAGCAGCAGGTGTTCCCCGAGGTCGATCCGGACAAGATGACCTTCGTGCAAGGCATGGACGTGACGTTCGTGACCAGCACCAAGAGCGACGACGAGGCGCGCGAGTTGCTGCGGGGCTTCGGCATGCCGTTCCGCGAAGCGTGAGATCAGGGCCGAGCCCGGCTACCCGTACACCGAAGGGGGCGAAGACCAAGTCATGGCGACCGAGGCGAAAATGGTGAGGTTTCGCCAGCAGATGGTGAAACTCGAGGCGCACCTGAAGGACCCGACGAAGGTCAAGATGCTTCCGCGCGAGAAGATCAAGATTCGGCTGCGCTGCAAGCTGTGCGGCCGGCCGCGCGCGGTCTATCGCAAGTTTGGCATCTGCCGTATTTGTTTCCGCAACATGGCCAGCGACGGGCTCATCCCCGGCGTGAAAAAGGCGAGCTGGTGAGGGCCGAACGACCATGATGACCGACCCGTTGGCGGACATGCTGACGCGCATCCGCAACGCCAACCGCATCGAGCGGCCGCTGGTGGACATGCCCGCCACGCGGCTCAAGATCAACGTGGCCCAGGTGCTCAAGGATGAAGGCTTCATCCTCGACTACGCCGTGGGCAAGAACGTGGTGACCGAGGGCCACCACGACTTTCAGCACGACGCCGACCTCAGCAAGCCCAAGATGGTGCTGCGGGTCATGCTGAAGTACGGTCCCGAAGGCGAGCGCGTGATCCGGCACATCGCGCGGGTCAGCAAGCCGGGGTGCCGCAAGTATTTCCACTGCAAGGGCATTCGCCCGGTGCTCGACGGGCTGGGCATCAGCATCGTCAGCACGAACAAGGGCGTGATGAGCGACCGCCGGGCGCGGGCGCAGCGCCTGGGTGGGGAAATGCTCTGCAACGTCTGGTAGGGAACGCCCTCCGTGGCGTTCCGTCAAACAGGAACGGCACAGAGGCCGTTCCCTACAGAGGCGTGTAAGGGCAAAGGGGAAAAGCGATGTCGCGAATCGGGAAGCAGCCGGTGGCCATCCCGGCCGGGGTGAAGGTGAAGGTGGCCGACGGGAAGGTGTTCGTCGAGGGCCCCAAGGGGGCCAAGCTCGAAATGCAGTATCACCCCAAAATGAACGTGGCCGTCGACGAGAAGGGCAAGACCATCGTGGTCACGCGCCCCGACGACGCCCGCGACAGCCGTTCGCTGCATGGCCTGACGCGCAGCCTGGTCGCCAACATGGTGCAGGGCGTGACGACGGGCTACCAGAAGAAGTTGCAGATCGTGGGCGTCGGCTACCAGGCGCGCCTGGACAAAAAGGCGGTCGTGCTGACCGTCGGGTTTGCCAACCCGATCTCCATGACCCCGCCCGAGGGCGTGACCGTCGAGGTGCCCGACGCCAACACGATCCTCGTCAAGGGCGCCAACAAGCAGCTCGTCGGGCAGTTTGCCGCCGAGTTGCGGCATGCTCGCCCACCCGAGCCGTATCAGGGCAAGGGCATCCGCTACGATGGGGAACAGGTCCGCATGAAGGAAGGCAAGTCCTTCAGCAGCGGCGGTTGAGTTGTGAGGTGGTGAGGCGACCATGAATCATCAGAAAGCGAAGAACAAGCAACGGCTGCGGCGGCGCAACCACGTCCGGCGAAGCATAACCGGGACGCAGGAGCGCCCGCGGCTGAGCGTGTTCCGCAGCTCCAAGCACATTTACGCCCAGTTGATCGACGACCTGACCGGGCGCACGCTGGCCGCGGCGAGCACCCTCACAACGGGCGTGGGTGGCCCGGCCACCCACACCCACGAGGGCGCCGACGTAAAGAAGGACGTTGCCTACGGAGGCAACGTGAAGGCGGCCAAGGCAGTCGGCCTGCGCCTGGCGGCGGTGGCCAAGGAGAAGGGCATCGCCAAGGCGGCGTTCGACCGCGGACACTATCGCTACCACGGCCGCGTCAAGGCGCTGGCCGAAGGCGCCCGCGAGGGCGGGCTGCAGTTCTGAGAACAAACCTGTTGTTCCCCTGACGAGGGCAGAAGGGTATCATGGCACGAGATCGCGATCGCGGCGACTCCCGGCAGGACGGGCACGAAGACCGAGTCGTGAAGATTCGGCGTTGTGCGGCCGTCGTCAAGGGAGGCCGGCGCTTCAGCTTCAACGCCCTGGTGGTGGTCGGCGACAAGAGGGGCCGCGTGGCCACCGGCTACGGCAAGGCCAACGAGGTCCCGCCAGCCGTCGCCAAGGCGACGAAGGACGCGGAAGGCGCCCTGAACCGCTCCAAGCGGATCTCGATGCGGGGCGACACCATCCCGCACCGCGTGGTCGGCCGTTACGGCGGGAGCCGCGTCATCATGGTCCCGGCCGGGCCTGGCACGGGCGTCAAGGCGGGCCCGGGCGTGCGCGACGTGCTCGAGGTGTGCGGGATCCACAACATCCTGACCAAGGTACACGGCAGCTCGAACCCGATCAACCTGGTGAAGGCCACCATCGAAGGGCTGATGCAGTTGCGCACCCGCGACGAAGTTGCCCGTCTGAGAGGAGTCAGCCTGTAATGGACCTGTCAACCGTCCACACTGGCGTTCACAAGCGCCGGGGCAAGAAGCGCGTGGGCCGCGGCATCGGCAGCGGGCACGGCAAGACCTCGTCGCGCGGGGCCAAGGGCCAGTGGGCCAGCGCCGGCGCCAAGAAGCCCGCCATGATGTTCGAAGGCGGGCAGATGCAGCTGTTCCGCCGCATCCCGAAGCGCGGCTTCAGCCACGCGACCTGGGACAAGTTCTTCCACGTCGTCAACGTCGGCGACCTCGACGCCCACTTCCAGGACGGCGACGTGGTCGATCAGGAAACGCTCAAGAAGGTCGGCCTCGCCAAGGGCCCGGCCGACGGGATACGCATCCTCGGCACGGGCGACCTCACCAAGAAGCTCGAGATCAAGGCGCACCACTTCTCGAAGTCGGCGCTCGAGAAGATCGTCGCCAAGGGCGGGAAGGC
Source organism: Gemmatales bacterium (assembly GCA_038239195.1). Taxonomy (GTDB): domain Bacteria; phylum Planctomycetota; class Planctomycetia; order Gemmatales; family Gemmataceae; genus JBBSEZ01. The sequence goes on from JBBSEZ010000109.1 coordinate 17,224, forward strand.
CGACGTGATCCCTCCGCCGAAGAAGCCGAAGAAGAACAAGATGAAGCCAAAGGTGGCCAAGAAGGATGCGTGAGGCCGGGTGACAAGGTGAGGGGGTGACAAGGTGACGGGGTGACAAGGTGACGGGGTGGGGCGTCGCTGAGGAGCCAACGGGATGACAGCGCGGGCGCGAGCCTTTCTTGTCACCTTGTCACCCCCTCACCTTGTCACCCTGTCACGGGCAAGGGGCCGAACATGGGTAAGTTGAAAGCGATCTTCACCATCCCGGAGCTGCGGCAGAAGATCCTGCTGACCCTGCTCTTCCTGGCGATCTACCGCATCGGCTACTCGATCCCGCTGCCGTTCATCAACCAGGACGTGATGAACAAGAGCATGGGCGGGGGCGGCCTGGCCACGGTGCTGCAATTCGTCTCGATGTTCAGCGGCGGCGACCTGACGCGGGCCACCGTGTTCGGCCTGGGCATCATGCCCTACATCTCCGCCTCCATCATCTTCCAGCTCCTCGGCGCCGTTTACCCTCCGCTGGAGAGGCTCCAGAAGGAAGGCGAGAGCGGCCGCAAGAAGATCAACGAATACACCCGCTATGCCACCGTCCTCATCTGCATGTTCCAGGCGTTCATGTACGTGCAATACGTCATGGGCGAGGGAATGGGGTGGGGGTTGCGCGACTACAACAAGTGGCAATACTGGATGACGATGGTCGTGACCATGACGGGCGGCACCGTCTTCCTGATGTGGCTCGGCGAGCAGATCGACGAATACGGGATCGGCAACGGCATCAGCCTCATCATCATGGCGGGCATCGTGGCGCGGCTGCCGGCGGCCACGATCTCCATCTTCTTCGAAGGCACCACGTTCAAGGACTCGGTGTTCCGCCTCGGCGGCAGCGGGGCACAGGACATCAGCTTCGAGAAGTTGGTGGTCCTGGTCGCGCTCTTCATCGCGGTGGTCGTGGCGGTCATCGCCATCACCAAGGGCCAGCGGCGCATCCCGACGCAGTCGGCCAAGCACGTGCGCGGGCGCCGGGTCTTCGGGGGGACGCGGCAATACCTCCCGCTCAAGGTGAACCAGGCGGGCGTGATGCCGGTGATCTTCGCGAGCAGCTTGCTGGTCATCCCCATGTTCGTCTTCCAGGCGCTGGCCACCACCAAGCCCGAATGGACCTGGGTCGGCACTCTGTCCGACTCGTTCCAGCGCCAGGGCTTCCTCTACACGGTGCTGTTCATCGCGATGATCTACGTGTTCTGCTACTTCTGGACGGCCATTATCTTCAATCCGAAGGACATGGCCAACAACCTCAAGGACTACGGGAGCTTCATTCCCGGCTACCGCCCCGGCAAGCGCACCGCCGACTACCTGGAGCGCGTCATGATGCGGATCACCTACGTCGGGGCAGCGTTCCTCGCCGTGGTCGCCGTGATCCCGACGCTCATCACCTCGACGATGGACGTGAACTACCGCGTCGCCGAGTTCTACGGAGGCACCGGCCTGTTGATCGTCATCAGCGTGGCCCTGGACCTCGTGCAGAAGATCAACAGCCATCTGGTGATGCGGAACTATCCGGGCCTGACGGAAGACTGACCGCTCGGGGGGAGAATGGGGCGGTCCTGGCTGGCGACCGCTCTTCGGCAGCGCCCCCCTTGCCGGGGGGCCATGTCGTTTCGGAGAATGATCGATGAGGAACTGGTACCGGGGCCGGGGCCCTTGTGTTCTCACCTGCTCTCTCCCACGGGGCCGTCATGCGTCTCATCCTTCTCGGCCCTCCGGGCTCCGGTAAAGGCACGCAGGCCAAACTGCTCACCCGGCAGAACCGGCTCGAGCACATCGGGACGGGCGACCTGCTCCGCGCCGCCATGCGCCAGCACACCCCCGTCGGCGAACGCGCCCGACCCTTCGTCGAGTCGGGGCAACTCGTCCCCGACGACCTGATCAACGACCTGATCGCCGAGCGCTTCCTCCAGCCCGACCGCCCCGAGCACTTCGTCATGGACGGCTACCCGCGCACCGTGACCCAGGCGACCGCGTTTGACCGGGTGCTGTCCCAGCATGGCCTGCGCCTCACGGCGGTGCTGCTGTTGACGGTGGACGACGCCGAGATCGTTCGCCGCCTGCGGAGCGGGCGCTGGAGCTGTCCCGCGCCAGGCTGCAAGGCGACGTACCATACGGAGAGCTACCCCCCCAAGGTGGAGGGGATTTGCGACGACTGCGGGACGCGGCTCGTCCAGCGCGACGACGACAAGGAGGAGACGGTCCTGGCCCGGCTCGTGGTCTATCATCGCAATACGGCGGAGTTGTTCCCGTACTACCGGGCACAGGGACTGCTGCGCGAGGTGCCCGGCCAGGGGGAGATCGAACAGGTGTACGCCAACCTCATGAAGGCCTTGAAACCATAGGTAGGTTTTTGTGCTAAGGTCACTCTTCGCGCCCAAGCCGGAGCTCAAGTCCTCGCGCGAGATCGCGCTCATGCGCGAGGCGGGGAAGTTGGTTGCCGAGGCCCTGCGGCTGTGCCGGACGATGGCCAGGCCCGGCGTGCGCACCTTCGACGTCGATCGCGCCGTCGAAGACCTCTACAGGGCCCACGGCGCCGAACCGCTGTTCAAGGGCTACCCCGGCAAGGTGCCGTTCCCCGCGGTGACGTGCCTGTCGATCAACGAGCAGGTCGTCCACGGCATCCCCGGCCCGCGCACGCTGCGCGAGGGGGACCTGTTCAAGATCGACACCGCCTGCAAGCTCAACGGCTGGTGCGCCGACGCGGCCATCACCATCATGGTCGGCGCGGTAACGCCGGAGAAGAAGCGACTGGTGGACGTCGCCGAGCAGGTGCTGCGCACGGCGATGGTGGAGATGGGCCGGCGCAAATGGTGGTCGGAGGTGGCGCGGCAGATGCAGCGCGTGGCCGAGTCGGCCGGCTTCAGCGTGGTGACCCAGTACGTCGGCCACGGCATCGGCCGGATCATGCACGAGGCCCCTCAGGTGCCGAACTTCATCGGCCAGGAACTCAAAAAGCACGACTTCCGGCTGGAGGAGGGCCTGGTGCTGGCGGTCGAGCCGATGGTTAACATGGGCCGCGCCGACACCGACGTTTTGCGCGACCACTGGACCGTGGTGACGCGCGACGGCATGCCGAGCGTCCACGTGGAGCACACGCTGGCGCTGACGAAGGAGGGGGTTTACGTGGTGACGGCGGACGAGGAGACGCTGATCCCACGCGCCTGAAGTAGCTGCTTTCGTGGGCGGATGCGGCGGGCCCCTTGCCGAATCGGGCCGGCGCTGCTATAAGAAACCTTTTCCACTGCGCGAAAGAAAAAGCGGACGGGGGAGCGACCGATGAAGGTCCGAGCGAGCATCAAGCGGATTTGCGAGAACTGCAAGCTGATCCGGCGCCACGGGAAGTTGCTGGTGATCTGTAGCAACCCGCGCCACAAACAGCGCCAGGGTTGATCGAGACGAGGAGAGCATCACGTGCCACGTATCCTGGGTGTCGATCTGCCGAACGACAAGCCGACTCACATTGCCCTGCGCTATCTGTATGGCGTGGGGCCGAGCCTGTCGCTGCGCCTGTGCGAGCAGGCGCGCCTCGACCCGCTGCGCCGGGCCAAGGAACTCAGCGACGACGAGGTGGCGCGCCTGGCGACCATCCTCGACCGCGAGCACACGGTCGAAGGGCCTTTGCGCCGGCAGATTCAGCAGAACATTCAACGGCTCAAGGACATCGGCTGCTACCGCGGGACGCGCCACCGGCGCAGCCTGCCGGTGCGCGGCCAGCGGACTCGGACCAACGCCCGTACCCGGAAGGGGCCGCGCAAGACGGTCGCCGGGAAGAAGGGCGTGAAAGAGCAGCGCGGCTAACAAACAACCGACGCGGACCGCGAACGCGGGGACGGGGACGACCTGGCCCGCGTTCGCCGTTTGAGTTGGCGACAGGGAGCTCGATCTGTGGCGAAGAGCAAGAAACGCAAGCAACGACGGAACGTTAGCCGTGGCATTGCCCACATCAAGGCGACGTTCAACAACACCATCGTGACGATCACCGACAGCAACGGCGACACGCTGTGCTATGCGTCGGCGGGGACGGTCGGCTTCAAGGGCAGCCGCAAGAGCACGCCGTTCGCCGCTCAGCGCGCCGCTGAAGTGGCCGCCGAGCGCGGCGCGAAGTTTGGCCTCAAGGAGGTCGAGGTGCGCGTCAAGGGCCCCGGGTCCGGGCGCGAGTCGGCCATCACCGCCCTCCAGGCGGCCGGCCTGAACATCAAGGCCATCGAGGACGTCACGCCCCTGCCGCACAACGGCTGTCGCCCGCCCAAGAAGCGGCGCGTTTGACCTTTTTCCGACAACCAAGCGAACAACCCCGGGACCACCCGAGCAATGGCACGAACTATCGATCCTGTCTGTCGGATGTGCCGCCGCGAAGGCATCAAGCTGTATCTGAAGGGCGCGCGCTGCGAGAGCCCCAAGTGCGCCATCGAGAGGCGCAACACCGCCCCCGGCATGCACGGCTACCGCCGGGGCAAGATGAGCGAGTACGGCATCCGGCTTCGCGAGAAGCAGAAGCTCAAGCGCTTCTATGGCGTGCTGGAGCGCCAGTTCCGCCGCTACTTCGAGCTGGCCAGCCGTGCGCCCGAGAACACCGGCGAGATGCTGCTGAGCATCCTCGAGCGGCGCCTCGACAACGTCGTGCATCGCCTCGGCTTCGCCCACAGCCGGGCCGGGGCCCGGCAGCTCGTGATGCACGGCCACGTCACCGTCAACGGCCGCAAGGCCAGCATCCCCAGCTTGCTCTTGAAGGCGGGCGATACCATCGGCATCAAGGTGAGGGCAAGGGCGGCGCGCAAGGGCCCGGCGGGCGGAGGCGAGGGGTCGAAGCGCCACCGCAACGCCCCGGCGCTGGTGCGGCAAAACCTGCAGGACCACCAGGCGACGCCCCCGGACTTCCTGGAGCGCATGGCGGGCGAAGTGCCGGAGGGGCGCGTGCAGCGCCTGCCGATGCGGGCCGACGTCGATCCCCGCCTCGCCGACCGCGACAAGGGCATCCGCGAACAGCTTATCATCGAGTTCTGCTCGCGCTAAGACCGCGAAACGACAAGCAAGAAGGGCTGGTTCCTGCCCCCCCGAGGGAGAACGATACTCATGCGAATCCGCTGGCGTGGCCTGGAGCTCCCCAACCGCGTGGTGAGCGACCGCAGCACGTTGACCGATACCTACGGCAAGTTCGTGGCCGAGCCGTTCGAGCGCGGCTTCGGCGTGACGGTGGGCAATAGCCTGCGCCGCATCCTGCTGTCCAGCCTGGAGGGCAGCGCGGTCACGAGCGTCAAGATCCAGGGGGTGCAGCACGAGATCAGCACCATCCCCGGCGTCGTCGAGGACGTCACCGACATCGTCCTGAACATCAAGAGCCTGGTCGTGAAGAACGCCAGCGACCAGTCGCGCACGATCCACATCAAGCGGCACGAGAAGGGCGTGGTCAAGGCAAAGGACATCATCACCGACCCCGACGTCGAGATCATCAATCCCGACCACGTGATCGCCACGCTGACCGACGACGTGCCGTTCGTGGTCGAGATGCGGGTCGAGAACGGGCGCGGCTACCGGATGGCGGAGGAGAACGTCGAGGAGGATCGCGAGATCGGCCTGATCCCGGTCGATTCGAGCTTCTCGCCGGTGGTGCGCGTCAAGCACGAGATCGAGGACACGCGCGTCGGGCAGCGCACCAACTACGACAAGCTGTTGATGGAGATCTGGACCAACGGCACGGTGACGCCACAGATGGCGCTGGTCGAGGGCGCCAAGATCCTGCGCAAGCACCTCAATCCGTTCATTCAGTATGCGGAACCGGGCCCGGAAATCGGCATGGGGGACGAGCCGACGGCCGGCGCCGCCGCCGGCGACACGGTCGATCACGAACTGGACCGCAAGTTGAACATGAGCCTGGCCGAGCTGGAGCTGTCGGTGCGCGCCACCAACTGCCTGGAGTCGGAAGGAATCACCACCGTGCGCGACCTGGTGATGCGCGGCGACGACGAGCTCCTCGAGGTACGCAACTTCGGCGAGACGACGTTGAAAGAAGTGAAGACCAAACTGCAGGAGCGCGGCCTGGCCCTGGGCATGAAGTTGCCCACGTCGCTCAAGCGGTAAGTGCCCGCAGTCCGCAGTCCGTAGTCAGTAGCTACGGATCGGGGACTACTGGCTACGGATTACGGACTACGGACTACTGGCTACTGGATGAGCTTGCCATGCGACACCGAAAAGCCGGCCGGCGACTGGGCCGCAACGCCTCGCACCGCGAGGCCCTGTTCCGCAACCTGACGTGCGCGCTGATCGAGCACGGCCGCATCATCACCACGGTCGCCAAGGCCAAGGAAGTGCGCCCGTTCGTCGAGAAGCTCATCACGCTGGCGAAACAGGGGACGCTTCACAGCCGTCGCCTCGCCATCTCAAAGTTGCGCGACAAGGACGCGGTCCACAAGCTGTTCGCGGAGCTCGGCCCGCGGTTTCGCGAGCGCCCGGGCGGTTACACGCGCGTCATCAAGCGCGCCGAACGGCGCCTGGGCGACGCGGGCGAGACCGCCTTCCTCGAATTGCTGAAAGAGGGCGAGAAGAAGGTGCAGAAGCGCGGCCAGCGGCCTACGCCCGCGCCCGTGGCGCCGCACGCGCCGGCCCATTCTCCCGCCCCTGGGCATCCTCCCGCCCCTGCTGCGCCGACGGCGCAGACCGGGACGGCAGCCGCTCCCCCGGCGACCCCGCCGGCGACCGAGCCGACACCGGCGCCGACCGCGGCAGCGCCTCCCCCGGCGCCTGAACCGGCCCCGGCGACGCCTCCGGCCCCGCCCGCCCCACCGGCGCCGTAAACGAACTTTGCGCAGACGGCGCAGAACGCCAAGCCGCCAGCCGCGCCCCTTCCGGGGCCCGCCCCGTGCGGCGGGGCGGTGGGCGCTCCGGGGTGTGTCGAGCCGCCCCTTTC
>JBBSEZ010000110.1:0-24146 GCA_038239195.1 Gemmatales bacterium
GCCCACCCGCCCCACACGAAACACAACAGCCCAAAACGGCAAACGTTTGGGGCCGGGTGTCCCGCCCAAAATTCCGCACCGCTGACCACTTCGCGGCCCAGGCGCAACTCACCCCCGCGTGGGCCTCGAAGACTCGGCCCACCCTACTCGAGTAATCGTCCGTCGCAGGAAGGAGTGAGAACGTGACGCAGAGCGCATCGTCCTGGCACCTGGCACGGGGCTACCGCTACGCGGGGCTACACTGTGGCATCCGGCCCGACCCGGCCCGGCGCGACCTCGCCCTCGTCGTGAGCGCGGTCCCGACCGCCGCCGCGGGCGTCTTCACGCAGAACCGCGTCCGCGCCGCGCCCGTGCGCGTCTGCCAGGAGTGCCTGCCGTCGGCCTCGGTGCGCGGCGTGGTGATCTGCTCGGGCAACGCCAACGCCTGCACGGGCCCGCAGGGCCTCGCCGACGCCCGCCGCATGACCGCGCTCGCGGCGCACGAGGTCGGCTGTCGCCCCGAGGACTTCCTGGTGTGCTCGACGGGCATCATCGGCCGGCACCTGCCGATGGAGCGCGTCGAGGCCGGCATCCGCCAGGCCGCCGGCCAGGTCGAAGAATCCGCCCAGGCCCTGACCGGGCTCGCCCGGGCCATCCTCACCACCGACACGCGCATCAAGGTCGTCACGCGGGCCGTCGAGATCGATGGCCACCAGGTGCGCTTGACGGGCGTCGCCAAGGGGGCGGCGATGATCGGGCCCAACATGGCGACGCTGCTGGCGTTCGTCTTCACCGACGCCGCCGTGGCGCCCGGCGACCTGGCAACCCTCGTCGCGCGCGCGGGGACGCAGACGTTCAACTGCGTGAGCGTCGAGGGGCACGTGAGCACCAACGACACGCTGCTCGTGTTCGCCAACGGCCAGGCGGGCGGTCCGCTGCTGCACGCCGACGGCCTGGCCCGCTTCGGCCCCGCGGTGACGGGCGTCTGCGCCGACCTGGCGCGGGCCATCGCCGAGGACGCCGAGGGGGCGCAGCACCTGGTAACCATTGAGGTCGAGGGCCTGCGCGACGACGCCGAGGCGCACAAGGTGGCCAAGGCGGTCGCCGACAGCGCCCTGGTCAAAACCGCGATTTTCGGGGCCGACCCCAACTGGGGCCGCATCGTCTCGGCCGCCGGCTACGCAGGCGTCGAGTTCGAGGAGGAACACCTCTCGCTGTGGATCGGCGATCTGCTCCTCTACCACGCCGGCGTGCCGCAGCCGTTCGACGCCGCGACGGCCTCGGCCTACCTCAAGCGCGAGCGGAACGTCACGCTGCGCTTGCGCTTCACGCTGGGGCCGGGGCGCTGTACCTTCTGGACGTGCGACCTGACGTATGACTACGTGAAGCTGAACGCGGAGTACACGACCTGAGACGCGCCGGGTGGTGCGGGCGGGTTAGCGACGCTTCGGAAGAGCGTCGCTAACCCAGCCGCAACGCGAGCCGCAGTTCCTGATACACCTCCGTCGCCGGCTTCGTCCCATCCACCTTGACGATCAGCCCCTTCTTGCGAAACAGGTCCAGCAGCGGCACCGTCTTGGCGTGGTAGTCCGCCAGGCGCCCCTGCACCGCCTCCGGCTTGTCGTCGGCGCGGATCAGCAGCGGCCCCTTGCATACGTCGCACGTGCCGGGCACCGCGGGGCGGTGATGGATCAGGTTGTAGTCCAGCCCGCACCCGGAGCACAGCCGACGGCTCAGGATGCGCTCCAGCACCACGCTGTCCGGCACGTCGATCAAGATCACCGCATCGACGTCGTAGCTCTCCAGAAAAAACTCCGCCTGCGGCCGGTTGCGCGGGAAGCCGTCGAGGATGAGCCCATAGTTCCAGTCGTGCTCCTCCAACCGGGCGCGCACCACTTCCTCGACGATCGAGTCGGGCACCAGTTCTCCCGCCGCCACGATGCGCTTGATGCGGGCGCCGAGTTTGGTGTGGCTTTGGATGTTCCAGCGGAAGACGTCGCCCACGCTGAGGTGCGTCAGGTCGAGTTCTTCCTTCAACAGCCGGGCCTGTGTGCCCTTGCCGCTGCCCTGAACCCCCATGATTACGTACTTGTGCATGTCGTGTCCCCGGTCCCCACCTTCATGGCCCCACCAGGACACGCAGCCCCTCCACCTGCTCGCGCACCCACGGGAGCTCGGCCAAGACCTCCCCCGCTCCGAACGACGCCAGGTTGGCGACCGCGATGGCCGCGAAGTCGCGCCACATCGACCTCTTGCCCCACTCCTCCCTTGTGCCGAACGCCGCCCAGAACAGGGCGCATTCCGCCACCGGCGCGAACGTCTCCGCCACCAGGAGGTAGAGGGCCCGCGATTGTTCGGGGTCGATGAAGCTCGGGAGGACGATGATGACGATGGGGTAGGTGCAGGCGGTCAGCCAGGCGCCCGCGAACAGGCGCCGGCCGATGGGGTGGCGCGCCGACAGGCCGACCAGCAGGATCGCCCCCTCGATCAGGATGCTCAGGAGATAGCCGAAGGGCAAAAACGCCCAGTCACCCGCCGTCGCGAACATGCGGTGTCGCCCCTTGCACGAAACGCCCCTCGCCAGGCTCGCCCAGCCGATGCTACGCCGCGCGTGCCGCCCCGGCAACGGTAGGGGCGTGGCTTTCCAGCCGATCTGGGGCTGGCGTGTCCGGCTTGAAAGCCGGCCGTACGGGCCGTGGGCTTGACAACCTCGCGCTAAAGTGTAAGTATGTACACATATAGGCCTGTGTTGACACGAGTGCGGGGAGAAGCGAGGGGGCGGGCGTGCGGTTCGAGGCGATTCACGGCGTGGGCTTTAGCGGGGCGAGGCTGGCGGGGCGGACGACTGGGTCGCCCGCGTGGTGCCCGCGGCCGGGGCGGCGGGGCCGATGCTGGAGGGGCTGTCTCGGCTCGAAGGCCTGTGCGGGACGGCGGAGCGGGCCGAGGCGCTGGCGCACTTGGTGGGCATGATTCGGGCGTCGGAGCGGTCTTTGTGGGCGCTCGATTTCCCGTTCGGCTTTCCCGTCGAGGTGATGGGGCCGGGGGCGTGGTCGGCGCAGTTCGCGTTCTTGCGGGACTGGGCCGAGGACGGGTACGGGGCGGGCCTGGAGTGCCTCCGCCGCGCCGAGGCGCTGGGCGGGCCGCGCCACGTACGCCGGCTGACGGACGTCGAGGAAAAGGCGCCGTTCGACCCCTACCACTACCGCATCATCTACCAGACCTTCCACGGCCTGCGCGACGTGCTCGGCCCGCTGCGGGGCGACGGCGCGACGGCCATCCTGCCGTTCCACTACCGGCGCCTCCCGGCGGCGCGGCGGGTGCTGGTGGAGGCGTGCCCGGCCTCGACGCTCAAGCGGCTCGGCCTGCCGCACCAGAACTACAAGCAGCCCGAGGGCGGGCCGCTGACGCGCAAACGACTGCGGACGCGCCGGGCCATCCTCGACGGCCTGGCAGGTCACGTCGCCTTCTCCGAGCGGCACCGCCGGATGATGATGCGGGATGGCGGGGCCGACGCGCTGGACGCGGTCCTCGCCGCCGTCGGGGCCGAGCGGGCGTGGCAGGCGTGCGACCACCGGGCGGTGGCGCGCCACCCGCGCTACCCGCGCGAAGGGCGGCTCTACGTCTGAGGGCGCGGGCGACGCCGGGTAGAAGTGCCCGAACAAAGCGGCGGCGCTCGGCCGGGCACGACGAATGAAGGGGCGCCCGGGTTACGGGCGCTGCGTCCCGACGACCTTCTTGAAGTCGCCCCGCCCCGCGAGCGGGCGGAACGCCGGGGCCTCGGCCGGCGCGGCGGGCGCCTTGTGCCCGCGCTCCAGCGCCTTGCCCAGCGACTCGACGGCGCGGCCGGCCGTCCGCTCCTTGATCTCGGCGCCCTCGAGGCCCGCGGACAGTTTCGCGTACAGTTCCGCCAGTTCGTACCACTGCCCGGCAGACAGGCCGTCGTCGAGAACGAGCTCGTCGGCGACCTTCAGGGCGCCGGCAAGGCCTCCCGCTTGCAGCTGCTGGTTGGCACGGCTCAGGCGGAGCAGGGGCGGCTCCAGCCGCTCGGCGACTTCGCCGGCGCGCTGCAACTCGCGCTCGTAGTCGCTCGTCCGGTTGAGGGACCGATACAGGAAGCCTCGCTCCTGGAAGGTGCGCTGGAGGTCGAAGCGCCAGTCGCGGCGGCCCGGCTCCAGGCCCAACGCGGCCTCCAGGCAGGCGATGGCGCGGGTGTAGCACGTCAGGGCGTCGTCGTGGCGCTTCTCGTCGTCCAGCCGGGCGGCCCGGTAGGAATAATCTCGCCCCAGGGCGACGTGGCCGGGGGCGTCGCGGGGGACGTCGCGGACCAGCGCCTGGTGAATGCGAATCGCTTCGAGGTAGGCCTCGTCCGCTTCGCGGGCCCGGCCGTGCTGGGCGAGGAACAGGCCGAGTTGCGTGTGGGCGTCGCCCCAGTACATCCGAAATTCGTGATGGGCGGGGAAGTCGGCCACGGTGCGGGCCCACAGCCGCGCCCCTTCGCGAAGGGCCGCCTCGACCTCGGCGTAGGCCCCCAGGGAAGCGAGGTGGCGGGCCAGGGTCACGTGGCCCTGGGCCAGGTGGCGCCGGTACTCGGCGCTGGCGGGGAAGTCGTCCGCCAGCTTCTTCTCGGCGGCGAGCGCGGCCTTCAGATGCTTAACCGCCTCCGCGCCCTTGCCCCGCGACGCTTCCAGCATGCCGACGGTGATGAAGGCCTCGGCGAGCGCCGTGCGGAACTTCGGGGCCCGGGGATGTGCGTCGGCCAGTTTGGCCAGGCCGTCGTGCGCTGCCCGGAGGTGCTTCTCCGCCTCGGCGGTGTCCCCAGCAAAGAGATAGGCCATTCCGCTGGCGTTCGACCCCTGCGCCCAGGCGAGGCGATACTTGGGGATGGCGGGGAAGTCGGTCGCCAGCTTGGCGAGCAGGGCCAGGGCCTCGCGGAAGTAGGGCTGGGCCGTCTCCGGCGCTCCGCCGGACAGCTTTTGCAGCGCCAGGAAGACCTTCACCCGCGCCAGCAGCCAGCGGTAGCCCGGCACCTCCGGGCACTGCTTCGCGTCCTTCTCCGCCTTGGCGAGCATGCGCTCGAGCTCGCCCTTTTGTCGGGCCAGGCGCTCGAGGTCCAGCGTTTGCAGGCTGGCGAGGACTTTCTCCTCGTCCGAGACGAGCTCGCGGGAGGCCGGGAACTTCGCCAGCTTCTCCTCCAGCCGGTCTGCCGCGCGCAGCGCAGCGCGCTCCCCGGCGGGGTCGTTGAGGAACTTGAGCGGTTGGGCGAGGTTGCGGTAGACGGCGGGGAGGTCGCGCCAGCGCTCTGGGCGGTCGGGATGGTCGGCTTCCTGGCGCTCGAAGATGTGGATGGTTTCCTGGAGCAAGGCGACGGCCTGCGCGAAGCGGCCCGATTCGCGGACTAGCAGGGCGTAGGCGTTGCAGGCGGAGGCGAGCAACGGGGCAGGTTCGGAGGCCTTGGGGGCGTCGGCCACGAACCGCCGGGCGAGCTGGATGGCCCGCTGAAAGGCGAGCTCGCTCTCCGGGTGGCGCGCCAGGCCCATCAAGTGGGAGCCCTGGCTGATGAGTACCTCGATCAGCTCCTTGCGGTGCTCCGCCGAGGGCTCGTCCTCTTTGACCAGTTGTTCGAGGACGTGGATTGCGCGGGCCTGGATGGCGACGGCCTCGACGGGCCTGTCGGCGGTGGCGTCGCAGGCGCTCAAGGCGCGGTAGCTCCTGGCGAGCTCGAAGCGAACGGCGCGGTCCTGCGGGTGGCTGGCCCCGAGCTGCTCGAGCGACGAGATGGTCGCCCGGAGGAGGGCCTTGGCCCGCGCGAGCTCCCACAGGCCGGCCTGCGCCCTCGCCAGTTGATTCTGGCAGCGATACAGCGCGAGGGCGGGGGCTGAGCCCCCGGGGCGCCGGGCCACCAGCTTCTTGTGCTCCTCGATGGAGGCGAGGTAGTACTTCTCGGCCTCCACCAACTTGTGCTTTTTCGCGAGGTCATCGGCGCGCTTCTGGAGGGCGGCGGCGCGATCCGGGGGGGCCTCCTGGGCGCGGAGCGCTCCGAGCGAGGCGAGGAGCGCGAGGAGGAGGGCCTGGCACAGCGAGGAGGGGCGAGACATGGAACGGGCCCTCGAAGGAGGTGAAGGGGGCCGGCGCTGGGCCGGGCGGGAAGCGGTCTACCGTGGGGGCGTGGGAGAAGCAAGGCGAAAGAAGCGGGAGGCGCCCGCCCACCCGTGTAGCCGCGACGCGCAGCGGAGCGCGGACGCGGCCTACTTCGGGCCCGTTGCCGCCACCTTCTGGAAGTCGGCCCGTCCGGCGAGGGGGCGGAACGCAGCCACCTCGCTCAGGGGGCCGGGCTTGTGCCCGCGCTCGAGCGCCTTCCCCAGCGACTCGACGGCGCGCGCCGCTGCCCTCTCCTGGATGGCCTCGTCCCGGGCGGTCTCGGCAAGCTTGGCGTACAGTTCCGCGAGCTCGTACCACTGATCGTTCGCCAGGTCGCCGTCGGCGAACAGGTCGTCGGCGTTCTGCTGGGCGCGGGCGAGCTCGCCCGCCAGGGCCCGCTGCCGGGCCCGGCTCAGGCGAAGCAGCACGGGCTCGAGCCGTTCGCCCACTTTCTCGGCGCGTTGCAGGTCGCGCTCGTATTCGGCCATCTTGTTCAGCGATCGGAACGCGCAGCCGCGCTGCCGGAGCCCGGTTTGCAGGTCGGCGCGCCACTCGCGGCTTTGGGGGGACGTCTGGAGGGCGGCCTCGATGCAGCCGATGCCTCGGGAGTAGCATTCGAGGGCGTCGGCGTAGCGCTTCTGGTTCTCCAGCAGCCCAGCTTGCCAGGAGTAGCCGGTCGCCAGGGCCCGGAGGGCAGCCGCGTCCCGAGGGAAGTCGAGGACCAGCCGCTGGTAAATGCGAATCGCCTCGGCGTACGCCTTCTCCGCCTCGGCGGGCCTGTCGAGCGCCCCGAGGAAACGGCCCAGGTGCGTATAGCCGGTCGCCCCGTACATCCGAAACTCGTGGTTGGCCGGGAAATCGGCGGCGGCGCGCGCCCACTCCCGAACGCCCTCGCGCAACGCGGCCTCGGCCTCGGCGTTCTTTCGCAGGGCGGCCAGTTGGCTGCCCAGGCCGACCAGTCCCTGGGCCACGTAGCGCCGGTACTCCGCACAGCCGGGGTAGTCGGTCCCCAGCCGCTTCATCAGGTCGAGGGCGGACGCGGCGTGCTTGGCGGCCTCTTCCGGCTTGCCCTGCGCCAGTTTCAACATCGCCAGCCGGCCGAGGGCCAGGCTCTGTTGGTGACGGAACTTGGGGGCCTGCGGGCATTCGTCGGCCAGCTTCGCCAGGCCGTCGAGGCCCGCGCGGAGGTGCTGTTCCCCTTCCGTATCGTTCCTCGCCATGAGGCAGCCCAGCCCGGCCGAGATGGAAACGTCGGCCCAGATGAAGCGGTGCCTTGCAACGTCGGGTTGCTCCGCCTCCAGCTTCGCGAGCAGCGCCAGCGCTTCACGGGCGTGGGCTTGCGACGCGCCCGGCTCTCGGCCGCTCAACTCTCGCATCGCCAGGAAGACTTTCGCCTTCGCCAGCTCGCACCGGTAGAGGGGCACCTCGGGGTGGTCCTCGACCTTCTTCTCGGCCTCGCGCGCGATGCGCTCGATCTCCGGGCGCTGCGCGAGGAACCTTTTCTCGTCCACGATTTGCATGGTGCCGATTACCTTGTCCTCGTCGGAAAGGCCACCCGCGGACGCGCCCGGGTACTTCGCCAGCTTCTCCTCGAGGCGATCCGCCTCGCGCAGCGCGAGGCGCGCCCCGGCCGCGTCGTGCAGACACGTCAGCGCCTGAGACAGGTTCCGGTAGGTCGTCGGCAGGCGACGCCAGTGTTCCGGCCGATCGGGGCAATCTTTCTCCAGGCGCTCGAGGCCTGCAACGCCTTCGCGGATCAGTTCGGCGGCGAGGGCGAAACGGCCACCTTCCCGAACCAACAGCGCGTAGGAGTTGCAAACGCCGACGAGCTGGGCGACGTGGGCCGGCGCCTGGGGGAGCTCGGCAATGAGCGGGCGCGCGAGCTTCAGGGCCTGCGCGAAGGCGACCTCCGCCTCCTGGTGGCGCGCCAGGCTCATCAACCCGCAGCCCTGGATCGTGAGCACGTCCACCAGTTCTTTGCGATGCTCCGCCTGGCCGGCGCCGTTCTTCAGGAGCTTTTCGAGGCTGGCGACCGCCTTGCTCTGCTCGGCGACTGCTTCGACCAGCATTTCGGCCTCGCCGTAGCAGTGGCCCAGGGCGCTGTGGGCCCTGGCCAGCTCCAGACGGACGGCAGTGGATCGGGGGTGGCGGGCGCTGAGCTTTTCGAGGGCCGGGATGGTCGTCCGGAGGAGGGCCCGAGCCCGGGCAAACTCGAGCATCGTCCCCTGGAGCTTCGCCAGGCGCGTCTGGCAGCGGTATTGTGGGAGGCAAAGGGAGAGGTCGGCGGGGCGGTGGGCCGTGCGCTTCTTGTGCTCCGCCAGGGCGGCGAGGTAGCTCTTCTCGGCCTCCGCCAGCTTGCCGGCTTTTTCGAGGCGCTCGGCGCGCTTCTGGAGCGCCGCGGGTGAAGGCGCCTTGCTTCCCTGGGCGCGGACCGCTCCAAGCGACCCGAGGAGGGCGACGAGGAGGGCAGCGGCGAATGGGGAGGGGAGGGGCCCTGGCCAGGGGCGCGAAAAGGGGCGGGACATGAGACGGCCCTCGAAGGGGGAAGGGGCCCCGGCCCAGCGCCGGGCGCGCATGCTCTACCGCGGTGGCCCGGGAGAAGCAAGGCGAAAGGGGGCCTCGCGTCGAGGACGATCCGCCTGGGCCCCTCGTCGATTCGTAGAATGAGAAGGTTGTCGTTGCGCCAAGCCCGGTTTGAGAGGAGGGGCCGTGAACGTTCGCCAAGGCCCGAACCTGAAACAACACAAGACCTACTCGTCGCTGGTGGCCCAGAAGAACGCGCTTCTGGAAGGCGTTCTCGACCTCGCCACGGCGGAAGGGGCGTGGGAGCTCGACAAGGACAATCGCGGTCGCCCACTGCTTCTGCTCCGACTGACGGACCAACTCAACGGGCAGACCACGGCGGCGTTCGCCCCGGAGGAGTTGCAGAACGATGCGCACCTGTCCTCTCGGCTCCGCGGCTTGAAGGGTGCGCTCCTCCACGTGGGACACTGGCGGGGCCAGCTCCAGCAATTGTTCGCGGACGTCCGGCGGTGGTGCCAGGGCCTTCCCGGCGGGGCCTACGTCCAGGAAGAGCCGATGGTCGTTCGGGAGGAACGCAGCGGCGAATACGAGGTGACGCGGCTAATTGTGTCGAGCAAGGGGCAAACGATGCGCGTGGAGCCGGTGGCCTTGTGGGTCGTTGGAGCAGACGGGCGAGTGGACCTCAAGGGCATCGGAGGCCCGTTTACCTTGCTGTACTTCCAGCAGGACGGGGGCTGGGCCTACGTGCAGAACGGGCCCCCCGCGGTAACGATGCCCCTGACTGAGGGCTTGTTCCTGCAACTTGCCGAGGCGTGCCTCGATGGCTAACCCTCTCGATCCGGTGATGCAATGGTATCAGACGGCCCTCGATAGCATCCGGGTCACGCAACGAGCCCTGAACCAGGGCATTGCCGGGGCCGTGACCAACAAGCACGTTTTCTTCGGGCAACCCGTCGCGGACTGCACCGCCTGGCTGGAGGCGGCCAAGGAGGAACTGGAGCGACTGGTGGTGCTGGCCCTGACGTCGATCTTCGAGCGGACACTTCGGGATTACTTGACCGACTTCCCAAGGGCCGCCTTGCCGCCGGGCGACCCGCACCGCGACGCCGTCCGGGAGGAAATAATCAAGGACATTGAGTTCTGGAACATCTCTTCGCGTGTGGGGGAGGTGTTCCCCGCGGTGGCCCCCCCCGTTCGAGGCCAGGCGAAGCAGATCATTGACTATCGAAACTGGGTCGCCCACGGACACACCCTCGCCAGGCCGGCGCCGTCCAACATCGTCCCCGGGAAGGCCCACCAGCACCTGACGGAGTTCTTGGTCCAGGCCGGCGTCATCGCGCCTTGAACAAGCGCCCGTGTATCGACTCCACCGCGCAGGGACACGTGAAACGATTGCAAGAGTTGACGAACGAAGACCTTCGCCGCTGGCCGATCTGGCGGTATGAGGCGCTGTCCGACGACGAGGCTTGGGTCTTCCCTGTCGAGTCGTGGGAAGCGCCAGATCGCCACGCCCACATCGCTCGGACGCGCTTCGTCCTGGCCGACGGCAGCGAGTGGTGGGGCTACTGCTCGCCCACCGACGATTCGGGCCTGGATTACGTCCAGCCCGTCCTCATCGCGCCGCGCGGGCACCACCGCTTCTGGTGCGAAGGCCTGCTGCCCGGGCCAGAGCAAGCGTGCAGTCTGCTGGGCAAGCGCCCAGAGCAGGTGTTCCCCGTTCGGTTCGAGTGCATCGTGCCATTCGAGGGGCGGTTCGTCGCGGGAGCGCTGACAGCGGAGGCGGCCCCACCCATCTGTCGCGTCCCTGGGCCCGGCAGCCCCACCGATCCGAACCGTTGACGTCGCCCCTCGCGCGCGAGACACTACGAGCGCCCGGGAGAAGGCCCCCGCCGGTCCTTTTGGCCCCCTTGCCCTCGCTCCCCCGCTGGTTCTTCCCCGCCGCCGCCCCCTCGGAGGTCCACCCGCCATGCACTCGCGCCTCCTCGCGCACTTCTCCCTCGCTCTGCTCGTCGCCGGCCTTGCGCTGGCGCGCGGCCTTCCCGCCGAGGACGACCCGCCCGGGCTTCTCGTCGCCCTCAAGGGCCACAAGGAGGCCGTCTACGGCATCGCTTTCACCCCCGACAGCAAACAACTCCTCACCGCGAGCGGCGACCCCTCCGTCAAGGTCTGGGACGCGGCCACCGGCAAGGAGCTCAAGGCCTTCGGCGGGCCCAACGGCCACAAGCAGCTCGTCCTCGGCGTCGCCGTTAGCCCCGACGGCGCCCTCTTCGCGACCGCCGGGTCCGACAACTCCGCAAAGCTGTGGGACTTCCCCACCAGCAAACACCTGCGCCAGTTCGCCCAGGGCGACGAGGCCCACGCCGTCGCCGTCAGCCCCGACGGCACGCGCGTCGCCGGCGGCGGCAAGGACGGCACGATCAAGGTCTGGGGCGCCCTCGACGGCAAGGCGCTCCTCGACCTCGCCGGCCACGAGGGCGAGGTCACCGGCGTCGCCTTCAGCCCCAACGGGCTGATCCTCGCCTCCTGCGGCGCCGACCGCACCCTCCGCTTCTGGAACGTGGCCGACGGCAAGGCCCTCGCCGCCTTCGGCGCGCACCCCGGGCCCGTCAGCGGGGTCGCCTTCAGCCCGAGCGGTAACGTCGTCTACACCGCCGGGCCCGATGGCACGCTCCGCTTCTGGTCGATGCCGCCCGTCGCCCCACGCTCCCTCGCCGCCCTCGACGCGCCCGCCACCGCGTTTGCCCTCTCCCCCGACGGCGCCCAGGCCCTCATCGCCACCGACAAGAGCGCCCGGCTGAGCACGGTCGCCAACGGCCAGTTCGTGCGCGCTTTCGCCGGCCCGGTCGCGCCCCTCACGGCGGTCGCCCTCGCCCCCAACGGGGCCTTCGTTGCGGGCGGCACCAGCGACCGGCAACTTTTCGTATGGCAGACGAAGGACGCCAAGGTGCTCGCCCAGTCGCTCGCCCACGGCGGGGCCGTCACCGGCGTCGCCTTCCACCCCTCCTCCACGCAGTTGCTCACCGCCGGCCGCGATGGGCTGGTCAAGCTCTGGGCCCTGCCGCCCGTGCCCACGCGCTCCTTCCCTCATCCCGACGCGGTGCGCGCCGCCGCTCTCAGCGCCGACGGCAAACGACTCGTGACGGGCGGTGTCGATAAGATCGTGCGGAGCTGGCTGCTCGCCAGCCCCAAGGTGGTGGAGCGCCAGTATTCCGGCCATACCGGGCCCGTCAACGCCGTCGCCATCAGCCCCGACGGCAAGACCATCGCCTCGGCCGGCGACGACGAAACGATCCGCTTCTGGGGCCAGGCCAAGGGCGACCAAACCGCCGTCCTCGGCGGGCACACCGGCCCCGTCGTTAGCCTCGCGTTCAGCCCGTCGGGGCAACACGTCCTGTCGGCCTCGGCCGACGGCAGCGTCAAGTTGTGGCTCGTCCCCGCCGTGGGCAAGAGCACCTATTCCCACGCCGGGGCCGTCACCAGCGCCGTGCTCAGCCCCGACGGCACGCGCCTGCTGACGGGCAGCGCCGACAAGCAGGCCCGGTTGTGGAACCTCGCCACCGGCAAGCTGGAACGGCCCTTCACCGGGCCGACCCTCGGCGTCCTGAGCGTCGCCTACAGCGCGGCCCAGGACCGCGTCGCGGCGGGCTCGGCCGACCGCTCCCTCTGGGTGTGGACGGCCGCGACCGCCAAGGAAGCCCGCAAGTTCCTCAATCTGCCCGGCACCGTCAACGCCATCGCCTTCAGCCCCGACGGCAAGTACGTCGTCGCGGGGCTGTCCGACAAAACCGCCCGTCTGTTCGACCTGGCGCTCGGCAAGGAGGCGAAGACGTTCTCCGGACACAGCGGGCCCGTCAACGCCGTCGCCTTCAGCGCCAAGGGCGATCGCGTCTTCTCGGCCGGGGCCGACGGGACGGTCCACGTGTGGGGCACCGCCGATGGCCTGAGCAAGACGAGCGTCAAGCACGGTGCCGCCATCCATGCCCTGGCGCTCAGCAAGGACGGGTTGCGCCTGGCCAGCGGTGGGGCCGACAAGGCCGTGCGCCTGTGGACGGTCGCCGACGGCAAGAGCGCCGGCGCCCTCGCCACGCCCGCCGCTGTGCGCGGCGTGAGCTGGGCGCCCGACGGCAAGCGCCTGGCCGTGGCCGGGGCGGACGGGCGCGCCCGGGTCTATGATGCCGATGGGGCCCTGGGCGAGCACCTCGTCCACGAGGGGCCCGTGACGGCGGTGGCGTTCGCGGCCGATGGCAAGCGCGTGCTGACCGCGAGCGAAGACAAGAGCGCCCGCACCTGGCCGCTGGCGCTGGTCTGGCAGGCGCGCCACGTGGGCGCCGTGCGCCAGGCGACGTTCAGCCCGCGCGGCGACCGCGTGTTCTCGGGGGGCGACGACAAGGCGGTGCGCGTCTGGAACGCGCTCGACGGCAAGGCCGTGAAGGCGATCCTCGCCCACGACGGGCCCGTGTTGGCGGTGAGCGTCAGCGCCGACGGCAACAAGGTCGCCTCGGCGGGGGGCGACGACAAGGCCAAGCTCTGGGACCTGCTCGCCAAGGTGGGCAAAGAGGGCGACAAGGCGGTGACGGTCATCGCCCTGCCCGGCACGCCGCAGGCGGTGGCGCTGAGCCCCAACGGGCTGCGCATCGCGGTCGGGCTGGCGGCAGGCAAGGGCGGCAAGGAGCGAGCCCACGTCTTCGACGCGACCGGCAAGGAGCTCTTGCAGGTCGGGGACAGCGCCCCCGCAACTTCGCTGAGATTCCTGGCCGACAACCGCACCCTGCTGGCGGCGGGGGCCGACCGCACTGCCCAGCTCCTCGACGTCAACGTGCTGGCGGCCTTCGAGGCGCACCCGGGCGGGGTGACGGGCGTGGCGTTCCAGAGTGATGGCGTGCGCGCCCTGACCGGCGGGGCCGACAAGAAGGTCAAGCTGTGGAACCTCACCACCGGCAAGCTCGAGCGCTCCTTCGGCCCGCTCGACGGCCCCGTCACCGCCCTCTCGTTCTCGCGGGACTACCTCCAGGTCGGCGCCGCCGCCGGCAAGGCGCTGCGCGTCTGGACCACCGCCGACGCCAAGGAGGTGCTCGCCCTGGCGCAGCCCGCCGAGGTGCGCGGGCTCGGCTTCAGTTCCGACCGCGCGCGCCTCGTCACGGCCGGGGCCGATGGCTGGGTGCGCGTGGTCGAGGTTGCGACCAAGCAGGAGCTCCAGTCGTTCGCGCACAAGGACGCCGTGAGCGGGGTGGCCTTCCACCCGGCCAACAACGCGCTGGTCTTCGCGGCCTCGCTCGACAAGACGGCCCAGGCGCACACCATTACTTCGACGCGAATCGTCCAGGTCGGCGCGCCGGTGCGTGGGCTGGCGGCGGTGCCGAACGCCACGCACGTGCTGACGGCCGGGGCGGACGGCAAGGTGAAGCTCTGGAACGTCGCGAACGGCCTGGCCGAGCGCACCTTCGCCGTCGGCGACAAGGCCGTGCGGGCCGTGGCCGTGTCCAAGAACTTTCAGCTCGTGGCGACGGCGGGGCCCGACGACCGCGTGCGCGTCTTCAACTACAACGACGCCAAACTGCTGACGGCGATCAAGGCGCCGGCGGTCGCCCGCTCGCTGGCCTTCAGCCCCAACAACCAGGCGCTGGTGGCCGCGTGCGTCGATGGCTCCGTCGTGAGCTGGGACGTCGCGTATCAGCCCGGCCAGCCGCTCCCGGCCGAGTTCGGCAAGCCGCTCCAGGCGCACGCCCACGCCGGCGAGGCGATGGAGGTGGCATTCCCGTCCACGCCCGCCGCGGGCAACGTGTTCTTCTCCGCGAGCGCCGACAAGAGCGTGCGGTCGTGGAAGCTGGCGTCCGATTCGCCCACGCGCAACTTCCCCCACCCGCAGAGCGTCAACGCGGTGGCGTTCAACCCACTGGGCACGCAGCTCGCCACGGCCTGCTCCGACGGCCGGCTGCGCATCTACGACGTGGCCAAGGGGACGATCCTCAAGGACGTGATTGCTCACGCCACGCCGACCCTGACGGAGGTCTACGGCGTCGCGTGGTCGCCCGACGGCAAGCAGGTGGCGACGGCGAGCCGCGACCAGAGCGCCAAGGTGTGGGACGCGTTGAGCGGCAAGCTGGTGCGCGAGTTGAAGGGCCACAAGGCAAAGGTGTTCGAGAAGGGCCACGAGGAGGCCGTGCTGTCGATCGTCTTCAGCGCCGACGGCAAGCAGGTCGTCACGGGAGGCATGGACCGCGCGATCAAGGTCTGGAACGTCATCGACGGCAACGTGGTGCGCGAGCTGGCGAATCCCGCCTTCAAGGGAGGGGCCCACCCCGGCTGGGTATTCGCGCTGCGGCTGACGAGCGACGGCAAGCAACTGGTCAGCGCGGGCGGGGCGCCGGGGCTGCGCGGCTACCTGGCCACGTGGGACCTGAGCAGTGGGAAATTGCTGAGCGGGCGCGAAATGGCCATCGGGACGGTGTTCTCGCTGGCGCTGTCCCCCGATGGGAAGGCGCTTGCGCTGGGCACGGGTGGTTCGGTGCGCCAGCCGGAACTCAGCCAAGGGCTGGTGCTGAAGGTGCCGGGGGCAAAGTGAGGGATGCTCCCATTTAGCCGCCCCGCAAGCGGGGCGCGGGTGCGGCGCGCCGAGCGAGCTCGGCGGCTAAATGGCGAGGACGCGCAAAAACGCCGAGGGCCATGGCGTTCGCCACGGCCCTCGGCGCCCAGACTTCAGCCTTCTCAAGGACCGGGATTCACGCGCGAGGAACGTCCGACGGGCGATAGACCGCCTGTCCCTCGCTGCTCACGCTCGCGACGTAACCGTTGCCATCCGGCTGGCCCGGGACGCGGTCCCTGCCCTCCGGCGGATGGGCGGTCATCGCCGAGTAGATTTCGCGGGTGTTCAGGCCAGCCTTGCGACCTCGGTTGATCAGCGTGTGGTAGTTACTGTGTTGGCTCATCGTTGCCTCTCTCGGGAAGGCGGCGCCGGCGGTTCTCTGTTCTGTTCTCCTCCCTGCCAACTCTAGCACAATCCCTGTTCTTTGCACGATCTTCACTAGAGCATTTCCCGTGCCAGTCGGAGCGCCACCATGCCGGCAGCAGTATGGAAGCGGGGAGGATCGACACAAGTAGACGATTATGCTGAGTTTGCGGAGAGAGTTGGCGCCGCGCAACCTGTTGGTTATCGGCTCGCGGCGAGGGCGAACTTCAGGGAAACCCGTAAAACAGCGCAGAAGAGCGGGGCGTTATCGAACAGAGAGAAAACGTCCCAGAGGAGGAGGGTGGTGTCGAAGCCACAGGAGGCGACGGAATTCTCGCCGACCCTCCAGCAGAAAGGAGGCTCGCCTCTTTGCGTCCCGCGCCGGCGCTGGTACAGTGTTCGTCGATCACTTGGGTTGGCGACGTGGCCTCAAGCGGAAGGGACGGCCATGATGAGCCTCCGGGAAGCCTGCCGGATCATTCTCCTCTCCCTGCTCGTCGGCGTTGGTGCCGCGCCCGCGCCCGGCGCCGGCCCCCCCGACGCGAAGCGCGACGGAAAGCGGAAGCCAGCCCCGGTTCAGGAGCGTCTGGCGGCGCTGCTCCAGAAGGCGTTGCTCGACAACGAGCGCGAGCACGGGAAGTCGCTGGAGGCGCTCCTCAAGTTGTTCAAGGCCGCGAGGGAAGGCGGGGCCTTCTCGCTGGATCACGTGCGCGAGGTGGAGCGCGAGCTGCTCGAGTCCCGCGTCCGCGCGTTGCACCGGGAAGCGGCGTACCGCGATGCGGTGGACCGGCTCGGGCTCCGCTTCGACGCAGGAGAGAAACGGCTGGGAAAGGTGGAACAGGAGGCCCTCCTCCCTCTCGCGCGCCACCTGCGCCGGTTGCAGGACGACTTCACGGCTTTTCAAGCCGTGCTGGACGGGCTCGCCAGGCCGGCCGCCCCGGAGAAGGCGGCAAAGCTGCGCGCGAAGTTGCGCGGGATCGCGGCGTCCGCGGCCATCGTGGAGGGAACGACCTTCCGCACCGAGCTCCCACGCCGATGGGCGACATGGGAGAAGTTGTCGCCGAAGGAACTGGCGGAACGTTTGCGGAAGGACGCCGAGGAGCGACGGAAACTGCTCGACGCCAGGGCCGCCGCGGAGGCCGAAGGCGGGGCGCCGAAAAAGGCCGAGGAGCGCCGGCTGCGCGAGCTGGCCGCGGAGATGGAGTTGGGCCAGTTCGAGGAGGCGCTGAAGCTCTACGAGGCCGAGCCCTGGCGGAAGCTGGCGCGAGCGGAGCTGCGCGAGCGGCAGCAGGGCGCGATGCTGCGCACGGTCCTCGCCCACTTCATTGCCGTGCTTGGCGAGGCCAGCGACCAGCGCCTGGAGGCCTGGCGCAAGACCTGGCCGAACTTGCCCCCGGTCGTGGTCGAAAAGCTGGACCTGCTCGCCTGCGACCGCGAAAAGGCCGAGCGGGCCGTGGCGGCGCGCTTCGACAGGCCCGAGGCGGCGGTGGCCGGCAAGAGCAAGCTCCGCAAGGTGCGCGCGCTGGCGGAGGCCTATCGGCTTCAGCAACAGCTCTTCGAGCTCGCTCACTTTCAGGTGCAGGGCCCGAAGGACGGCCTGGCGTCTCCGTTCCCGCGAGGGCCCGTCGGGGAGGCGGGCTCCTCCGCGCTGGCCAGGCGGTTGCTCGACGCCCAGCGCTCGCTGGCCCGGGCGAGGGGGCAGTTGTTGAGCACCTGGGTGGAACATCAGATGGCAAGGCTGGAGCTGTACCGCGACCTTCGGCTGGCGCCGCCTTGATGGCGGCGCCCAAGGGAACGAACGGGCCCTGCCGAGGAGGACCAACCCAAGGGGACTGGTCCACGCGAAACTGCTGCTCGAGAACCCGCGCAAGCCGGAGCTGCAACCCGTCGAGGTCGAACTTCACTTCAAGAACCGGGTCGGCTTTGCCGGGGCGCTGGTGCTGGGAAACGAGCCCCTGCTGGGCGCCATCCCGATGGAGGACATGGACCTCGTCCCCCGAACCAGGAACGTGGACGTCACCCGGGAAGCCCGAATGTTGCCACGTCCATTGTGAAATAGCCGGGCACCGCAGTTCGCCAGTGCCTCTCACTGGGCACCACTCGGTCCCGGCGCCTTGCTCAACGCCGCCCCGCCGGCCTGCCGCGCGGGCCCCGACACCTTGATCACGGTGGCGGTGATGTCGTCATACTGGGCCAGGTTGTGCCCGAACGCGCGCACGGCGTGGTAGAGGTCCTGGACGATCTCCCACGCCGCCTCGTGTCGGCGGGCCCGCACCAGATCGAGGGCGCGTTGCACGCCGAACCGCGTGCCGTCGGGGGCGCTCGCGTCCGCCACCCCGTCGGTGAGCAGGAGGACCAGGTCCCCCTCGCCGAGCACGATTTCCTCGCTCGTCGGACAGGCGTTCTCCGGGAAGATGCCCAGCGGGGGCCCCGTGCTGCCCAGGACTTGCCGGACCTGCCCCGCCGCGTCGAGAACGTAGCCCGGCTGCTGGCCCGCGCTGGCATAACTGAAGCGCCGCGTGCGCGGGTCGAGGCGGGCGAGCAGGAGCGTGACGAAGCGATCGTCCTCGACGTCGGGGAGGAGGGCTCGGTTCACCAGGCCGAGCACTTCGCCGACCTCGGCGTTGGTCTGGGCGAAGGCGCGGAGGAAGGCGCGAACCTCGGCCATCAGCAGGGCCGGGCCGACCCCGTGGCCGCTCACGTCGCCGATGGCGATGCCCAGGCTGCCGTCGCTCAAGGGCACGAAGTCGTAGTAGTCGCCGCCGATGGCCTCGGCGGGGTACGACGCCCCGCCGATGTCGAAGCCGAAGCTGGCGACCGCGATGTCGAGGCCGGGCAGGAAAGGTAGTGAACGAGGAAAGAGCCGTTGTTGGATTCGCCGGGCCACGCGGAACTCCGCCGCCGTCTGGCCCACCTCGGCCTCGGCCCGCCGGCGGGCGGTGATGTCCCAGTAGGCCCCCTGCATCCCGATGATTTCTCCCCGGGAGTCGCGCAGGGGGGCCTTGAGCACTTGCACGTAGGTCGCGGCCCCTTCGGGGTCCTGGTGCTCCTCGACGTCCTCGAAGACCTCGCCCAGCTCGATGACCCGGCGGTCGTCGAGCTGGTACTTGCCGGCCAGGTCGGCCGGATAGAAATCGTGGTCCGTCTTGCCGACGACGTCGGACAGCGACTTCTTCAGCGCGACACAGAAGGCGCGATTGGCGAAGGTGAACCGGCCGCGCAGGTCCTTGCGGATCAGGCAGACCGGCAGGCCCTCCACCAGGGAGTGGTAGAGGGCCTCCGAGTCGCGCAGCGCCTCCTCCGCGCGCTTTCGCCTCGTGATGTCGGCGGAGATGCCACAGACGCCCGAAGGCCTCCCCGAGGCGTCGGCGAGAGGGAACTTGACGGACAGGTAGGTGTGCACGCCGTCATCCTGGAGGACCACCTCCTCGAACTCCAGAGGCGCGCCGGTCTGCAAGACCAGGCGGTCGTTGGCGAGCAAGGCCTCGGCCTGGTCCGCGGGGTGGACGTCGTGAGGGCCCTTGCCGCAGACCTGTTCGCGGCCAAGGTGGAACAGCACCTCCCAGTGGCGGTTGACGAGCCGATACTTCCCCTCCAGGTCCTTGACGTGGACGATGACAGGGGCGTGGTCGAGGATGTCGCGCAGGCGGTTGTCGCTGGCCTGCCGGGCGGCCTCCGCTTGCCCCAATCGCAACAGGGCCCGGACGTAGGTGAGGAGCTCCTGAGGCCCCACCGGCCCGCGCAGGTAGCCATCCGCGTAGCCGTTGCGGCTCGCGCCCTCGGCGCTGCAACCGTCGAGGTGCAACAGCGGGACCGCGGCCATCGCGGGGACGGCCTTGACCCTCAGGCCGAGGTCCGGCCCGCCCTCGTCCGGCAGCCCGGCGCCCAGAATGATCAGTTCCGGTCCCTCGCGCGCCAGGTCGAACGCCTGCTCCCCCGTCAGGGCCTCCGTCACGCGAAAGCCCGCATCTCGGAGGGTGGAGGCGAGGGCGACGTTGTCGGCGTCGAGGCCCCCGATGAACAAGATCGTGGCGAGCGCGTGCTTCGACATGCCGGCCTCCGCGTCAACCGCTTCGTAGCGCGGGCAGGGATTGGCTCGCTGACCGTTTCACAAATTCCTCCCCCGTCGGGCTGCCACACGGGCAGCGGACTTCCGAAACGAGCAGCTAGTTGGGTTTAGCTTACCGCCCATCCCACGTGCCTGCAAGTGGGCGGGCCAGCTGGCGGCGGTCGGCGGGCGAGTTGCTCGCGAGGAGGGATGGTGCTTGTCGAGGGACTTCGCGGGAGCGTAGAACAGGCCTCGTACGGGAGGAAAAACCGGGGCATCGTCCGATCCGCGAGAAGAGGAGCGCGTCATGTTTCTCGATCCAGCGCCGTTCGGCTTCCCGTCCGTTCTCGAATCGCACTGGCGGGCCGTCCGCGCCGAGTACGAGGCGCTGCCGCCCGACCTCTTCGAGCCCTGGGTGCAGCGCCCGATGCACGGGGGGCGCTGGACGGTCTTCGGCCTGGTGGCAGGCGGGCAGCAGGTGCCAGCCGCCTGCGCGCTCTGCCCCCAGACGGCGCAGCTGCTCGGACAGGTTCCCGGCCTGTCGATGGCGGGCTTCTCGCGCCTCGCGCCCCACGCCCACGTCAAGCCGCACGTCGGCTGGGCCGAGAGCGTCTATCGTCTGCACCTGGGGCTGGTCGTCCCGGGCGGATGTCGGCTGCGGGTGGGGGAGGAGACGCGGACGTGGGAGGAGGGGCGCTGTCTGATCTTCGACGACACCGTGGAGCACGAGGCGTGGAACGACTCGGAGGAGCCGCGCACGGTCCTGCTGCTGGACTTTCTGCGCCCGGGCGTGACGGCGGGGACGCAGGACCACGTTCCCGACGAGGTGCGCGCGTATGCGGAGCAGTTGTTTGGCCGGCGCGGGAAGTAGCGAGGGGCGCCTCACTTGGGGCCGGGTGGCGCGGGCTTCGGCCGGGCCCTGCCAGGGCCCGCCCAAAAAGGCGGTTGAGGCCGACCAGGCGTCGAAGTAGGACAAAGGAAGAAGCGGCTGTCGCCACCCCGTCAACTGGAGAGTGCCCATGTCGAGGAGCAGGCCCAATGCCCGCGTGGCGTCGAGCGGCCGAGGAAGTCGTTGCCCGGTTCGCCGCGGAAGGCGCCATCCCGCAGGAGGAGCGGGAAGACCTCGTCACCTCCCTCGTCCGCCCGCCCGAATCAACCTCGACCAGGAGGTCGAGTTCCAGGACCGCGACGGCACCCTCAAGCGCCTCTGGCACGACCCTCGGGCCCGGCAGGCCTGCGTCCGGGAACTGGGCCCCGGTCGTCCGAAGGGGCGGAGCGCCTTGCCGCCCATCTTTTGTCCGAAATGCAACGCGGTGCTGAAGCTCTGGCGGGACGACGAGTGGCAGCAGCGCTGCCCGCACCGTGGGCACGTGACCTCGCTGTCGTAGCCGCTCTCGGGAGCATCCCCGTCGCTGGAGCGTTGGCGTTCTACGGCTCGGGCTTGCTGGTGAGGCTGAAGTCGCGTGTGTTGGCCCCGCCCTTCAGTTCCTCGCGCAGGGTGGAGCTCTTGTTGTAGCGGACGGGCACGGCCTCCACCTCCTCGTCGGCCATCGTGCCGGGAGGGGCGGGAGAGCCAACGGGGATTTTCTTGCCCGTCTTGCGCCGCGCGGAAATCTCGACGCGGTAAACGCCGGGGCTCGCCCGGGCGGCGGCCTCGACGCTGTATTGGCCGTTGACGACCTGCGCCCGCGCGCCCGCACCGGGCGTGCCCTCGATGGGGACGAAGTTCACGTGACCGGACTCGACGGGCGTTCCGTCGAGCGTCACCGCCCCCTTGATGGATGCGCTGCCGCCGCCGCACCCCGAGGCGGGCACGACCAAGCTCAGAAGGAGGGCCCAGCGCCTGGCGTGGAGAGAAGGCTTCATTGGTTGGCTTCGTCACGATGGTGGGAGAGGGATCGAAACCGGGCATCGACGGGGCCGGTCAATAGTCGTTGCCCGGGACTTGCCCATCCTGAATCCAGGCGAGGGCCTGCCAGGTGCTCAGCGAGATCGAGTTGCTGACGAACTTGACGTGACCGTCGCAGAAGACGACGTTGACGCCGCCGTTGTGCCGGCTGCGCGACGTGGCGGTGTTGTTGCCTCCAAAGTTGTTGCCGTTGTCGTACACGCAGGGCAGGTTCTTGGTCGGCTGGTTGTGGCTGCTGGTGCCACCGGGGCCGCCGCCGTCGTTCTTGCAGAACCCCGCGTAGTCGAGCAGGACGTCGGCCACCGGACTGTTGGGGCCCTGCGAGGCGTAAACGAACTGACCGCCGGCGCGGTTGGTGATGATGGTGCCGCGGACGTCGTTGTTGTCGATGCCGGTCAGATACTCGACCACCGCGAGCGAGGAGCTGGTGCCGTCCGTGACGTCGGCGATGCGCATGGTCTTGCCCATGTTGAACAGGGCCTGCTGGGTCGTCGGGTACGCCGACTCCCCCCAGCTGTGCGAGTCGTTCAGGCCGGAAAACATGCCGTAGTAGTTGCAGGCGAACAGCGACACCCCGACGTTTTTGGGGTTGTTGCCCGCGAGGTCGCTGGGGCAGGCGAATACGGGGAGCACCACGCCTCGGACGCTCGCGGGGTAGACCGAGGCGTTGTTGTACGGTTGAGGTTGCAGCCACGGGTTGCCTCCCCCGTAGGCCTTGAAGTAGGCATCCTGCTCGACGTACGGCAGCAGATAATGGACGTAGTAGATCGCTTCGGTGGGCTGAAATTTCGACGGCGAGGGGGTGCCGGGCGGGAAATGGCCGATCGCATCGTGATGTCCGTGCAAGGCGAGGCCGATCTGCTTGAGGTTGTTCTGGCACTTCATGCGTGCGGCGGCCTCGCGCACCTTTTGCACGGCGGGGAGGAGGAGGCCGATGAGGATGGCGATGATCGCTATCACCACCAGCAGCTCGATCAGCGTGAAGCCGGGGCGCTTCGGAGAGGTCTGTGGCATCGATGGCCCTCGAAGTCGGGAGAGGGTGGGGGCTGTTCGGATCGTACCCGACCGCGCCGCCAGCGCCAAGCACCGCGATCCCGCTTGTCTGCCCCGGGGATGCGGGAGATGGCGAGACGGGAGAGCTTCGGAGGGGCGCTTTCTGAAACGGGAAGAGGGTTGCGTCGGTATCCCCAACAGGGCCCCAACCTGGGGCCTCTCGCTTGGGAGGCTACTCCAGCCCCTCCCGGCGAATGGCGGCTGGCCTCCTTGCTTCCCAGCCGGGGACGGGCCACGAGCCCTGTCGGAGGGTGCCGTGCTTTCCCGTGTCGCGTGCCTGAAGGCGGTGCTGGCGGGCGCGTTCCTGAGCGGGGCCCTGCTCTCGATCAAGCTCTGGCTGTCGGAGCGCTCGTTTCCACTCTGCCCCGTCGTCCCCGGCCTTCCGCCGCTGCTCCCTCCGTTCGACCGCGCCTGCTTCGTCGCCCTCGCGGCGCTCCTCGTGCTGACCGCCGTGCTGCCCCGGCCGCGGCGCTGCCTTTGGGCCCTGGTGGCGCTGGCGGGGCTGCTCTTTCTGAGCGACCAGTTGCGCTGGCAACCCTGGGCCTACCAGTACCTCGCCATGCTGGCCGCGCTGGCCTGCTACCCCTGGCGAGCGCCCGAGGAAAATCCAGCGGCTCGTGCCGCCAGCCTCAACGCCTGCCGGCTGATCGTCGCCGCCACCTACTTCTGGAGCGGGCTGCAAAAGGCCAACGTCACCTTCGTCCGCGAGGTCTACCCCTGGCTCCTCGAGCCGATGCTACCGCTGCTGCCGGAATCGGTCCGACCGATGGTCGCCGCTGCCGGCTGGGCCTGCCCCTTCGTCGAGGCAGCCATCGGCCTGGGGCTGTTCGTTCCGGTGTTGCGGCCCGTCGCCGTGGCCCTCGCCCTCGCCATGCACGCCCAGGTACTGCTGGCGCTGGGGCCCTGGGGACACCAGTGGAACACCGTCGTCTGGCCCTGGAACGTGGCCATGATGCTCTTCGTGCTCGTCCTCTTCGTGCGCGCGCGGGAGGCCTCGGCCCGCGCGGTCGTCTGGCCGGCCGGCCTCAACTGTCAAGCGCTGGCGCTGGTGCTGTTCGGCGCGATGCCGCTGTTCAGTTTCTGGGGCCTGTGGGACGCCTACCTGTCGGCGGCGTTGTACTCCGGCAACACCCCGAGTGCCACCCTCGCGGTCAGCGACGCCATGCGCGAGCGGCTGCCCCCCGAGGCCCAGGCCCATGCGCAACCCACGTCCGAGGGGTGGGAGGTGAGCCTCTTCGGCTGGTGCTACGAGGAGATGAACGTCCCGCCTTACCCGGCCTGGCGCTTCTACCGCGCCGTCGCTCGCCACGTTCGCGGCCACGCCACCGAGCCGGGGGAGGTGATCCTGGTGGTGCAGGGACGGCCCCACTGGCGCACCGGGGATCGGCAGGAGGCCCGCGAGGATGGCTCCGCGCCGTAAGGGGAGCGGCAGGGCTCGGTTTGCGGTAGGACGGCCCTCCCCGGCCGTGTGGGCGGGGCGGGGGGGGCGGCCGACAAGGTGGGGGGTGCGGCGGCGGGCCGTTGGGGGGGGGGGTGCCCCCGGGCCGCCC
>JBBSEZ010000111.1:0-24008 GCA_038239195.1 Gemmatales bacterium
CCGGTGACGCTCTACCAACGCCTGCTTGGGCCCCGCTTCGCCCAACTGCCGGGCGTGCTCCAGCGCTTCCACGGCGACGCCGCCGGCGGCAAGGGGGAGGGCCTGTTCCGCGTCACCCGGTCGCCGGGCCGGCTCCGCAACTTCCTCGCTTCCCTGATGGGCCTCCCGCCTGGCGGGGAACAAGTCCCCGTACGGCTGGTCGTCAGCCCCTGCGGCGCCGGGGAGCGGTGGTCCCGCTCCTTCGGCTCGGCGCCCCTGGAGACGATCCAGACCGAGTACCGCGGGTTGCTGATCGAGAAGGGGGGCCCGGTGAGCCTCGGCTTCGAGCTCGTGGCCTGGCCGACCGGCATGACGTTCCACACCCGCCGCGTCTGGCTGCTCGGCGCCCCTGTCCCCCTGGCCTGCGCGCCGTCCGTCGAGGCGACGGTCACCGCCGACGAGGACGGCTGGCTCGTTCGGGTGGCGGTTTCCGTGCCGCTGCTCGGCCGGCTCGTATACTACGAAGGACACCTCAGCCCCCAATGACCGTCGCACTGATCCTCCTGATCGTCCAGGGCGCCCTTGGCGCCTTCGACACCCTCTACTACCACGAGTGGCAGCAGCGATTGCCCCACCGGGCGCTGGCGCGCAAGGAACTGCGCCTGCACGCGGCGCGGGACTTCGCCTACGCGGCCGTCTTCGGCTCGCTCGCCTGGCTGCTGTGGGAGGGGTGGCTGGCCTGGCTGCTCGCGGCGGTGCTGCTGATGGAGGTCTTCATCACGCTTTGGGACTTCATCGAGGAAGACCGGACGCGCCCGCTCCCGCCGGGAGAGCGGGCCATGCACGCGATCATGGGCATCGTCTACGGCGCGTTCCTGGCCAACCTGGTCCCGCAGATGCTGGCCTGGTCGGCGCGCGACACCGGCTTCGCCACGGCGTCCTACGGCGCCCTCAGTTGGTTGATGAGCCTGATGGCCGTCGGCGTCTTCCTGTCCGGCGCCCGCGACCTCTGGGCCAGCTACTTCATGCGGCCAGCTGCGGAGCTCGGCTGATCCGCGACGGGCCGTCTCGAGGCCGCCAACGAAAACCGGCCGGCCTGCGATCAACGCAGGGCGGCCGTTCGGGAAAGCGGTTCGATTCGGCGCGTTCGGATGATGCACACGGTCGTGGCGGCCCGGATGGAGGCCTTGAGCCCGGGAACGTCGAGCTACGGTTGAATGGTCACCTTGCCCTTCGCGACACCTTCCCAGGTGACCTGATACCACTCTACCTTGCCCACCATCGCCTTCTTGTGGGCCGTCAACACTGCGCCGGGGTGCGCCTTCCCATTTGGGCCTCTGGGGCTCGCCCCGTCCGCCGCGTGCAGGGAGGCCAAGGGCATCGCTCGTGCGCTGCTGCGCGTGCGGGAGGGGAAGTTCACGACCGTGCCCGACGAGCTACGGCTCGCCGTTCAGGCGGTGCCCGACGCGGCCCGTTTGACGGGCTGCATCGACCTGGCGTTGAAGTCGCGGTCCCTCTCGCAGTTTCGCAAGAAGGCCGGGCCCTGACCCGCCCGGCGCTTACGCGGAGGAAGGCCGAATGAATGAGGGGAGGGCTGGATAGCGCTTCGTGCGGCTGTGAGGCGCTTCCCGAGGTGATCTTGGAGTGCGCCGCACGCCAAGGGCCCTTACAGCGCCCGTCGCCGCGCCCCCTCCGCCGGCCGCACGTCCACCTCCTGCCCCTCCACCCCCGGCCCCGCCAGCAACCGCCTCACCTTCTCCTCAACCCCCGCCTCGCCGCCTTCGCGCCCGGGCGCGGCCCCCCAGACGATGCGCCCGTGCGGCCCGCTCAGTACCACGTTCCCCGCCACCACCACGACCGTGCAGGGCCGCAGTCGCAGGCGCTCGAGATGGGGCGCCAGGACGTGGAGCGTGCTCGCCGCCGCCTCGACGTTCTTGTCGCCCCAGGCGCTGCCCGGCCGACCGGACGGGGGCGCGACCGGCCCAACAAGGCGCGGCCGGTCGGCGGTCGCCGCCGCCGCGGGCAGCAGCACCCCGTGCCGATCGACGGCCCGCCGCGCCCCGCCGAACTGGACGTTCAACACGGGAACGCGGTGGACCAGTTCGACGCGCAAGTGCCCGGCCTTCTTCTCGACGCGCTGGACCTCCTCGACCCAGGGGTGGGCGGCGAAGGCGCGCCCCAGCCGGGCGCAGGTGTCGCCGTCGCGGGGGTCGAACCGATCGGGCCAGCCGCTCAGGTACTGCACCTCGCCGAGCAATTCTTCGCGCGTCAGGCCGGGCGGGGGATCGACCTCGACGTCGGCGAACTGGGTGTCGTAACGGCCACGCTGTCGCAACTCTTCGCGGGCACGGCCGCCCAGAAAGACGACCGCGCCGAGCAGGGCGGCGCCGGCGAGGAGGGGAAGGGCCATCTGCACGAGCCACGGGCGCAGGGGGCGCGGCGCGGGGGCCTCTTCGAGGGGAGGGGCCTCGTCGGGCTCGACGTCGGAGGGAGCGGACTTCCGTGTTCGCTTCATGAGGGGCTTCACCAGACGGTGATTTCTTGCTCCAGTTGGACGTTGAAGCGCTCCTTGACGCGCGTGCGCACCAGGTCGAGGAGGCGCAGCACGTCGGAGCTCTTGGCGCCGAGGTGGACGACGAAGTAGTTGGGGTCGCGGTCGCTGACCTCCGCCCCGCCGACGCGCGTGCGCGCCAGGCCGGCCTGTTCGATCAGCGCCGCGGCGCTCAGCCCGCGTGGGTTCTTGAAGATGCGCCCGGCCGACTGGTAGCTGAGCGGCTGCGACGCCTTGCGCACGATCCAGGCCTTGCGCATGCGCTTGACGATGGCGTCGGCGTCGTCGCGCTCCAGGGCGAACTCGGCGGTCAGCAGCACCGGGTCGTCGAGGTTGCTGGCGTGCTCGCCGAAGCGCAGCTCGTCCCGGTCGCGAACCTGAATGTTGCCCTGGCTGTCGAGCACCTCGACGAGCCGGACGAACTGGCCGATGTCGCCGCTGCGGTCGCCGGCGTTGGTCCGAAGCGCGCCGCCCACGGTGCCGGGGATGCCGACGAGCGTTTCGAGGCCGGCGAGGTTGTGCTGGGCCGCCTGCGAGATGAGGGCCGAGACGGCGGCGCCGGTGCCGGCGCGGACGCGGCCCCCCTCGACGCGGACCTCGGTGAAGGCGGGCTCGGTCAGGCGCAGCACCACCCCCGAAACGCCCTCGTCGCGGACGAGCATGTTGCAGCCGCTGCCGAGGACGCGCAGGGGGATGCGCTCGTGGAAGCAATGGCGCACGACGCGCGACAGTTCCTCGTGGGAGCGCGGCTGGACGAGCAACTCGGCCGGCCCGCCGAGCTTGAGGTGCGTGTAGGGAGCGAGCGGTTCGTTGGGCTTGACGATCTCCGCGAACAGGTCGAGACGGGCCATGGCTCTCCCCCGGCACAGGTGCAGAATGGCGCCATCATAGGCCGGGCGCCGGGGAAAGGTCAACGGGCGAATCTCTCGCCGGCGGAGGGCGCTGATCGCCAAGCCGCAAGCGGCGAACTTCGCGGGCCCGCCGCTTGCGGCTTGGCGTTCCCGAACGCGCGGTTCACCCTTCGGCGAGCCAGGCCTGGTTGAGCGCGTCTTGATAGAGCATGGCGAGCAGCGGGAGGACGGGGAAGAGCAGGGGATTGAGGAAGACGACGGCGCTGTTGAGCCCGACCGGCTCGGGCACGTTGGCCTGGGCGAGGGTGGCGCGGAGGAGGATGGGCAGGCGGAAGACCGCAACGTAGATCGCGTAGGGCGGAAAGAGGAGCATGAGCGTTAGCTCGGTGCGGGGGTGGAAGTCGCGCCGGCCGGTGTACTCGCCGCACTCGCGCAGGACGTTGGCGACCCAGAAGTAGAAGGAGAAGCCCAGGGTAAGGTAGGCGAGTAGCATGACGCCAAGCGGGTGGCGCGGCCTGCCGGCCGGTTTGCCGGAGGCGTCGGCGCGGCGGGCGCCCTTGGGCGGAAAGGCCTTGCAGACGCGATAGGCATAGTAGAGGCCAAACCCGCCGAGGGTGACGACGGAGAGGAGCAGCACCAGCAAGGGGTGCAAGCCGGGCGGGCCAGCGGAGGAGGCGGCGCGGCGCGGGGGATCGGCCGTGGGCATGGGGAAGTCGGGGACGGCTGCCTCGCGGGCCGGCTGGGCTCGAGTGGGCGGAACGGGGGTGCGCCGGCCGGGCTGTTCCACGGCAGGGACCGGCTCGGCAGCAGCTTTGGGAGTGGCGAAGAGGCCCTTGATGGAGCTGGCAGGCGCCCAGTTGGCCATGCCCTCGCGCCAGACCATGTCGGTCGGCAGCAACTGCCCGCCGGTTGCGAGCTGCTGGAGTTGCGCCGACGTGGCCGGGGCCTGCGACGGCTGGCCGTCCCGGGTGTAGAACCATTCGTTGGCCATGAAGGCGCCCCTTTGCGCGGGAGAGAGTGCGGAATGATTCTATCGGAGGCGAAGGGGCCGGGTAGGGCGAGCCGGGGGCGCGCGTTTTGCTGGTCAGGTCTTTGCCCCCGGCGCGGGGTTGTGGTACAAGGAAGGGAAGGCGCCGCGAGGCGCTTCCCGCGTACCGACCGCTCGCCGGAGCCGCAGAGAACGCCATGGGCATCTACGACCGCGACTATTATCGCCGCGAGGGCCCCAGCTTCCTGGGGTCGTTCGTCGAGCGCGGCAAAATCTGCAAATACCTCATCGCCATCAACATCGTCTGCTTCATCGTGCAGATGGTGACGGTGGAACGCGTGCCGGGGCGCCGCCCGGTGGAGCCGTTCACCGACGCCCTGCTGCTCAACGTCGATAAGGTGCTGAGCGGCGAGGTCTGGCGGCTGCTGACGTGCGCCTTTTTGCACAGCCCCGACTCGCTGTTTCACATCGTGTTCAACATGCTGTTCCTGTGGTGGTTCGGTCAGCAGGTCGAAGAGGACTACGGCCCGCGCGAGTTCTTGGCCTTCTACCTGGTTTCGGCGGTGCTCAGCAGCATCGTCTTCGTCGCCGCGGCGGAGGTCGGCCTGCACGGCAAGCTCGCCCTGGGCGCCTCGGGGGCAGTGACGGCCGTCATGGTCCTGTTCGCCCTGCACTACCCGCGACAGATCATTTACCTGTTCTTCGTGGTCCCCGTGCCAATCTGGGGCCTGGTCGTGTTCATGGTCGCCAAGGACGCCCTCAACCTCTTCGGCAGGCCGGAGGGCAACAACATCGCCTCCTCGGCCCACCTCGGCGGGGCGGCGTTCGGCTTCGCCTACTACAAGGCCCACCTGACGCTGACCGGCTGGCTGAGCTCGGTGCGCGGCTGGCGGCGCCGGCGGGCGTCGCCGAGCTTGCGCATCTACCGCGAGGACGAGCCGGCGGCCCCCGTGGCCGTGGCCGCGACGGCGAACCAGTCGGAGTTGGCGCGACTGCGCGAGGAGGTGGACCTGATCCTCGAGAAGATCTCGCTGGTCGGCAAGGACAACCTCACGGAGCACGAGCGGCAGGTGTTGCTGCGCGCCAGCGAGGTGTTGAAGCGCCAGCGCAGTTGAGTGGAAACCGAAGGAGGAGCGAGACCATGCCTTTGTACGAGTATGCTTGCCGAGAGTGTGCGCACGAGTTCGAGGCGCTGGTGTTCGGCGGCGAGAAGGCCGAGTGCCCGCAGTGCAAGAGCGAGAAGCTGGAGCAACAGTTGAGCGTGCCTGGCCGGCCGAAGACGGCCGCGGCGCTGCCGATGGGCGGGTGCCAGTCGAGCGGGCCGCCGTGCGGGCCGGTGTGTAGCCGGTTCAAGGGTTGATGGAGGGGCGCAGGCGGTGCCGTGGTCAGGCGGGGCGAGGGGGGAGGCAAGCCGATGAAGGCGAAGGTCGGGAGGTGGACGGCTGCGGAGTTACTACAGCTCCCTTCGGCAGAGCGAAATGCCATTCTGGAAGCCGCGGCGGCGTTCGCCGAGCAGGAATACCGCACCAACGCCGAGTTGACGGCGTTCGAGGCCTTCGACAAGGACGACCTGTATGGCGACAGTTCCAGCACCGAGACGAGGTGAAATCTGGCTGGTGGATTTTGACCCCGCGATGGGGGCTGAAATCCGGAAGGCCCGCCCCGCAGTCGTCCTCAGCGTCGATACGATGGGTCGGTTGCCTTTGCGGATAGTGGTCCCCGTAACGGACTGGAAGCCCCAATTCGCCAGTTTCCCCTGGTTCGTGGAATTGCCGGCGTCGCCGACCAACGGTCTCGCCAAGGGCTCGGGGGCCGACTGTTTTCAAACCAAGTCGGTGTCCGAAACGCGCTTCGTCCGCTTTTTGGGGGAGGCGTCCGCGACTCAAGTGGATGAGATCGCTGCTGCCATCGCCTTGTGCGTTGGGGCGCCGTGAGGTTGGCTGCGGCAGGTGGGGAGAGGGGCGGAGAGAAACACCCATGAGCCGCGTGTTTTCACGGGTTGATGGAGGCGGCGCAGAGAAGTAGACGAGCAATCGGCCGAGGAGTGTCCCCATGACGTCCGTTTCCGCAACGCGCGCCACGCTGGACGACCTCTATCGGGAGGAAGGCAAGGCCGAACTCATCGGAGGAAGGATCGTTCGCTTCATGGCGTCCGGTGATTTGCCCACCGCAGTGGCAGAAGAAATCTTCGTCAGCCTTCGCTTGTACGCGAAAGCTGCGGGGCGCGGGTTTGCTCACGCCGACGGCATCGGCTACGCCGTTCCCGAGCTCCCTTCGGGGCGCGAATCGTTCTCCCCGGATGCGTCCTACCGCGTCGGCCCTCGGCCGGCAAACCGGATGCGGTTCGTCGAAGGCGCCCCGACGTTTGCCGTCGAGGTGCGCAGCGAGAACGACCATGGCGATGCGGCCGAGGCCGACCTCGCTGCCAAACGCGCGGACTACTTCGCTGCCGGCACCCTTGTGGTGTGGGACGTCGATCCGCAGGCCGAAACGGTCGCCGTCTACAAGACCACGGCCCCCGACCAGCCGGTGACGTATCGCCGGGGCGAGCAGGCGGAGGCCGAGCCCGCCGTTCCGGGATGGCAGATGGCGGTGGCGGACGTCTTCGCCGCATGAGCCGGATGTACGAGCGATGCAGGAGGCGACACCCATGATTCGCGTGCTCGGTTCGGCGAAGTCCCTCTGCGACCGGCTGACGCGCCGCGACTTTCTCCGTGTGGGGGCGCTGCAAGGCTCTGGCCTGGCCCTGGGCGATCTGTTGCGCCGCGAGGCCGCCGCGGAGGCGCCCGGCCCGCGCCCCCGGTCTTTCGGCAAGGCGAAGCGGTGCATCCTCATCTACCTGTTCGGCGCTGCCAGCCAGCTCGAAACGTTCGACGTCAAGCCCGACGCCCCCGTCGAGGTGCGCGGCGAACTCAAGGCCATCCGTACGCGCGTGCCCGGCCTGCACCTCTGCGAGCTGCTGCCGCGCCTTGCGCAGGTCATCGACCGCGCCACCGTGGTGCGCTCGATGACGCACCCTTACCCGATCCATGCCTCCGCCTACTCGCTGACCTCGACGCCCACCATCGACATTCCGACGCAACTCAACGCGAAAGACCCGAAGCACTGGCCGTACGTGGGCTCCGTGGTGGATTACCTCGAAGACCAGCGCGCGCGGGGGGCCCGGGCCAAGGCGCCCCTGGTGCCGCGCAACGTCGCGCTCCCGTGGCTGCTCAGCTCGCGTCGGCCCCACCCCTCGCGCAACGGCGGGCCGTATGGCGCCTTCCTGGGGCCCAAATACGATCCCATCTGGGCGGAGTTCGCCGGCGAGGCCACGCGGGCGGCCAGCTACGAGTTCGACGGCAAGGTGACGACTTGCCTCGACCCCTACGGCGGGATCCAGCCCGGCCATCGGTTCCGCTTCTCGGCGGCGGAGAGTCGGCCGAGCGAGATCACGCTGGACCGGCTGGAGCGGCGCTCGTCGCTGCTCGGACAGATGGAGCAGGCCCGGCGAAGGGTTGGCGCCCGCGAGGCGCATGAAGGCCACGATCACTACCAGCGGGTGGCGCTGTCGCTGCTCGCGTCGCGGCACGCGGCCGAGGCGCTCGAGGTGGAGCGCGAGCCGGCGGCGGTGCGCGAGCGCTACGGGATGACGCTGTTCGGGCAGTCGTGCGTGACGGCCCGGCGCCTGCTGGAGGCGGGGGCGCGGTTCGTAACCGTCTTCTGGGACGAGTTCGGATCGGTCAACAGCGCCTGGGACACGCACTACCACCACTACCCCCGGCTGAAGGAACAGCTCCTGCCCGGGCTCGATCGGGGGCTGGCGGCGCTCCTCGCCGACCTGGAGACGCGCGGGATGCTGGACGAGACGCTGGTGGCGTGCATCACCGAGCACGGCCGCACGCCGAGGCTCTCGCACGCCAACGGGGGCGGCCGCGATCACTGGTCGCAGGCCTACTCCTCGCTGTTCGCCGGCGGAGGCATCGCCGCGGGCAAGGTCGTCGGGCGGACCGACCGCATCGCGGGCGACGTGATCGACACGCCAATCTCGCCGAAGGACGTGCTGGCGACGATCTATCACCTGCTGGGCTTCGACCCGCAGACGTCGATCGCGGACCGGCTCGGGCGGCCCACCCCCATCGCGGGGCCGGGGAGAGTGAGGGCGGAGTTGCTGGGCTGAGGGGCCCTTGCCGGACCGTGTCGCGGGCGGGCGCCAGGCCCCCCTCAAGTCTCCGTCGCCCTCCTGCGCCGGAACGCCCACCGCAGCACGAGATGCGTCGGCAGGAACACCCCCACCGGGTAGAACACCATTACGAACGCCAGCCACAGCCACGGCGCCACCCACTCCTGCGGCCGCTGCCCGCTCGGCCCGAAC
This sequence comes from Gemmatales bacterium, assembly GCA_038239195.1. Classification (GTDB taxonomy): domain Bacteria; phylum Planctomycetota; class Planctomycetia; order Gemmatales; family Gemmataceae; genus JBBSEZ01. Next base: position 8,724 of record JBBSEZ010000111.1, read on the forward strand.
GCCCCGTTGAGGGCGCGGACCGGGTCGGTGAAGAGATAGCACACCGGCAGCACCGCCCACGCCAGCAGCGACTGGGCGACCCAGGCGCGCCCGTCGTAGCCGAGCCGCCACACCACCCACAGCAACAGGAACGGCAGCCAGCCGTGGTAGAGCGACAGCGCGCGGATCCCCAGCGGGACGTCGTCCCGGAACATGTAGCGCGTCCAGCCGATCGGGAAGGCGCCCGTGACCAGCCGGGTGAGGAAGTCGGCCAGCCAGATCAGCGAAGCCAGCAGGACGGCAACGAGTTGCATGCTCGCCAGGAACCTGCTCTCCAACCATAGAGCGACGACCAGCAGCAGTAGGGCGAGGTCGCAGAACCAGAGGAAGTTGGCGGGCCCGTAAAAGTCCCAGTAGAAGGGCACCAGGACGGCGACGAACGCCGTGTAGGCCACCTTCACCAGCAGGGGAATGCGCCGGCGCGCCGGGGACGGTGGTCTCGGATCGCCTTCCATCGCGCCGCTACTCCCGCCCGGTGAGGAGATCGACCACCCAGCAGCCGCGCACGTGATCGCCCGACTCGCGACAGTGGGCGAGGATGGCCGGCTCGGCGCAGCCGGCCTCTTGGAGGGCGTCGGCGAGGATCGGCAGAAGGTCGAATTCGCGGTCCTCGTAGGCGGCCCGGGCTATGCCGACCACGTCCGAGGTGAGCCAGCATGCCTCGACCGAGATCGGGCGGAAAGGGCGGGGGCCGAACACGTCCCTGAGCAGCCCGCATTGCCGGGCTGAGGCGTCGGGGAGAGCATCGAGGGACTGAACGGCGAGCACCGCCGCTCTGCCGTCCGACGTGGAGGCATACCGGGCGGCGGCATACGCGGCGCCGTCCCGGCTGCCCACCGGAGGAAAGGCGCTCGTTCTCTGCATCCGGTCCCAGATTGCCTCCACCTTGGGCAGGGCGGAGGGGTCATCCTCGGCGCGCTCCGCCAGTTCGACCACCCGGCGGCAATCTTCGGGCATCGCCTGCCAAACGGAGCGACAGCAGGCGCAGGCGACCAACCTCAACTTGCGGTCGCTGACCTTGCCGAGCAGCAGCGTCAGCATCTCCTGTGGGCTCGTGCAGGCGAGCCACGCGCGTTCCTCCGCAACCCCTGGCAGCTCGGGCGTGGGATGGATCGCGGCCCACACCTCCTGGCGGTGGACGGCGATTCCGGGGGGGCAGACGATGCCGAGGCGCACCTTGTCGCCGCGAACCTCGATCACGGTGACGGTGACGTCGTCGGCGATGGTGATGCTCTCCCCTCTCCTCCGCGGCAGGATCAGCATGGTTGTCCTCCGGTGCTGTTGGCCTGGGGCGACAGGCTGGGAGCGTGGCTCGGCCGGGGCGAGGGGAGGCAGTTGCGGGGCTGCGACATGGGCACTCCTTGCCGAAAAGACGTCAGGTACGTCGGGGCGAGCTCCCGTTCCGCGAAGTGCTGGAGGAGGGACTTGAACCCTCACGGGGCTTGCGCCCCTTCGGATTTTCGTACCACCATGGCTTTCGCCACCCGTCCAGGTGTCCCCGCGGCGGTTTGTGGTCTGGACTTTCCCTTGGCCCTGGGTGTCCCCTTTAGGCCTCGGCCACCAAGTCTCTACACCTTCTTCTTCCTGCCTCTGTAATTGCCCGGCAGAGCATGGCAATTTGGACACGAGAGCTCGAGTTTCGGCCGTGAATGGTTGCTCCTCACTGCGCGAAACGAAGAACGGCATGCGGCAACTCGCCGCAAGTCCTCCTCGGTGTAGCGCCGGATGCCGCCCCTTTGAGACGTCCGACGTTCGAGCGAGGCGCCACTCTCAGAAAGAAGCTTGGCTCGGGATTGCCACACACGCTGCCGTGCAAGGTTTCCCCGACTTCGACCGAATTCACTCAGGGAGTTTCCTGCCCTGGTGCTCAGGTCCGCTAAGTCCGATGCGTCTGCCGATTCCGCCACTCCAGCGAAGCTCTCACTCTACCCATCGGCCGGAAGGCGGGCAAGCGCCGCGAGAAGGGAATTGACCACCCGCCGGGCGCTGCCGTAAACTGAGGGGGCGAGTTGATCATCCCGAGGGGACCAGAATGAGCGAGCAAGGCGAAGACTCCGGATCGACCATCGACTTTGCGACGGCGCGCGGGCGCGACTGGCCGAGCGTCCGCCAGTACAACGTCTTCGTCGAGAACCGCGTGGGCAACCTGCTGTCGGTGGTCCGCCATTTCGAGACGACCGACATCCGCATCGTGTCGCTCACTGTGGTCGATTCCGCCGACTGCGCCATCATCCGCATGGTGCTGAGCGACCCCGAACGCGCCCGCGAGATCTTCGACCGCGCCAAGCTCCCCATCACCGAGAGCGACCTGCTCGTGGTCCAGCTCCCCGACAGCACCCAGCCGTTGCTGACCATCTGCAAGGCGCTGCTCAGCGCCGAGATCAGCATTCACTACGCCTACCCGCTGCTCATCGGCCCGCGCGGCCATTCCGCCCTCGCGCTGCACGTCGAGGACCACGAGACGGCCGCCCAGACGCTCGACCGCCTCGGCTTCACGCTGTTCACCGAGAACGACCTGAATACGGAGGAGGACTTGACGTGAGACAGGTAGGTGCCGCGAGCCGAGCGGCCCCCGCAGTGCCCAGGACGTCGCGTTGTTTGGCGGCGACGCGAGGACCAGACGGGCCTCGCTCGGCTCGCGGGGGCTACCGGCGTTTCGCCCCTCTCATCCCGCGCGCCGCCCGCGCCGGCCCTTGAGCGCCGCGATCTCCAACTCGATCAGCTTCTGCACCACGACCCCGGCCCTCGGCCGATCTTCCGGCCGGTTGGCCAGCATGCGCCCCACCAGCGCCACCAGCGCCGCCGGCAGCGGGCCGGCGAGCTGGCGCAGGTCGGCGGGCGGGTCGCAGCGGTGGCGGCGGAACGTCTGCCGCAGCGAGCCGGGCGGGTAGGGCAGCCGGCCCGTCAGCATCTCGAAAAGCGTCACCCCCAGGCTGAACACGTCGCTCGGCATGCCGTCGGTCGGCAATTCGTCGCACAGTTCCGGCGCCAGATAGTTGGCCGTGCCCAGCACGTAGCCGGCGCGCAGAAAGCCCGCGTTCTCGCCGGGGCGATGGGCGAAGCCCAGGTCGATCAGCACGGCGGTACCGTCGTCGATGAGGTGCAGGTTGTCGGGCTTGACGTCGCCGTGCAGGAAGTTCGCCGCGTGCAGCGAGCTCAGCGCCTCGGCCATCTGGCGCGTGACCCACACCGCGTCGGCGACCGGCAGGCGGTAGTCGCGGCGCAGGCGCCGTCGCAGGGGCTCGCCCGGCAGCAAGCCCATGACGAGGTAGTGCGGCTCGTGCAACACCTGGGCGTGCGCGACGTGGACGAGGTGCGGGTGGCGCACCGTCAGCCCGGCTCGCGCCTCGCGCTGCAACAGCTTGATGGCCGTCTCCTGGTCGTCCCACTCGGGCCGCACCACCTTGAGGGCGCAGGGGGCGCTGCTCTGGGCGTCGCGCGCCTCGTAGACGGTCGTCATCGGCCCCCCGCCGAGGCGGGCCAGCAGATGATAGCCGGGGATTCGCGGAATGGGCTGCATGGGCACGCTGGGAGAAGGCCGATCGGGTCGGAGGGCGAATAAGGACTGCTCCCTCTGTATCGACCATGCCGGCGTGCCGAGTTGAATGAAATGCGCGAGCGCGGCCTCACGGGCCGCCCCTGGCGCGGGCCCCCGTCAGGGCGGTCAGCGTGCGGCCCAGTTCGCCGCTGACCAGGAGGGCCATGCCCAGCCCGCCCATGCCCAGCGCCATCAGCGCCGTCACCAGCAGACGGAACGTGGGGTAACTGCTGGCGCTGAGTTCCTCCGGTCCGACGCCCAGCAGCAGCGTTGCGCCCGCCAGCGGGATCAGCACCGCCAGGAACTGGAGCAGGCGTAACCTGCCCTCGACCCCGCCCACTTCTTTGCGAGCCGCCTCGCGCGGCGACCGCACGTCCAGCCACAGCAGCGGGTAGAGCACGCGCAGCACCACGAACTGAACCGCGAAAACCGAGTACGTCATGGCGACCAGGCACGAGAGGGCGAACGACACCAGGAAGTGTTGAAACACCTCCAGGCGGACGGGGCCGGCGAATGCGTGTAGCGCCAGGGGAAAGACGATCCCGCCGGGCAGCCAGCCCAGGCACGCCATCCCGATCGCCCAGACGGGCAGCCGCAGCGCACGCCGCCGCGCCTCGGCGACCTCCTCGGCCGCGATCGGGCCCGTGCCCGCCAGCCGGCGCCAGGGGCGGAAGACGGCGGCGACCTGCCGGAACAGGAGGAACGTACACAGCGGGTAGAAAATGGCGTTGTAGGCGAGGACGACGTTTCGGAAGACCACCTGTTGCTCCGGCGCGAGCTGGATGCGCAGGGCGTTGTAGGAGATGTTGACGAGGCTGCCGAGCACCTGCGGCAACACCACCAACACCCCGGCCATCAGGAACGGGGCGCGCAGAGTACAGCGCGTGACCGCCCCGCCGGGCGGCAGCTCGCGCTCCATGCGGCGCAACTCGCGGCACCCTTCCAGCGCGGCGGCCAGCTCGGCCGCGCTCTGGTAGCGGTCGCGCGGCTCGGGTGCCAGACAGCGGCGCACCAGGCGATCGAGCGCCGGCGGGACGGCCGCCCATTCGGCCAGCGAAGGCGCGCCGGCCCTGCGCTGTTGGGCGCACCAGCGCAGGAAGTCCGCGGCCCTGCACGGCTGCAAAGGCACCACCGGCTCGAACGGGGCCCGCCCGGCGAACAGCTCGAACAGTACGACGCCGAGCGAGTAGACGTCGGAGCGGACGTCTACGACCTCGGGCGACACTCCACTCTCGGGGCTCATGGCGTCGAGGTGCTCGGGGGCCATGTAGGCAAGCGTCCCGCCCAGCGCCGACTCGGTGGGGCCGGCGCCCTCTTCGGCGGCGGGACGGGCGACGTTGAAGTCGGCGAGCAGGGGCCGGCCGTAGCGGTTGAGCAGGACGTTGGCCGGCTTGACGTCGCGGTGCAGCACGCCCAGCGCGTGCGCGTGGGCAAGGGCCTCGGCGAGCCGGGCGCCGATCCAACAGCCCACCTCGACGAAGTCGCTGTCGGCCAGCAACTCGCGGTCGCGCAGCGAGGCGAGGTCGAGAGCGGTCGTTTGCTGGCTCAGGCCATCGAGGGCGGCGAGGAAGTCCCGGCCGCTCCAGTCGGGGCGCCCGGCCAGCACCTCGATTGCCTTTTCGAGAGTCGTGCCGGGGACGTACTGCATGCACATCAGGCGCAGGTCGTGCTCGCCATCGACGACCTCGGAGAAGACGTGGACGATGTGGTCGTGTTCGAGGCTGGCAAGGGTGCGCGCTTCCTGCCCGCGGTTGCGCGACACCTTGAGGGCAACGTGCCGGCCCAGCGACACCTGACGGGCCAGGTAGACCTTGGCGAAGGCGCCGGTGCCCAGGACCGACAGCAACTCGAAGTCGTCGAGGCGCTGGCCGGGCGCCGGCAGGCCGAGGAGGTGGGGAGACGAGGAGGGCTTGTCGCCCGCGGCGACCGGGGCGCGGAAGGGTGGGGCAACGGCGGTCACCGTCCAGCCCTCGTCTTCGGGCAGCATGGTGCTCCGCTCGTCGCGCGGCTTGCTCTCGGCCATGAGTCGCTCTCGCATGACGGCCTCTTTCTTCCGGTGGGGCAGGGAAGTTCAGTCCGTCCCGCCGCGGCGCTCCAGGGCGGGCCGGCAATGCTCCAGCAGCCCCAGGTCGATCAGTTCCTCCTCCAATCGCTCGGGCGTTGGCGCGTCCAGCGCCTGGGCGATCTCGTCGAGCAGCAGGTCGGCGAACCGATCGCGCGCCCGCTCCAGCGTCTTGCGCACCCCCGCGGCGGTTAGCTCCTTGCCGAGAGGGCCACTCAACCGCTCCGCCATGTCGTGAGAAGGCAAGTCGGGATTGTCGGCCCGGAAGCGCAACACCGTGTAGAAGGGCTGGCCGCTCGCCTTCTCGGAGGCCTCCAGGGCCAACCAGGCACGCGCCAACAGTTCGTCGCACCAACTCTGCCGGAAGGCCTCGTCGCGCTGAGCGGCGAGGGCGCACTCGACGGCGGGCTCGGGGACGTCCTGGGAGAGCCCCGCGGGCTGCCGTTTCTTGCGCTTGTGGTAGTCGGCCACGAGGTGGAACAGCACGCCCTTGACAAAATCGCGGAAGCGCCCGCGCTCGCGGTCGGCGCCGCGCAGGTCGCCGTGCAGGAAGCGGTAGGCGAACTCCTGAGCCAGTTCCGCGGCGGCGTCGGCGTCGCGCAGGGCGCCGAGCAGGTAGCGCTTGACCGCTCCGCCGTAGCGCTCCAAAAGCACACGGCGGGCCTCGTGCGCGCCCTCGTCGGCCCCGTCATGCGCCTGGCGCAGCAGCGTCCAGAGCGTGGCGATCTGGTTCAAACGCACGTCGGGCTCGCTCAGGTCCATGTCGGTGCCCCCGAAGGGAGACGGGAAAATAGCGCCGAGGGCATTCTACCTGCTGCCCGAGGGAAACGCGAGATGAGGAGCGGACTTGCGCCAGGGCCCTGGGTTTTCGGCGCTCGAGGACCTCCAGGCGCCGGCCAGGCATGCGACCTTCGAGGTCGGCCGGCTCACTCCCTGGCGAGGATGGCGTCGAGGGCGTGACACCCGCGAACGTGAGGACCGGGGCCCCGGAAGTGGTCGAGGATCGAGCCCGTGCAGCCGGCCTCTTCCAGGGCGTCTGCGAGGACGGCGAGGACAGCGCTGTCCAGCGCCCCCGAAGGCAAGGACCGCTGTTCGTAGGCCGCCTCCGCCAGCGCCAACACGTCGGAGGTGCGCCAGGTTGGATCGACCGGAGCGGGGCGGAAAGGGTTGCCGAAAATGTCGCACACGAGCGCCAGTCGGGCGCTCCGTTCGCTGCTTGCGTCCTCGGCAGTGGCGACTCGTTGCTCAAAACGGGGAAGCGGGGCAGGGCCGGCGGGGCGGCCGCGTGCATCGTGGCCGGGAGCCCGGCCAGGCCCGTTACCGCGAGAGCGAGGAGCAAAGACCTTCGCGCGAGGGACATGCTTCGATACTCTCCCTGACCACGGGACGACCTCCCTTTACGCTATGGCCCCCCGGCGACGCGGGCTAGCAACCTCGACGCGAATCGCCGCAGGTGCCCTTCCTGGCGCGGAGAGGGCGTCGCGTGTCCTCCTGCCCACCCTCAAGGACTTGCAACGTCTTTGGTCCGCCGCGCCTGAGCGTCATGGACAGGGCGACCGTCGCCGGCTCAACGGTCCGGCTTCTTTCGGCCGGCGGGCTTCGGCCAGGCCCAGACTGCCGTCCGCTGCCGGGGGGTGAGCCGGCCCCAGGCCACCCGTAAGGCATGTTCCGCGTCCGCCTGAGTCGCATACGCCCGGGCCCCGCTGAACTCATTGGTCTTCGGCGGGAGCTTGTTCCACAGCGGCTCCGGCACGTCGCGGCCGCACGGCCGGTCCGTGTCCCAGGGCCTTGGAGGGAACAGAGCCCACCAGGCCCATTTTCCTTCCGGCTCGTAAAACGAGGAGCGATCCGGCCGCTTGCGATTCTGCACCTGCCAGCGCACGCACTCGGCCCCCAGAACGTCGCCGTTGTCCTCCAGCCAGTCGGCGATGACGGAGCGCAGCGCCCAGTCGGCCGGGCGACGAGCCAGACCAACCCCAAAGCTCTCGGGGATGAGGAGCGGGGCGTAGCGGGTTCGTTTGCTCGGCACGCCGGGGCCTCCAAAGGGCCGCAGTTGCCCTCGCGCGCCCATCGATCAGGCCTCGGGCGAGGTTTCCGCGACGATCAGGTCCACGACGTCCTCCAACCGGCCGGCCCGGGCGAACGCCTCGCGCTGGCGGCGGGCGCCGTTGCCGCGGGCGACCGTCTGGCGGACCAGAGCGGAGACCTCGTCCCACTCGCCCGCGCCCTCCAGGGCCGGCCGTACGAAGGCCAGTAGCCCCTCGACCACTTCGCCCGCCGGGGCGGCGCGGCGAGCCTCCACGTCGATCAGAACGCCGTCGAGCCCATAGCGCGAAGCGTGCCACTTGGCGGCGCGGAGGAGCTCGGGCCTGGCACGGGGCCCTGGTTCGCCGCGCCGGTGCGCCTCGTGGCACGCCCTCGCCAGGGCCCGGCACAGCCCGGCGATCATCACCGCCTCGTCCACCGTCATCGAGACGTCGGTGGCCCGGAGCTCCAGCGTCTCGAAGTGGGACGACGGGCGAACGTCCCAGTAGATCTTCGAGGCGTCCTCGATCATGCCGACGGCGACGAGGTCCGCGACCAGTTCATCGTACTCGGCGCGCGAGGCGAAGGCGTTGGGCGTGCCCGTTGTGGGGAATCGCTGGAACAACTCGGTGCGGTAACTGGCGTAGCCGGTGTCCACCCCCTGCCAGAACGGAGAGTTGGCCGCCAGGGCGATCAGCGGCGCGAGCCAGGGCCGCGCCCGGTTCATCACCTGGATGGCGGCCTCGCGGTCGGCGATGCCGACGTGGACGTGGCAGCCGAACACGATCTGCTCGCGCGCGAGCTGCTGGAAGTCGTCCGCGATCCCGCGGTAGCGATCCTTGGGGGTCAGGGCCTGGTCCTGCCAGCGCGAGAACGGGTGAGTCCCCGCGGCGGCGATGCGGCTGCCGTTGCGCTGGGCCGCCTCGGCCAGGGCGCGCCGCAGGCGGACCAGTTCGGCGCGCACCTCGCCCAGGGTGCGGCAGACCGGCGTGCCGATCTCGATCTGCGACAGGTAGAGCTCGTTGGTGACCTCGTCCCCCACGGACTCCCGCGCGTCGGGCAGAATGCGCGCCGCGCGGGGGCGGAGCTCGCGGGACGTCGGGTTGACGATCTGATACTCCTCTTCCACCCCGAGGGTGAAATCGTCGTTGGAAGTTGCCAAGTGCAATGCCTCCGCAGTCGGCCTGAAGGCTCCCCCCGGCAGGCATCCTGCGCAGGCGAGAGGCTTCCCCAGATGCGATGTTCGCGGATGGCGGCGGCGAGCTCAAGAGGAAATGCAGGAGCCAGGGGAGATGCTCGCTTACGCGATCCCGGATGGGCAGGTTTGTTGCGCGCTTACCAAGGCCCTTCTCATGAAGCCGGCGACTTGCCCGTACGCAGGCCCTTCCAGCCCTCGGAGCGTGTGGGCAATGTCGATGTTCGGGCCGAGCTTGCTTGTCCAGGTGCCATCGGGCAGTTGCCTCGCGGCATGCTGAGGCGCGCCGTTCAAAGCGTAGAAAGCTACCTTCTCATGCCCTTGCTCCAGTTCGCCGTGGTCGGCCGGTTCGTATCCCAGGAGCGCGAACGCGGCGAAGAACGCGGAGAGCGTGGCAGTGCGTGGAACATCCAGAGGCCAGTGGTGGGTAAACGCCGGATCGGGCCACCACCAGGCGTCGGTGGCCCCGGCAGCCCATGCAATGCAGTTGTACGCGGCGGTGGCGACGCTCGTGGGCGTAAACCCTTCGCTTCGCAGGAGCGGGAAAAGGTCGTCCATGGTTCAAACTCAGTACCCGCGATCTTCTGCCCAGCGAAGCCAGGCCGCGGTCATTTTGTCGAGCTTTCCTCTGCCCGACACTGGAACGGGGTCTTCCCCGGTGATGGCCTTCAAAGCCCAGAACCAGTGGTCGGGCTCTCTCTTCAACTCCGCAACGATCAGAGGTATCGCCTCCCGCCCCATGCCGATGATCTGCTGGTAGGCCGGGTGAGTGGCTTGCTCGGTCGTGGAGGAGCAGAAGGCCACGGCCTTTTTCCAGGTGCGAACCAGTTGCTGGAACCGGATCGCCAGCGTGGGCGCATCGTTGCCATTCTCCGGACGACGATCGTACCGGTGGGAGGCGGACGCCGCCTTTGCGGCAGAAGGAGGGACCACCAGCGGCGTCGCGCCTCGGTGGCCAGGCGCCTGGCCGGTGGCGCTGGCGGCGATGGAAGCAGAGTACAAGCGTGGATGAGTCATGAGTTTGGCTTTCTCTCCGCAAGAAGGCGCTCAATTTCAGCGATTCTCTCACTCAACCAATCCCTGAAGGAGCGGGCCACTTCAAGGTCCATGACGACGCCTGCTTCGACTTCGCGGACGATCGCATCTCTCGATTTGCGTTCTTCTTCGACCTCTTCGCCCAGCAACCCGTCCTTCGTCAACTCGTGGACGACTTGCTGGGGGATGGCGAATCGCTCACTCCAGAAGTCCACGTGAACGTCGAGGCGAGGCGTGATCCCGCCGATGACGCCGTCCGCGTGAAGCACGCGAAAGGCGGCGCTCTTGAGGTAATCGAAGCGGACGCGGGCAACGTGCGAAGCGCCTTGCTCTCCCGGCGATCCGCCTCGATTGATCGCGTTGGTCTCCTGTTCGCCCATCGGTCAGCACCTCGGCGGTAGATTACTCCTATCTTGACTTGTCGGGGAGGGGACGGAAACTATTCGGAAGTTCACTGCCGGTTCGGCGGGCTGGACGTGTCCGCCTGCTCCCAGCGCGCCGTGTCGGCAACGACGTCGTCTCAAGGAGCCGGAAGGGCCGCCTTGCTGCGGGCCCTCGATCGCCGAGCGCTCGCTGTCCGGCGCCCGCCTCCGCGCCGCTCCCTCGCCGCACGGTCTGCTATTCCCCACAATAAGGCCAGCGTCCGCCGTCTTGGCGTATCCCGCTGCGGCACCGAGCGGCCCGGCAGCCTGCCGTGTGCGCTATTTGCCGGGAGGCCTCCGTGAACGACGTCTGTCCCTGCCCCGCGTGCGGCCGACGCCTTCAACTGCCCGAGAACGTCATCGAGCAAGAGGTGCGTTGCCCCAGCTGTGGGGAGGTCTTCAAGGCTCGCCCCGAAGGCCCGCCAGCCGCTCCGGCGGCGGGCGGATTTCAGAGCGAGCCCTCCGTGGCTCGCGCGCCGGGCCGAGAGGACCGCTACGGCGACGAGCCGCGCACGCCGACCTGGGAGCGCCCCCGGGAGGGGTGGGACGATCTGGACGACTGGCGCCCGCGGCTGCCCGAGGCGTTGCCCGGGGCCGGGCTCTCGACGACGCTGGTCGTGTTGCTGGCCCTCAACGTCGCGATGGGCTTCGTGACCCTCGCCGTCGATGCGATCAGCCTGAACAACCCGCCGAAACAGCTTGGTGCCGGGCAGGCCCCCGACCTCGATCCACTCGTCGCCTTCGGTTGCCTGGCCGGGCTCGTCTACCTCGGCACCGCCGTGGTCTTCTGCACGTGGATGTACCGCAGCTACGCGAACCTGCGCGAGTTGGGCGTCCGCGGGCTGCGCTACTCGCCGGCCTGGGCGGCGGGGGCCTTCTTCGTCCCCATCCTCAACCTGTGGCGCCCCTGCCAGATCGCCCAGGAGATGTGGCGCGCCAGCTCCCCCCAGCTCGACGAGGAGGATGGGCCGCGCTGGCAGCGCACGTCCGGCTCGGGCATCGTCGGCGGTTGGTGGACGTTCTGGCTCCTCTCCAACTTCGTCAACCAGGTCGCCGTCCGCGCGGCCCTCGCCGAGGGCCGCGAGGCGTTCGAGATCGGGGCCGTGGCGGGGGCCCTCGGCGGGGGGCTCTCGTGCCTTGCGGCCCTGTTCGCCATTTTCATGATCCGCGGCCTCCGCAGGCGGCAAGAGCAGAAGCTCGAGGAACTGCTCGACCGGTGGTGAGGGCCGCGCTCCGGGCAAGAGGAGCTCGTGCTCCGGGTGGAACACCGCGAGCACCGGGCTGCACACCCAAGGGGGCCCTTCCCGCGCTCGTTCCTTGACACCCTCGCGCCCGCATGCTACCTATCCTCTACCGTTCATCTCGTAGCAAGCCCCCTCCTATCCGGTCGAAGTTCCGTCCCGTCCAGCGGCACCGAGGCCGCAACCATTCTTCCCGGCGGTGGGCCCGTTCAACGCCCGCCGGACCGCCCTCGTTTTCGCCTCTCCGAAAACGCCAACGGTGCGCGCCCCGAAGGGCGCCGCGCCGCGCATCTCGTTTCGTATCTTGCGGAGACACGTCTCATGCTCTCGATCCTGGCAAAGCTCCTGGGGACCAAGTCGCGGCGCGCGGTCCTTCGCACGGTGGCGCTGACGCTCGAAGCGCTCGAAGACCGCACGGTGCCGACGCTGCTCGGCAACTCGCTCTTCCCCACCGACAACCCCTGGAACCAGAAGATCACCAACGCCCCCGTGGCGGCCAACTCCAGCGCGATCCTCAACAACATCACGACGCACTACGGCGACGGGAGGCTGCACCCCGACTTCGGGCAGGACGTCAAGGGCAGCAACGACCTCTATGGCATCCCGTACAACGTCGTCCACGGCAACAGCGCGGCGAAGGCCCACGTCGTCATCGACGCCTACGTTGACGAGAGCGACCTCCAGGACGTTGCGATCCCGACCAACGCGGTCCTCGAAGGCGATTTTCAGAACGGGCCGAAGGCCGGGGTCGATGCGCGCGGCGACTCGCACCTGATCGTCTACGACGTGGACAACAACGTCGCGTACGAGTTTTACCGGGCGTCGCGCCCGAGCGAGAACGCGGACGGGAAGTGGCACGCGGACCAGGAGACCGTGTGGGACATGAAGACGAACCAGTTCCGCACGCTGGGCTGGACCTCGGCCGACGCGGCCGGGCTGGCGATCCTGCCGGGCCTGGTGCGCCCCGACGAGGCGCTGCCGGTCAGCCAGGGCGGACAGGGCGTCATCGATCACGCCATCCGCTTCACGCTCCAGAACAGCATCGTCCTCAACCAGTTCGTCTACCCCGCGTCGCATACCGCCAACGCGGGCAACAACGACCCGGCCACCGAACCGCCGATGGGGGCCCGCTTCCGCCTCAAGGCGAGCGTGGACGTCTCGCAGTTCAGCCCCGAGTCGAAGATCATCGCCCAGGCGATGAAGGACTACGGGATGATCCTGGCGGACAACGGCAGCAACTTCTTCTTCTCGGGGGCCAGCTACTCCGTCGATGCAAGCAACGGCTTCGCGCTGACCTTCGACGACAACGACGTGCAGGACAGCGTTCACGGCCTCAAGAGCCTGCTCTACAGCGATTTCGAGGTCGTCGATCTGACGTCGGTGGTGACGGGCCTCAGCGCGACGAGCGGCTCGGCGGGGACGACAGTCACGGTGGTCGGCCAGAACTTCTCCGGCGCTGCGGGCCATCTCCAGGTGCTGTTCGGCACCACGCCGGGGACCAACGTCACCGTGGTCGATGACGGCCATGCGACGGTGGTGGTGCCCGCCGGCTCGGGCACGGTGGACGTGCGCGTCGAGTCGGGCGCGAACGCGCCCGGGCAGAGCTCCAACGTCAACAACCCTGTGTTCGGCTACGGGCTGTCGGCGGTGACAGCGGCCGACCGCTTCAGCTACGGCAGCGGGACGGGCAACGCGCCCCCGACCGTGGCGACGCCGGCGGCGGCCTCGCCGAAGACGGTGACAGGCACGACGGCGGCGCTGAGCGCGCTGGGCGCTGACGATGGTGGCGAGGCGAACCTGACGTACACGTGGGCGCTGCTGAGCGGGCCGGCGGGCGCGAGCCCCACCTTCAGCGCCAACGGGACGAACGCGGCGAAGAACGCCACGGTCACGTTCGACCGAGCGGGGAGCTACGTCTTCCAGGTGACGATCGCCGATGCGAGCGGGCTGAGCACGACGAGCACCGCCAGCGCGAGCGTGGTGCAGACGCTGAAGAAGGTGAGCGTGTCGGCGCACAGTTCGACGGTGGTGCCCGGCGGGCACGACCTGTTCGGCGCGACGGCCTACGACCAGTTCGGGATCGCGCTGGCGCAACAGCCGACGTTTACGTGGAAGGTGGTGAGCGGCGGCGGGACGGTCAGCCAGAGCGGCGATTACACTGCCGGGAGCAGGAGCGGCGTGAGCGCGACGGTGCAGGCGACCGCCGGGACGGCGATCGGGCGGGCGACGGTGAAGGTGCAGCGGGGGAGCACGCGGAAGTGAGGGGAAGGGGGGCGGGCCGCTCGAAAGGGCGCCCCGCGCCTCGGGGGTTGGGGCCGATCACTTCTTGCCTTTGGGACGAGGGCCGGCTTTCTTCCCGCCGTGCCCGGCCCCCGCCCGTCACGTCCTGTTGCCCCACCGCGATCCCTTGCGTAGCCTTCTTTTTCAGCGGAGGGCTGGAGATGGCGGCCACGACGATCTGAGCGACGGCATCCCCTTCCGCGAGGGCGAGCGCGAACGGCCCGAGATTGGCAATCTCCAGCGTCACCTTTCCCCACCATCCGGCGTGAATCGTTGGGCCGTCACGTGGACCAACAGCCCGGTACGGGCCCGCGTGCTCTTGCCGTCGAGGAAGCAGATCAGGCGGGGATCGAACTCGGGCGTGCCCACCTCCTCCTTCGTCTGCCAGAGGAAGAAACCGCGAGGAGGGAGGAGGATGCGGTCTCCCTCGCGATACACCAGGGGGTCGGGCACCTCGTTTCTGGCGGGAACGGGAATCGCAAACTGTCGGGCGAAGGACTTGTGGTTGAAACTGCCGACGCCGAGCACCGGAGGGAGCTCGCGGGCTTCCATCTCCGCAGCGTAGGCTACGTGGTTCCACACCTTGGCTTCTCCGACCGAGTCGAGGTGGAGGTCGATGGACGAGGTAGCGCTTTGCCAGGCGGGCGGCTCGTTCGCTACCCCAAGGACGATACGATCGAACTCTCCCTGGACAACCGTATCAGTTCAAGTGAAGGCCCTCCAGCACATTCGGCACGAAGGGCTGGATGAAGTAGAAGAGGAGGCGCAGGACCGGCCATGCGGTAGGATTCGGGTTGCTAAAAGCCAGGACCTTTGGGCCCCAGGAGGGCCCGCCCATGCTGCCAGAACGATCCCCTGCCGTCGCCCGCGCCGTCGAGTCTGCCCAGCGCTACGCCCTCGGCTCACGCGAGGTGCGCCCGCTTCACCTGTTACAAGGACTGCTCGAAGAAGAGGAGGGCCGCGCCGCCACCCTCTGCGCCGCGGCTGGGCTCGACCTCGCCCGCTACCGCGCCCAGATCGTCGCGCCTGCGCCGGTCCCGCCGAGCCCCACGCTCCCCCTGAGCGCGAGCTGTTTCGACGCGCTGAGCCGGGCGCGCGACCTTGCCTTCTCCCTGACGGGCGAACCTGTCGTCGTCAGCGAGGCGCTGCTGCTGGCGCTCCTGCGCTGCGACGCAACACTCCGTCAGGGCCTCGAAGGGCTCGGCCTGTCGTTCGACCGCCTGGAGGCGAGCATCGAGCAGTCGGCCCCGCCCCCCGTTCCGCTCGACGAACCGCTCGACCTGACCGACTGGACGGAGCGCATCGACCTGGCGCGCGTCCTCGACGCCGCCGCCAACCGCGCCCGCGAGGCGCTCCGCGTCGTCGAGGACCATGCGCGCTTCGTCCTCGACGACGCCTTTCTGTGCGGCCAACACAAGCAGATGCGGCACGACCTGACCGGCGCGCTC
>JBBSEZ010000112.1:0-23951 GCA_038239195.1 Gemmatales bacterium
CTACGCTGGCCTCGCCCCGAAGCGCAGGCGGCGCGGCGAGGCGAGGCGCTCGAAGTCGCGGCACGTCAGCCGGATCGCCTCGACGTGGGTGTGCGTCGCCAGGACGATGAGCGCGTCCGGCGGGAGGGCCTCGTCGAGGAGCGTGGGCAGCCCGTAGAGGTTCCCGAAGGGCGGGACGACGCCCCACTCGCAGTCGCGGAAGGCGCGGGCCACCTCGCACGCACGGGCCAGGCGGACCGGCCCGCCCAGGTGGCGCTCCAGCACGGCGGTATCGATCTGGTGGGTCGCGGGCAGGACGGCCAGGAACGGCCCGTCGGGGCCGTGCAGCAAGACCGCCTTGGCGACGTCGCTGCCCTTGACGTGCAGCGACTTGGCCCGCTTCTGCGCCGTGAAGGCCGGCGCGTGGGACAGCGGCTCGTAGGCGACCTGCCGCTCGGCCAGGAACTCGGCGATTCGCATGCTTGCCTCGCTGGTGGGCCAACCGGGCCGTCGGGCCCATTTTCCCCACGCCACCCCTACAGTATAACAAAGCAAGGCCCCTACCTTCAGGCGCAGTTCGCCCATTGTCTCTCCTAAATTGGCGCGAATCGTGCGGGCGGCGCCGGGCTTGCCGAATGTGCGACGTGGCGAGGGCGAGAAGATGCTTCCGGCTGAAATCGAAGTGCTCCGCCCCGGCCTGCCGCGCGGCCAGTTCCGCTCCGCCCTGTTCGACTTCGACGGCACGCTGTCGCTGATCCGCGAGGGCTGGCCGCAGGTCATGATTCCGATGATGGTGGACGTGCTGCGGCAGACCGGCACGCCCGAGACGGGCCCCGAACTGACGGCGAAGGTCGAGGAGTTCGTCATGCGGCTGAACGGCCGGCAGACGATCTACCAGATGATCCACCTCGCCGAGGAGGTGCGCCAGCGCGGCGGCGAGCCGCTCGAACCGCTCGACTACAAACACCGCTACCACGACCTGCTGATGGAGCGCATTCGCGGGCGGCTGGCGGGGCTACAGGACGGCACGGCGAAGGCGGCCGACTGGGTGGTGCCGGGCAGCCATGCCTTTCTGGAGGGGCTGAAGCGTCGCGGCGTCGCGCTCTATCTGGCCAGCGGGACCGACCTGAAGTACGTTCGCCAGGAGGCGGAGTTGCTGGGCGTGGCGGGCTACTTTGGGGAGCACGTGTACGGGGCGCTGGACGACTACAAGAACTTCTCGAAGCAGATGATCATCGAGCGGATCGTGCGCGAGGAGGGGCTGAGCAGGGCGGAACTGCTGGGCTTCGGCGACGGCTTCGTGGAGATCGAGGAGGTGCGCAAGGCCGGGGGCGTTGCCGTGGCGGTCGCCAGCGACGAGGAGAACCGGGGCGGGGTGAACGCCTGGAAGCGGCAGCGGTTGGTGCAGGCAGGGGCGGACGTGGTGATCCCGGAATACCGCCAGGGCGAGGGGCTCTTGCGCTGGTTGTTTGCGGAGGAGTGAGCGATGCAACACAAGCCGTTGATGCCCAACGTGCGAGCCCTGCTGTTGTGCCGCGAGCTGTTCGAAGATAATCGGACCGGCGAACACATCCTGGTCGGGCCAGCCAGCAAGATCCACGCCAAGCAGTTCCCGTCCGTCACCGCCCAGGCCGTCTATCTGGAGGTGACCTCGGGGCGTGGCGACTACATCCCGGCGCTGGAACTGCGCGACGGAAACGACCGGATCGTGTGGGGCAGCCCGCCGTGGGAAAAGCCTTTTCCCGCCATCGACCCGTTGAAGATCTACTCGATCACGTTCCCCGGCCTGATGCTTTGCGTCCCGGTGCCGGGGCGCTACGATCTGGTGCTGTTGCTCAACGGCGAGGAGGCGGCGCGGCGGGCGGTGTGGGTGTTGCCGGTGGGGCAGTAGGGGTGAGGAGCATTTCGCCCGGAGGAGCAAGACGGACCTCGCTACTTTGAGCGGGCGGCGCGAGCCCGAAGAACGCCTCGCCGGACGGCATCCGAGGCGATCTTGCTCGGGTCAACCGCGATTTCCGTCTTTCCTCTCGAACAAGTCGGGTAGAATGCGGGTGGGAGATCGAGGGGCCCTGAAGCCACGACCTATGACACGCTCGACCATCGCCCCGCGCAAACAGCGGACGCGCCAGCACGTCATCGCCGACCTGAGCGTCCACCACGCGGAGGGCTTCATTCTTCGGGAGAGCCACACCGCTCAGCGCCTGGGCAGCGATTACGGCTACGACCTTCTCGTTCACCCCTTCGACGAGCGAGGATACGTCGAACCGGGATCGATCTACTTCCAGTTCAAGGCGATGGAGAACCTGGAAGAGAGCGGCCCCGACTATGTTTTCGACGTGGACATTCGCGACTACCACTTGTGGTCGCGGGAAAAGCCACCGGTCATTCTCGTCCTCTACGACGCGA
Source organism: Gemmatales bacterium (assembly GCA_038239195.1). Lineage (GTDB taxonomy): Bacteria > Planctomycetota > Planctomycetia > Gemmatales > Gemmataceae > JBBSEZ01. Next base: position 2,386 of record JBBSEZ010000112.1, read on the forward strand.
CTCGCGCACGGGCGTACTGGGCCTGCGTCCAGGATTACTTCCGGGACGACGTCACGCGCCTTCCGAAAAAGGGCGCCAAGACCGTGCGGGTGCGCGTTCCGAAGCGACAGGCGGTCGATCGGCGGGCCATCGCCAAGATTCGCAAACGCAAGCAAGAGGGGCAAGCCACGGCAGCGGGGGCTCGATCATGAAACGGTCGGAGACGACCTATGGACAACTCGACGGGGTGTTGCGCTCACTCGGCTTCTCCTGTCATCAGGACGCCAGTGTTCCGCCAACCCGCGTGTACCGGCACGAAACCGGGGCGTTGGTCATGCTCCCCGCCTTCCCCGAAACGGACAAGGCGTTCGCGGCTCACCTGGCCGCCGTCCGGGCGGAGATCGACAACTTCGGCATCGCCGACCCCGGCGCGTTCGACGCCGCCCTCCGCAAGGCAGGCTGACGTTTCTTGCGGTCGCTCCGCGCGAGGCCGAGAATGGGAGGCCCCATTCATGGACCGCGAAGAACTGCAACAACTCTTGCGGCAGCGGCCGTTTCAGCCCTTCCGCGTCATTCTTACGGACGGGCGAACGCTCGACGTCCGGCACCCAGAGATGAATCAACTCGCGCGCACGTTCATCAAGATCGGCATCCCGGTGCCGAACGCGCCGGAACCGACGTGCGATCATTTGGTGTATGTGCCATTGGCCCAGATCGCGCGGACGGAACTGCTTCCAGTCTCCGCGTAGCCGCCGGCGTCCTGACGTCGAGGTAAACATCAGGATCATCCCCATCGTCACTCGTTCCACGGTGGAGATCCTGATGCTGCCGGACGATGGCCGCGACCGGGAAGCCATCATCCGTCTTTTGCACGTCGTTTGGGTCGAAGTGGTGTCGGCTGCTGGCTGAGGGCGGAACCGAATCACAGCGTCGAAGCGCCTTCCCCGGAAGCGCTCACTCATGCCGCAGCGCCTCGATCGGGTCGAGCAGCGACGCCCGACGTGCCGGATACCACCCGAACAGCACCCCCACCGTCATCGCCACCGCCAGCGAGAGGAAAATCGACGGCACGTGGACCTTCGCCGGCAGGTTCAACGACCACAACCACTTCGCCAAAAACGGCACCACCAGCACCACCGACAGCCCGACCATCGCCCCGACCATCCCGCCCACCGTTGTCTGAACCACCGCCTCGACGAGGAACTGGAGCGTAATGTCGCGCCGCTTGGCCCCCAGCGCACGCCGGATGCCGATCTCGCGCGTGCGCTCCGTCACGGTCGCCAGCATGATGTTCATGATGCCGATCCCGCCCACCACCAGCGAGATGCTCGCGATCAGCACCAGCAGCATCTTGTAGCGGTTCTTCGCCCGCTCCGCCTCCTCCAGCCGGTCGAGCGGGATCGTCACCGCCCAGTCGTTCTTGCTGTGCCGCGACAGGATCTCGCGCATGATCTCGCCCACGGCCTTGACCTGTTCGCGCCCCTCCGTCGTGTCGATCTCGGCGCGCACCGTCAACGTGATCTGGTTGAGTTCCACCTGCTCGCGCATGAACGTCCCGGAGGCGCGGAACATGGTCGTCTCGCCGAACCACTGGTCGCACGTTTCCAGGGGGATGTAGACGTCGTGGTTGTAGTCCTCGGCCGACTGGCTGCTCCCGCCCGAGCCCCCCGTCGGGACTCGATCGCGCAACACCCCCACGACCTTGTAGAAGTTGCCACCAAGTCGCACCGTTCGGCCGATGGGGTCGCCGTAAGGAAACAGGCTTTCCGCCACTTCCGAGCCCAGCACCGCCACGTTGTCGGGCGTGAGGGTGTCCGCGTCCGTCAGAAATCGCCCCTTGGCGATCCGCAACTGGTTGACTTCCGAATACTCCGGGGTGGTGCCAACCGTGCGGCCATTGTGCATCTTGTCCAGCGACCGGATCTCGCAGGGGAAGATGCGCATCGGCACCATTCGGGTGATGGTCCCGCTCTGGGCGAGGATCGCGATGCGCTGGTAATCGTCCTTGGTGATGCCGTACTTCGCCACGCGCGTGCGCCGGGCGCTCGACGAATCGTCGGGCGGCTTGACGCTGCGCAGGATGATGTTGGTCGCCCCCATGCGCTTGATGTCTTCCAGCGCGTCCTGCATGCTGCCTTCGCCAAAGGCCATCAGGGCGATCACCGCGGCCGTGCCGATGATGATGCCCAGCACCGACAGGAAGGCGCGCAGCTTGTGCAGCCACAGGCTGCGCACCGCGAGCACGAACGTGCGCCACAACTGCTCGCGCGAGAACCACGACCCCGACGCGCCAAAGAAGCTGCCGAGCCGGGCCCGCAGAGAGCGGAAAAGATGAAGCGCATGCATGGCCGCAATGCCTCAAGGAAGATGGCGCTGCACGATGGAATCGAGAGGCACGGCGGGCGCGGCGGCAAAGGCACTGATGCCGCGCGGGTTCTCGTTCCGAACGTCGGACTCGACGTCGCCGTCGCGCATGCGGATGACGCGCCGCGCCCACTCGGCGATGTCGTTCTCGTGCGTGACCATGATGATGGTCTTGCCCTCGGCGTTGAGCCGGGTGAGCATCTGCATGATCTCGTCGCTGGTCCGCGAGTCGAGGTTGCCCGTCGGCTCGTCGGCCAGGATCACTTGCGGGCGGTTTACCAGTGCCCGCGCGATCGCCACGCGCTGCTGCTGCCCGCCGGAGAGTTGCATCGGCCGATGGTCGAGGCGATTGCCCAGCCCGACGAGGTCGGCCAGCGAGACACACCACTGCCTCGTCTCGTCGGTCAGCCGGCAGCCCTGGTAGAGCAACGGCACTTCGATGTTCTCGACGACGGTGTACTGCGGCAGCAGGTTGTACGACTGAAAGATGAAGCCGAGATAGCGACTTCGCACCTCCGATAGCTGGTCGTCTTCCATCCCAGCCACGTCCTCGTCGCCGAGGAAGTAAGCGCCGGCGGTGGGCCGATCGAGGCAACCGAGGAGGTTGAGCAGGGTCGATTTCCCCGAGCCCGACGGCCCCATCAGGGCGACGAAATCGCCCTGCTCGACCGTCAGCGTCACGCTGCGCACGGCGCGAACGGTGACGGACTCGAGGTAATAATTCTTCTCCAGATCGACGACTCGCACCACGGCGGGCATCGGGAGGCCTCCCAGTCGGCCCCGTTTAGCGACGCTTCGCAAAAGCGCTCGGCGGATGACGCTTCTGCGAAGCGTCGCTAAACGTTGGGCCAGGACACAGTTCACGCCCCGGCCGGCGGGGGGCTACCCGGGGCCTTCGGGGCCTTGTCCTTGGGCGGTGCGCCCTTCCCCTTGCCCTTGCCTTCCGGCGCGCCCTCCTTGCTGGGCCCGCCTTTCTTCTTGGGGCCATCGCCCAGGCGGGCCTTGTCGGCTTCCGACAGCAGAACGCGCGGGTTGAGCACGACCTCCTCGCCCTCCTTGAGGCCCTCTTTGACCTCGGCCTCCTTGTCGTTGCTGAGGCCGACCACGACGTCGCGCTCGACCGGCCCGCGCGGCGTCTTGACGAAGCACTTGCGAATGCTGCCGTCCGCGACCGTCCCCAGGATGGCCTGGAGCGGCACGATCAACGCATTTTCGGTGTGGCTGTCGGTGTAGATCGTCACCTCCGCACTCATGCCGGGCTTCAGGCCGGGAAGCGACTCGTCGATCTCCACGTTCGTCTGGTACACCTTGACGTCGGCCGAGAGCCAATCCTGCTGCGAGGCGACCGTCGCCACCGTCTTGACGTGCCCGGTGAACGCATGGCTTGGGAACGAGTCGATGCGGATGCGGGCCTTCTGCCCGGTGCGCTCCAGTCGCTGGTCGAGCTTGCGGTGCGTTTCGGCGAAGCGCTCGCGGATGCTGTGGAAGGTCGGCTGGTTGACGAGGCGGGAGGTCGGCCCCGGAACCATGAGCAGCCCGGCCTGGACCGACTCGGTGAAGCCGGTCTTCAGCCACACCTCGCCCTTCACGCGCGATACCATCGCCTCGTGGACGCGCGTGTTCACGATCATCTTGCTCAGGTCGGGGATGCGCATGAGCTTCTGGCCCTCGCGCACGGGCTCCCCCTGCGCCACGATCGACTGCTGCGAACCGGACCCGAAGCGGCTCTGCTCCGGCACGAAGAAGACCACCAGCCCGTCCTGTGGCGCCAGGATCAGGCACTTGCGGATCTCCTTCTCGATGTCTTCGTAGCGCACCGTCTCCTGATCGAAGACCGATTTCTTGGAGAGGCGATCGACGTTGGCGGTGACTTTCTTGGCCTCGGCCTGCGTCTTCACGCGATCGAGGGCCCGCTTGGCCTCGTCGATCTTCCCCTGGAGGTCCATGATGGTCCGCGTCTTGTTCCCGAATTTCTTGTCCTCGAGGACGCGCAGTTCTTCCACGACGTTTTTCTCTGCCAGCCGGGCGCTGGTCAGGCGAGCCGCGTCGGACTGCGCCTGGGCGGCCGTCACGTAGCGCCGGCCCGGCTTGGACATGCGCCCCGACCAGGCGGCGCGTTCCTCCCACATGGTCAGGTCCGAGCGGGCCATCTCCAGCTTCCCCTCGATTTCGAGCTTCTTGGAGAGGTATTCGCCTTTCTCGTACTTCTCCAGGTCGATGTTGGTCAGGGCCAGGTCGAGCTTGGCCTTGGCGAGGTCGCTAAAGTTCTGGCTCAGGACGATCTTGTACTGCTCCTCGGCCTGCATCCATTCCGACCGCTTCGTGTCCACCACGATCTTCTGGGTCTTGAGTTGCTCGTACAGGCCCGAATCGTCCAGATCGACCAGTTTGTCCCCGCGCTTCACCTCCGTGCCGTCTTCGACCACCCAGCGGATGGTGGTCGCCACCGTGCTGTTCGCCGAACGAGCCTTGACGCGGCAAACGACGTCGCGGTTCTCGGCTGCCTCCAGCGCCCCGCGCTCCACGATGGTTAGCTGCACCTTGCCGTGCGTCACCTTGTGGTAGATCAGGTCGGCCCGGTTCTTGTTGCCGCCCCCGAAGAGGAGCACCGACCCGCCCACGGCCGCCCCCGCCACCAGCAGGGTGGCGACGACGGCGCCGATCTTAGCGCCCGTCCCCCAGCGCCTCGGCCGTGGGAGCCGTGAGGGCAGGTGGGAGCTCGGCTGGCCGTTTGTCGTCTGGCCGTTTTTCTTCTCGGGGGGCAGCTGAGGGCTCGGTTCCGGGGGCGCAGTTGACGGGGGGGTTGCAGGACTGGCACCGGGTTGCAACGTCATCGATCCACACTCCTCGGGCATCCAGAGGCATCAGGCCCATGTCGCGGTAGAGGCTCATGCGCGTCGTCACGTAGCCTACCCAGATATTGTAAAGGTCGTTCTGGGCGTTCAGAAGGGAATTTTGCGTCGTCAGCAACTGATTGGTCAGGGCGGCCGGGTCGGCGGCGCGGCTTGCCGGGGTCGGGCCGCCCACGAGGCCGGTCGCCAACGCCGGCGTGGTTGGCGTCTGCGGCTGGCTGAAAGCCACCAGCGCCTGATCGACCTGTCGGTACGCCAGCTCGATGGCGCGCTTCTGCACCGTGTGGTAGTTCACGCCCGCCGCGCGCAGCTGCCGGAGGTCCAGCCGCACCTGAAACAACACGTTGTCCTCGGCAAGCTGAAGCTCGCGCCGCTGGCGCTGGTAGGCGATCAGCGTGGCGCGGTAGTTGTTGCGCTCGGCCAGGCGCACGAGCGGCAACTGCCCGTTGAAGATGAGCCGGCTCGTCCCGGTGGCCCCGCCGAACTTGAACGGCTGCCTGCCCCCCGGCGGGGTGCTAATCGTCGCGTTGTACTCGACGTTGAACGTGCCGAGCAGGGCGTTGGCGGCCACGGCGACCTTGCGCCAGCTATCGACGAGCTGCGCCCGGTTGTTCATCAGGTCGAGCCGGTTGGCCAGGGCGTACCGAGAGGCGGCCGCCAGCACCTTGTCGTCGTTGTCAGCCAGCAGGTCCACCCCGTCGATGCAGAGCGGCGGCAGGTTCGGCCAGAGGGTGCGCACCCGGTTGATCCGCTCGCGGAAGGGCTCCTCCAGAAGCGGCAGGAACGCCCGGTAGACGGACGTGAAGAGGGCGCCGGCCCGAGCGAACCGGACGCGCTCGTCCTTGGTCGCCTCCCAGGGCCTGGCCTCGTAGGCCCGCAGGAACGCCTCGAACTGCCCCAACTCTATCTCGAAATCGATGGCCTCGATGCGGTCCTCCTTGGCCTTGGGCAGCCCGCCCTTGTCGCGCAGCGCGGCTCGCTCGTCGAGGAGCTTGCGCCGCTCGACGCGCAATTTCTCCAACTCTTGCTCGAGCGGGCTGAGGGCGGTCGGCGCCGGCCTTGCGTTCGACCGCGCGCGCCAGGCGCCCAGGCGCCGGCCGATCGTCTTGCTGAAATCGGTCTCGCGCGTCAGTGGGCCGTCGGTCAGGAGCTTCGCCAGGCGGGCGCGCAGATGGTTGGCCTCTTCCATCTTGCCGTAGCGCTGGGAGACGCTCACGCTGGCCTCGTACGCAGCGCTGACGTCCTCGAAACGGCGCGTCTGCCGATACAGCGGGCGCAAGTCTTCCTCGACGAGGTCCAGAGCCAGCGTCATGGGCAGGCCGAGTTGCTGCTTGAGCTGGTCGAGGTCGCTGCGATAGGTTGACTGGAAGTTGAGCAAGGTCTCGATGCTGCGCAACAACTGCTGTTCGACCTGCCCGACCTGCACCTCATCGACGATGTCGCCTTCGCGGTAGACCTGGAAGAGCCGCAGGAACCGCGTGAGGGCCTCGATGTTGCGCACCTGGTTGATGAGCTGGAACTTCTCGGCCACGCTGGCCAGGAAGCCCTGCGGCGTCGAGCCGGCGCCGGGAAGGGCGAACAGGCGCCCTCCCGCCCCGATGGGGAGTTGGACGGAGACGGCGTTGCTGGCCAGGGGCGTGACGGGGGGCAAGGTGGGCGGGACGAACTGGTTGGTCGGGAGGCTGACGACGCCCCCCGAGATGGCCTGGACGCCGGCCTGCACCCCGGGGATGAAGGTGGGCTGCCCCGCGCCGATGAACACGTAGAACTCTTGCTGGAACTTGACGTAGTCGCGGATGGCGTAGAGGAGGTTGCGCTCGGCCTGGGTGAGCGGCTCGAGGGCGACCGCCCGGCCCCCGCCGCGGAGGAATGGTTGCACCACGTCGAGCGACAGGGTCGAGACGCTCGTACTGGGGTAGTTGCCGAGGTTGTAGACGGTCTGGTTGGCGAAGCTGGCGAGCAGCAGCGCGCCGGTCGAGAAGGCCTTGGTAAAGCCGAGCGTCGAGTTAGTGGTCCAGCGGTTGGTCTGCCCATCGGGCGAATTTTTCCCGCTCCGCTCGCGGATGGCGGTGCCGGCGGCGAACAACTGCGAGCCGAAGGCGAAGCGCTCGAGCGTCACTGGCAGGGCGGCCAGGTAGAGTTGCTCGCGGCGCGCCTGGTACTCGCGGCTGTTGATGAGCCCGAGTTGGACGCACTGTTCGAGGTTGATGAGGAGCGGCCTCTCGCGCGAGGCCGCCTGCTTGGCGTCTGCCTCCGATAGGGCGCGATCGACCTTGACCGGGTCGGCGATCTCGCGACGGGCGAGCGTCAGGCCCTTGGCCACCTCTTTGTCCGGGTCGGCGCTGGCAGGATTGTCCAGCAGCGCGGCGACGCTGGTGCTGGCGTCCTTGGCGTGCTCCGCGTCCTCCCGGGCTCGATTCTCGCAGTCCCATTGGGCGAGCAAGTCGAGGTAGCCGACGCCCCCAACCTGAGCGACCCCCGCCTTGCCCGGCTTTTGCGGGTTGGGCGAGAAGTCGCGAGCGGCCGGGTCGTCCGGCGGCATCGGCGGCCGGTCCGGGTTGGTCGGGTCGGCAAAGCGCGACAGCGGATCGGGGTAAACGAAGTAGTCGGGGAGCTCCCATGCCGTGCCCTTGCTCTTGTCGCTCAGCAGCCCTGCCACCTCGCGGTCCGCCCGCTTGCGGAAGAAGTTCCGGGTGCAACCGCCCAGCGGAGTGAGCAGACCGGGCACCACAAGGGTCAGCAGCGCCCACCGCAAGAAGGGCGAGGCCCAGGCGGGCCTGCTTGTCTTGCGGGAACGAATTTGATCGGCCATCGATCCGCGCTCCCAAAGAAAGGAGTGATAAGGCGCTATAACCGTTATCGACCGCAAGGTTTGCCCAACTTGAGCCCGCCGAGGGAACGCGAAGAGGAACGAACAGAACGAGGCGACCAGGGGGCGTTAGCCCCCCCCTGTTGAAAGCGCCCCCGGGGGGCATACGGGTTGGTGAACGGCGACGCGACCGACGAACAAGGACGGCTGGTGGCGCTCGCGCCTTCGACGTGCATGACGCTCCGCGCGGGCCTGGAGCGCGGGCGCTGAGCGTTTCGTCCCGAGGTCATCGTGAGGAGTAAAGCGACAACTAGACCGAATTCGGGCGTGGAGCTTGCCGATATTAGCATCTGTAAGGCCCCTACGGGGCTTGCCGGCGCGGCCGTTCCTCGCCGTCCACGACGTCGGCCTTCGGTGGGATCGTGCCATGAGCCTCCGCTCTCATCTCCTTCGTTTCGTGCCCTGTCTGGTCCTCCTGGCCGGGCTCGCGGGGTGCGTGCAGATCACCTGTCCGCCCGGCGTTCAGGTTCCCTGCCCGACCTGTGTTCCCTCCGGCCGTTGCCCGGAGCTACAGCCGGTGACGCGCGGCGTGGTCGAGATCGACCTCGCTGCCGTGCCCAAGCCGGGGCCGAAAGCGCGCCTGGGGCGGTGCTACCGCGCCTTGACCGCGCACGAGTGTCTGTGTCTGGCCCTCGAAAACGCCCCGCTGGCCAACCTGCTCGCGACCGAGGCGCTCGCTCGGGGCCGCGAGAACAGCCTGAACTGTCTGGCCGGCCTGCCGGGCCGCCAGCGCAGCCAGCTCTCCACCACCGTCCTCGTCTACTCGTCGGAGGAAGTCCGCAACCGCTCGGCCGGGGTGGCCCTGGAGGCCTACTTCCGCCTGGCCGAGGCGGAGGGCCGCGACGACCTGCTCCAGCTGAGCCTCGAAGAGGTAGATAGCCTCGTCACCAAGGCCCAGGCGCTGCTCAAGCAAGGGCTGCGGTCCCCGACCGACGTGGGCGCGCTGCGCCGTCAGCAGAGCGAGCTGCGCGCCGACGAGACGCAGATCGACGTCGCCATCGACCAGCTCAACGGCAAGCTCAAGACGCTGGTCGGCCTGCCGTGCGCCAACGACAACAGTTCGCTCTGGCCAACGGGCGCCCTGCGCGTCCAGCCGGCCGACGTCAACTGCGAAGCGTGCGTCGCCGTGGCGCTGGTCTCGCGGGCCGACCTGAACCTGCTCCGCGCCCTGGCCGGCTCGATCAACGCCCAGACGCTGCCGGTGGCCCGCCAGGTGCTCGGCGGCGTCAACGCTTTGCTCGGCGCGCGTCCGGCGAGCCCCTGCAAGCTGGGCTCCGCGGTCCAGGCCGTCGCGAACTGCCTGAGCTGCGAAGAAGTCGAGACAGTGCGCAAGCAGGTCAACGCGCTGCTGCAGGAGCGCAGCCGTCAGGCCGCCGAGGAGGTGCGTCAGGCGGCCCGGGTGGTCGATGGCCGCTTCCGCCTCGTCGCCCTGGCTCGCCAGCGCGACGAGATCGCCCAGGACAAGGTCGCCGACCTGCTCAACAAGGAAAAGCGCGGGCTGCCGGTTGGCCTCACCCTCCCGCGGGCCCGCCTCGACGCCCACAAGGCGCGTGGCGAACTGCTGCACGAGGTCGTCGAGTACCAGATCGCTCAGGCCCAACTCGAACAGGCCCAGGGCATCCTGGCCGCCCGCTGTGCCGGCAAGGCCCCGGCGTGTGCGCCGCCGGCCGCGCTTCCCCGTCACGCCGTCGTCAGTCAGGCCTCCGCTCCGAAGGCCGGCGCTCCCGGTTTCCCCCTGGCTCCTTGCCCGGCCGGCTACAATAAGCAGCGCCTGGAGAAGCTGCCGTGAACCGCGACGCCAAGGTCTGCTACTGCTTCCACGTGACTCAGCGCAAGCTGCTCAACTTCGTGCGCCTCGAACGGCCCAAGGTGCCCAGCCAGCTCTCGCAGTGCGGCGGTGCTGGCACGGGCTGCGGCTGGTGTATCCCGTTCCTGAAAGAGCTCTTCACCCAGGCGGTCGAGGGCGGCAGCACCGAACTGGAGCGACTCACGCCCGAAGAGTACGAGCGCCGCCGGGCGGCCTACGTCCGCGCAGGCAAGGGAGTGCCCCCGGCAGGGGCGACACCGTTGCCGGCGGAACAGGAAGAAGGCGATCGGTAGAGGCGGGCCCGCCAGTCACCGTGCCCTCGACAGCGGCGCCAGCGCCGCGACGGTAGCGCGAGTGGCGGCGTCGATCTTGGCCTCCCATCCCTTGTCGTCTGGCTTGAATGGAAACAGCACGCCGCGCGAGCTGTTGACCACGGCGCCAAGCCCGTCTCTCCGAAAGGCGGGGGCCGTGTTTGCGGCGGTCCCGCCCTGTGCGCCAAACCCCGGCACGAGGAAGATCACCTCCGGCAGCGCCTCGCGCAGTTCCGCCAGTTCCGCGGGGTAGGTGGCGCCGACCACGGCGCCCACGTCGCCCAGCCCGCAGGCGCCCAGGTTCTCGCGCGACCAGGCGGCTACCGCCTCGCCAACGTGGCGGTAGAGCGGCTTTCCTTCACATTGGAGGTCTTGAAACTGCCCGGCGCCAGGGTTGCTGGTGCGCACCAGCACGAACACGCCGGCGCCGCTGCGGCGCGCGCTTGCCAGGAACGGCTCGACGGCGTCGCGGCCTAGGTAGGGGTTGACGGTCAAGGCGTCGGCCTGCCAGACGGGGAAGGTGCGGCCCCCGAGGACGGTCCCGGCGAACGTCGCGTCGGCGTAGGCCGTCGCCGTCGAGGCGATGTCGTTGCGCTTGCCGTCGAGTACGGTCAGCAGGTCGAGCGCCCGCGCCTTAGCGAGCAGGCGCGCCAGGGCCGCGAAGCCGGCGGGGCCGCACGCTTCGAAGAAGGCGGCTTGTGGCTTCACGATGGGCACTAGGGGCGCGACGACGTCGAGGACGCGCGAACAGAACTCCTCGAAGGCGGCGGCGGCCGCCTCGAGGCTGTCGGGGCCGTGCCGGCGCCGCAGTTCCTCGGGCAACGATTCCCAGCGCGGGTCGAGCCCGACGCACACGGCGTTGCCCCTGGCGCGGACGGCTGTGGCGAGTCGATCGGCGAAGTGCATCATGGGGCTCAGTACATCTCAAATATGTGTTCGCCGCCGTGGGCGGGGTTGGGGATCAGGCGCCCACCGCGCGGATCGACGACGAGGTCGAGCACTTCCAGGGGCACCTGGCCGATCAGGGCGGGCGCCGGGTCGGGCACCTCCATAACGTCCACCGTGCATTGCCGGTCCTGGATGGTCAACCGGACGGCGTCGCACAGGTAGGCCTCAGCCAGCCCGGCGCTGGTGACCATGCGCTTGGGCTGAAGCCGTGTCAGGCCCAGGTGCTGCACGAAGCGCGTCGGCAGCGACAGGGTGGTCGCCCCGGTGTCGGCCAGCGCGTCCGGGATCGTGAGGCGCCGCACTTGGTCGGCCGGCAGGTGCCCCGTCTCGGCGAGCCACAGGTCCCGAAGGTTCACCACCGTCGCTTCCGTTGTCACGCGCCCCATCGTGTTCGTCTCCATTTGCCCCTCCGCCCTGTTGCCCACTCTCTCCCAACGTGCCGTCATTGTACTGCAACTTCGCCGGCCATCTCCAGCGCCCGGCGCAACCCGTCGAGCGGAGGCATCTTGGGGGCCCACCCCAGTTCCTGCCGCGCCTTGGCGATGCTGTAGCGCGTCGAGCGCCCGATCAGGGCGACCGCGTAGCGCGTGAGGGTTGGCGGACGGCGCTGCCGGAGGGCGCGGCCCCAGGCCTCCGCCAGCAGTCCCCCGAGGAACGCCAGCTTGTAGGGCACGTGTTTCCGCAAGCGTGGCAAAGCGAGCAAGTCGGTGAGGGCGTCGATGAGCTCGCGCTGGCTGATGGCGCCTTCGCTGCTCAGGTTGTAGGCCTGGCCGACCGCCCCCGGATGGTCGGCGGCGCGGAGCGCCCCGTCGGCCACGTCGGCGGCGTGGACGATGTTGAGGCGGTTGTCGCCGGTGCCCACGACCCTTCCCCTCCCCTTCCGGAGGGCAGTCAGCACGCGCGGCATCGTGTTGCGGTCGCGCGGGCCGTAGGTCCAGCTTGGCCGGACGATCGTCCAGTCCCCCGGATAGCGCCGCACCTGTCCCTCGGCTTCGATCTTGGCGCGGCAGTAGTAGTCCCATACCCAGAGGTGCTGGCCCAGCGGCGATTCCTCGGTCAGCGGCGGGCCCTCGCGCGGCGGATGGCCGTAGACGATGAGCGAGCTAACGTGCAGCACCCGCCCGACCCCGCCGGCCCGGCAGGCGTCGAGCAGGTTGGCAGTCGCCGTGACAATGCTTTCGTGGAACGAGCGCCACGGGCCCCAGTCGCTCACGCGACCGGCGGAGTGGTAGACGACGTCGGCGCCCGCGACGGCCGCGGGCAACGAGGCCGGGTGGCTCAGATCGCCCTCGACCAGTTCGGCGCCGAGGGAGCGCAGGAACGAGGTGTCGGACCCGGGGCGGACCAGGGCGCGGACGCCCTCGCCGCGCGCGAGAAGTTGCTCGGCAACGTGGCTGCCGAGCAGGCCGGTCGCCCCAGTCACGAGGTTCCACTTCACGGTTACAACCATTCGCAAAGGACAAGAGGCCCTCCGCGAGGGCCGACCCGGGGAATTGTAGCGAATGCGGCGGGCGCGGGCCCCTGTAGGCGCCCGGCGGCGGCCGCATGCCAGGGCCTGGCAGGGATAGAATGAATGGGCCCGGGGCGGGCCTTGTCCCCCGGGACAAGGGCGAATATAACTTACTCACACTGCGCCGCCGGTGCGCCTCCGCCCGGCCCTCGGTAGGCTTCGTCTTCCCCTCGCCCGGAGAGAGACGGCTTCTCCACTTCGCCCTGAATAGTTAGTGGGCGTCCCCGAGTGCTCCCGTCCCGCCCTCGGCGACTCGACAAGAGGGTGCCCCCTCGTTGGTAGGGCCTGTGACGCGCAAGCCGAGACTGCCGGCCTTGCTTACCACAGCGACTGCCACCCGGCGACTCCGATGCTTTTTCCGCCTTTTATCTTCAGCGAATCTGTTCGCACCTGTTAAATTTAGGAAGGATGGGAGGAACGGGCGGTTTCGAGAAACTGGTTGAAAAGTGAGGTCGAGATGGGGCGAGCTCTGCAAGGTCGGCGATTGCTGATCACCGGCGCCTCGGGCGGCATCGGCCGCTGCGTGGCCGAGCAGGCTGCCCGCGCCGGGGCTCGGCTGGCCCTGGCGGCGCGCTCGGTCGAACGGCTCGAGTCTCTCGCCGGCGACCTGCGCAAACTCGGGGCCGACGTCCTCGTCGTGCCGACCGACGTCACGGTTGGCGCGGAACGTGCTCGGCTTTTCGAGACGGTGGTCGCTCGGTTCGGAGGGCTGGACGCCCTCCTCAACAATGCCGGAGTGGGCGCCTTTGGCCATTTTGCCGAGAGCAGTGAGGCGATCCTGCGCCAGGTCATGGAGGTCAACTTCTTCGCCCCCGCGGAGATGATTCGGCTGGCGATCCCCATCCTGGCCCGTGGGCAGCAGCCGGCGATCGTCAACGTCTCGTCGATGTGCGGCCGGCGCGGCATCCCGGCCTGGCCGGAATACTCGGCGAGCAAGTTTGCCCTGTGCGGGCTGACGGAGGCGCTGCGGGCGGAGTTGGTGCGCTTCGCCATCGACGTGCTGCTCGTCGTGCCCGGCCTGACGCGCAGCGAGCTCGGCAGCCACCTGCTCCGCAACGCGGGCCGGATGAAGATCGACTTCTCCGACGGGATGCCGCCGGAGAAGGTCGCGGCAAGCATCCTCAATGCTCTGTGCCGGAATCGCACCGAGACGGTGCTGGGTTGGGACGCCCGCTGGATCCTTCGCGTGCAGCGCTTCCTGCCGCGACTGGTCGATCGGGTGCTCGCCCGGAAGGTGCGGCAACTTTACGCTCGGGAACCAGGAACCAGGAACCAGGAACCAGAGGCGCTGGCGCCCCTCGAAACGACAAGCAAGACGGGCCTGACTCCTGGCTCCTGACTCCTGGCTCCTTCCAAAGGAAAGACCTGATGTGTGGCATCGCCGGAATGATCGATCTCTCGGGGGAAGGGCGGCCCGTCCCCGCGGGCGCCCTGCGCGCGATGGCGGACGCCATCCTCCACCGCGGCCCCGATGAGGACGGCTATCTGGAGCGGCCCGGATTGGGCTTCGCCTCGCGACGGTTGAGCATCGTCGGCCTTGCCGATGGCCGACAACCTATCGCCAACGAGGACCGCACCGTTCAGGTCGTCTTCAACGGGGAACTGTTCGACTACCCCGAACAGAAGGCCGCGCTGACGGCCCGGGGGCACCGCTTCGCCACCCACTGCGATACGGAAGTGATTCCGCATCGCTGGGAAGACCACCAGGAGGGGATGTTCGCCCACCTGCGCGGGCAGTTTGCCGTCGCCCTGTGGGACGAACGGCGTCGCCTCGTCGTCCTGGGGCGCGACCGCTTCGGCATCTGCCCCCTCTACTGGACCAGGCAGACGGGCCCCGCGGGCGATTGGCTTCTGTTCGCCTCCGAGATCAAGGGCCTGCTCGCCTCGGGGATGGTCGAGGCGCGGGCCGACCCGCGCGGCCTCAACCACCTGTTCACGTTCTTCTCGCTGCCCGGCCCGCAGACCTGTTTTGCGGGCGTCCAGGCCCTCACGCCCGGTCACTACCTGCGCATCGCGCTGGACAAGGGCGAGCGGGCCCGCCTCAGCGAGCACACCTACTGGGCCATCGACTTCCCCGACCGCGGCCAGGAAGACCGCCGGCCGTTGAAAGTCCTCGAGAACGAACTCGAGGAGCGGCTCCTGGCGTCGGTGACGCGCCGGCTGCGCGCCGACGTGCCGGTCGTGTCCTACCTCAGCGGCGGGGTCGATTCTAGCGTCGTGGTCGCCCTGGCGAGCCACGTGCGTGGCAGCCCGATCCCGTCGTTCACGATCCGCATCAAGGCGCCTCATCTCGACGAGACGAGCGAGGCCGGGATCGTGGCCCGTCACGTGGGCACCGAACCGATCGTCGTCGATTGCGGAGCGGAGGAGGTGCTGAACACCTACCCCGAGTTGATCCGCGCCGCCGAGGCGCCCGTGGTCGATACGTCGTGCGCCGCCCTCTTGCTGCTGGCGCGCGAGGTCCATCGGCGCGGCTTCAAGGTGGCCCTGACCGGGGAGGGGGCCGACGAATGGCTGGCCGGCTACCCCTGGCACAAAATCAATCGCGTGCTGGGCTACCTGGACGTTCTTCCTGGCGTGCCGTTCAGCCAGTGGTTGCGGAGAGGTTTGCTCCGCGCGACGGGGGCGCCGCGGTTTTCCTGGCCGATGGTCCGGCGCAATCAGGAGGCGGTCGGCGGGTACACCGGCTGGCACGACGTCTATGGCCTCATGAGCATGTCGAGACTGCGCTTCTTCAGCGAAGAGATGTGGGAGCAGGTGCGCGACTTCTCCCCGTACGAGGACCTCGGCCTCGACAGTCAGAAGATGAAGCGCTGGCACCCGCTCAATCGCGAGTTGGCCGTCAGCGGGCGAGCGCACCTCGTCGGCCTGCTGCTCAACGCCAAGGGCGATCGCGTCGCCATGAACTCGTCGGTCGAAACGCGCTACCCGTTCCTCGACGAGGAGGTCTTCGACTTCCTCGCCAAGGTGCCGCCGAGCTACAAGCTGCGCGGGGCGCTGCGCGACAAGTACCTCCTGCGGCGCGTGGCGCAGCGTTGGTTGCCCAAGTCGATCGCCCAGCGCCGCAAGGCGATGTTCCGGGCGCCGTTCGACAGCTTTCACCTGGAGCAGGCGCCCGCGTTCGTCGAGCAGTTACTGAGCGAGGAGTCGCTGCGGCGCACCGGGTACTTCAACCCGGCCGCGGTGGCACAGTGGCGCAAGGACTTCCGCGGCCTGCGGTCGGGGAGCTACAACCGCACCTCGATCGAGATGGGCCTGGTCGGCGTGCTGGCGACGCAACTGTGGCACCATACGTTCCTCGCGGGCAACCTCGCCGACCTGCCCTCGCTGGCTGCCGGGGGGCAAAGGCTCGCCCTCCGAGAGCCCGTAGTCCGCAGTGCTTAGTACTTAGCAGGAGGCAAACAGGGCACTCTTTGCCGAGCACTAAGAACTGCGGACCAAGGACAAGGACTAGACCATGTCATACGCTCTGTCAACCTTGTGGTATGAGCGGCAGCGCTACTTGCCGGGCGTGCTGGCGGTGGGGTTCAGCGCCTTGCTGATCGCGCTGCAATGTGGGCTGCTGCTGGGGCTGTTCTCCGTCACGTCGATGCCCATCGATCACACGGATGCCGACGTCTGGGTCGGCGCCCCCGGCGTGCTGTCCGTCGATCTGGGCCGGCCGATCCGCGAGAACTACCTGGCGCGGGTGGCGGCGCACCCCGACGTGGAGCGCTGTGAGGTCTACTTGCAGGGCTTCGCCTACTGGCAGAAGCGCACGGGGGCGACCGAACTGTGCATGGTGATCGGGTCGCACCTGAGCGACGATTCGCTGGGCGGGGTGGACAAGCTCACGCCGGAGCTCCGTGCCCGGCTGACCGAGCCGGGCACCATCGTCATCGACGAATCCGACATGGTGCGATTGGGGATTCGCGGCATCGGCGACACGGCCGAGGTGAGCGGTTCCCGGGTGCGCGTGGTCGGGATGACCGAGGGGCTCAAGAGCCTGGCGGGCCCGTACGTGTTCGCCTCGATCAACACCTCTCGGAAGCTGTTGCGCTTGCTCCCCGAGCAGATCAGCTACGTGCTGGCGCGCTGCAAAGACCGGAGGGCGGCGGAGAGGGTGGTTCGCGACCTCCGCGGGGAGTATGATAACATATCGGCGTTCACGGCGTCGGAGTTTTCCTACCGCAGCCGAATGCACTGGCTGTTGAAAACCAAGGCCGGGATCGCCCTCGGTTACGCGGCCGCGCTGGGCCTGATGGTCGGCGCCGTGGTGACCAGTCAAACGCTGTACGCGGCGACGGCCGCGTCGCTGCGCGAGCTCGCGGTGCTGCGGGCGATGGGCATCCCGCGCTGGCGCATGGCCTCGATGGTGGTGGCGCAATCGTTCTGGGTGGGGATCATCGGGATCGCCCTGGCGTGGCCGGCCATCTACGCTTTGGCGGAGGTGGCCGACCGGATGGGGGTGCAGGTAGTCTTGCGGTGGTGGCTCCAGGTGGGGGCAGCGGGTTTGACGTTGGTGATGGCCCTGAGCTCGGGGCTGTTCGCTCTGCGGTCGCTGCGTCAGGTCGAGCCGGCCACGTTGTTGCGATGAAGGGAGGGCCAGGCAATGAGGCCGGACAGCAGGCACTCAGGAGCCCCAACCATGTACGACGATCTTACGATGCCATCCATTCAGGGCGTCCATCTGATGCGGACGTTTGGTCAGGGAGAGACCATGACGACGGCCGTGGACGACGTGTCGCTCGAGATAAACGCCGGACAGATCGCCTTGCTGATGGGCCCTTCGGGAAGCGGCAAGTCCACCCTCCTGGCGATGCTCTCGGGCCTGCTTCACCCCGAGAGCGGCACGGTCATCGCCCTGGGGGAGGACGTCTGGGCGAAGAACGAGCAGCAACGCGAGGCGTTCCGTCTGAAGCACTGTGGCTTCATCTTCCAGGGCTACAATCTCTTTGCCGCCCTGACGGCGCGGCAGCAACTGGAGATGGTGGTGCGCTGGGGCGAGGGGGCCTCGGCCCGCGATGCGCGGCGGCGGTCCGACGAGATCCTGTCCATTCTGGGCATGTCGAGGAAGGCGCACCTGCGCCCGTCGGAGCTCTCCGGCGGCGAGAAGCAGCGCGTGGCCATCGGGCGGGCGCTCATCAAGGGCCCGCAGTTCATCTTCGCCGACGAACCGACCAGCGCCCTGGACTGGGCGCATGGCGAGCAGGTGGTGGAGTTGTTGCGCAACGCCGCCCACGACCGGAACGCCACGGTGCTGATCGTGGCCCACGATTCGCGTATCATTCCCTTCGCCGACCACGTGTTCCACCTGGAAGACGGCCGAATGACCGACGCCGAAGAAACGCCGGAGCACGCCAAGTTACCGCTCCGCCCGCACAACAACGGGGCGACCAAGCCCATGACCTCGAAAGGATAACATCAGTGCTTGGTGCTTAGTGCTTAGCGCTTAGCAAAGACAGAATGCAGCGTGGGCCCTCTTTGCTAAGCCCTCAGCACTACGGACTAAGAACTAATGCGGAGACCGACCCATGCAAACACCTTCGAGACGGTGGCGCATCTCTCTGGCCACGTGGCTGGGCCTGATCCTGTTGCTCGCTGCATTCGGGCTCGTCGGGCTGGCGCTGCGTTCCCACGCGGGCGACGGCTCGGCGAACGCGCAAAGCGCTCCAAGCAAGGCGACGTTCCGGGCAGTGGCCGTCGCGCACGTGGACGTCGAGGGCGGGATAACGTCGCTCTACCCGCTCAAACCGGGGCGCGTGGTGCAAGTATGGGCAGTCGAGGGCAAGGAGGTGGAGGGGGGCGCCAAGCTGTTCCGCATGGAAGACACGGTGGAGAAGGTCCAGGTAGAGGAGGCCCGCATCGACCTGGACGCGGCGAAGGAAAAGGTGGAGCACGCGAAGCGCCTGGTGGTGCAACACGAGAAGACCGTGGCGGCCTACCGGGCGGCGGTGGAGGTGCCCAAGAAGGACGTCGAGGCGGCCCGGGCGATTCGCGCCAAGGCCAATCGCTACCAGAAGTCGGAGGTGTTGGGCGGCAGTAAGGAGGACGTGGCGGCCGCGGAGGCGTCGCTGGAAAAGGCCGAGGCGGCCGTGAAGGCGGCCGAGGCCAAACTGGCGTCGGTGGAGGCCGTCGATCCGCAGAGCGCCGTTCGCCTGGCGAACCTGGAGTTGGAGGCCAAGAAGATGCAAAAGGAGAAGGCCGACTTCGCGCTGGAACAGTGCATCGTCAAGGCCCCGCTCAAAGGAACCGTGTTGCGGAGTCAGGTGCAGGTGGGCGAGGTGCTGGGGCCGAGCCCGCGGCAGCCGGCCCTGCTGTTCTGCCCCAGCGGGCCGCGCATCGTACGAGCCGAGGTCGAGCAGGAGTTCGCCAACCGGGTCTCCCTGGGCCAGATCGCCCGCATTCAGGACGACGCCACCGGCAACGGCGACTGGCGTGGCAAGGTCACGCACGTGTCCGACTGGTACACGCACCGCCGCTCGGTGCAGCTCGAGGCGATGCAGTTCTACGACGTGCGCACGCTGGAGTGCCTCATCAAGCTCGATCCCGACGCGAAGGGGGCGCTCCGCATCGGCCAGCGCGTTCGCGTGACACTTGAAGGAAAAGAGTGATCGACAGGAGGCAACCAAGGACGAAGAGGATCGACCATTCCGACTTTCTTCGTTGCCTTCGTTGCCTTCTGTTCAAATTCTTCGATTTCGATCAGCGGCCCGGTCCCGCGGCCTGGCGCGTCTCCTGCGCTGCGAACAGTAGCAGCCCCATGCCCTCGGGCCGCAGCGCCTCCTCGGGCACCTCGGCCGGCAGCGACCACGCCTGCACGCCGCGGCCCGGCAGAACGCGCACCACGTTCGCGGCCCAGGCGCGGCCGGGGGTAACAATGTCCCCTGTCAGGGCCGCCATCGGAATGGCCGCTTCGACCACCCAGGCTGTCTCCTCGTGGTGGACCGCGACGAACCAGCGCGGGCCCCAGGTGGGGTCGCCCCAGCAGTCCTCGGCCACGCAGCCGCGCGCATCGACCTGAAGGTGGAAGCACGTCGAATAGTCGCGGTCGAGGTCGAGCAGGATGCTCACGCGGTCGTGCTTGCGCAGGTCGCCGTCGCGCGCCTTTACCTTGGCCGGCTCCGTCTTCTCCCCGGCGGGGCGAGTGCAGCGCACGGCCACGTAGAGGAAGTCCTTGTCGTGGGCCATGCGCACCTCGGTCGGATAGCGCGTCAGGGTGTCGCCGCCCGCGTTCTGGAGCTTCTCGGCGCGGGCACGCTCCCAGCAGGGGTCGTCGAGTTTCCCGTCGAGGTAGGGCTTGGTGTCGGTCGATTTGCACTGGAAGACGGGCTTGGGCGGCGGGCCCGTGCGGTTCATCAGCCACAACTCGGCCAGCGCTGCGGCGCGCCACGGGCCATCGGCGGTGCGCAGGGCGAAGTCGCGATACCACTCCTTGGCCTTCTCGAAGTCGCCGAGGTTGCGTCGAGCCGACTGCAAGCAGAACTGCACCGTAGGGTCGCCGGAGAACAGCGGGCCAAAGGCGGCCAGGCGCGGCTCGAGGTCGAGGCTGCTCTGATACCACTTCCGCGCGTCCTCCTTGCTGCCCAGCAGTTCCATCTGGCTCCGGTTGCGGCCCTCGAACTGCACTTCCGGGACAGGGGGGCCGGCCTTGCCTTTCTGGCCCTTGCGCGGCGGTGCCGGGGGCGGGGCCTTTTTGTTCGTCTCGACGGGCAGGCCCAGCTCGAGGCGCTGGACGAGGAGAAACTGGCCGAGGTCGTGTCGGCGCCGCGCCTCGCTGCTGCTGTTGTGCCTCACCAGCCAGCGGTAGCCCTCGACAGTGAGGGGGTGCGTGGGGTAGCGATCGACCAGCAGCAGATAGGCCTCGCGGGCCAGGTTCCACTGCCCGGCGCGGGCGAACTGGCAGGCGGCGGCGTGAGCGGCGCGGGCAGCTTGATCGTCGGGCATGGCGCTGAGCATCGGGCCGATCTGGGCGAGCAGGCGGTCGGGGCTCACGAGGGGCGCCCCGCCCTTGTCGGCGGGGGCCTCGCTCATCGCCATCAGCATGGCCCGGGATCGGGCGGCGCGCACCATCTCCGGGGTCGCCTCCTGGCTCGCGCTGGCTGCCCGGCGGGCCACGCCGCCCGGCGCCAGGGCGAGCCCCTGCATCAAGTCGCGATGCCCGGCCGCTCCGGGGAGGCGATCGGCCAGCAGACGATAGCGCCGCTGCGTGGGGGGCCTGACCTCCGCGCATGCCAGAAGCCCTTGCGGCCCGCTGGCGAGCTCGCGCAGGCTCCCCCCCAGAGACGGGACCAGCGCGGTGAGGTCGAGCACGACGCCCGGGGCGTTCGTACTGCTCAGACCGTAGAGCTTCGATGGCTTCCAGGGCCGGAGCCCTAGCCCGCTCAACTGCTCGGGAAAGGCCTTCGGGTCGCCGGCGCGCACGAACGCCTCGCGGAGCGCCTCGACGACGAGGGCATCGAGGGCGCTCGCGGCCGCGTCGTCGGTGAGGAGCACGCCGGGCTGCCAGGTGCGGATCGCGAGGACGAGCTGGCCGAGCAACTGCTCGGCGGTGCGATCGCCGTGCAGTCGATCCCAGGCGCGCAAAACGTCGGCTCGCTCTGCCTGCGCGACGTGCGAGCTGAGGGGGAACGACCACAGCGCCTCCGCGCTCGCCCCGCCCGCGGAGCGGAAGGCCTGCCGGGCACGGTCGCGCTCCGCGGCGCGGGCGTGGGCCGCGGTGGCGGGATCGGCCGCGGTGACGCACAGACCGGCCGTCAGATACCCGGCCTCGCCGCCGAGGGCGACGACGGCGTCCATTGGGAACGACGTGGCCCGCGCGTGGACGAACAGGGCAGCGGCGCGATGCCCGCCGCGTTTCTTCACGTCCCAGGTCCGGCCGCCGTCCTTCGTGACGACGACTGTGCCCAGCTCCCCGACGGCCCAGCCTTCCTTCTCGTTGAGGAAG
>JBBSEZ010000113.1:0-23913 GCA_038239195.1 Gemmatales bacterium
GCATATGGGGCCGAGTCTTCGAGGCCCACGCCGAGCCAGAGACCGCGTGGGCCTCGCAAAGCCGCGGCCCACCCAACGGCGCCTGACCCTTCGCGGTCACCCGCCGATCGCCTGCCGGAGCACCCAGTAGGCGACGGCGGCGACGACGGCCGAGATGGGGATCGTCAGCACCCACGCCAGCAGGATGTTGCGAGCCACGCCCCAGCGCACCGCCGAGAAGCGCTTCGACGCCCCGACCCCCATGATGCTCGCCGAGATGACGTGCGTCGTGCTGACCGGCGCCTTGAGCGCCGTCGCGATCAGGATGACGGCCGCGCCGGCGGTCTCGGCGGCGAACCCGTGGATCGGCCGCAGCTTGATGATCTTGTGCCCCATCGTCTTCATGATCCGCCAGCCGCCCGACGCCGTCCCCAGCCCCATCGCCGTCGCGCACCCAAAGATCGCCCACGTCGGCACCACCAACTCGCCCGGAGGGGCGCCCGGCGACTTGGCGGCGGCGTAGGCAACCAGGGCCATTGCGATGATGCCCATCGACTTCTGCGCGTCGTTGGAGCCGTGCGCGAACGCCATGCAGCCCGCCGAGCAGAGCTGGAGCGAGCGAAACGTCCGGTTCACCGTCGTCGGCCGCACCTTGCGGACCAGCCAGAGCAGTGCCACCATCAGGCTCAGTCCGCCCAGCAGGCCGACCAGCGGCGATAGCACGAGGGCCCACAGCGCCAGCGTCACCCCGTCCGAGGTCAACAGCCCCCACAGCGCCGGCCCCGCCGGCGCGTCTGCGAGCACCTGATGGCACCAGGCGGACCCGACAAGCCCGCCGATCAGCGCGTGCGACGAGCTCGACGGGATGCCGTAGTACCACGTCAGCAAGTTCCACAGGATCGCCCCCAGCAGTGCCGCGGCCACCACCGTCTGGGTGATCGACCCGGGGGGCGCGATGTCTCCGCCGATGGTTTTGGCCACCCCCACGCCGACGAACGCGCCGGCGAAGTTGAACACCGCCGCCAGGAGCACCGCCGTGCGGCCGGGCAGGACGTTGGTGGAGACCACCGTCGCCACGGCGTTGGCGGTGTCGTGGAAGCCATTGATGTAGTCGAAGGCCAGCGCCAGCAGCACCACCAGCACCAGCACCCAGAAGGCGCTAACCATTTTTCACGACCACCGAACGAATCACGTCCATGGCGTCCTCGCACTGATCGACGCCCGCCTCCAGCGAGAAAAGCATGTCCTTTTGCCGTACCAGCTCGCGCGGGCCCACGCCGTTGGAGAACAGGTCCGCGATCGCGGCGCGGTAGACCGCGTCGGCCTCGTTCTCGAGGGCGTGGACCGCCACCGTGGCCTCGCGGATCGAGTTGGGCTCGCTGTACTTGCGCAGGTTGCCGACCGCCCGCGAAATCTCCGGCACCGCCCGCGCGGTGATGCGCACCAGTTGCCGCATCGGCTCGGTGAGGGCATCGAACCGGAACAGCGCGGCGAACGCGGCCGAGTGCTCCATCCCGTCGATCACGTCGTCGAGCGCCTTGGTCAAGAGCGCCAGGTCCTCGCGGTCGATCGGCGTGACGAAGGTCTGGTCGAGCTCGACGTAGAGCCGATGGCACAGCCGGTCGGCCTCGGTCTCGATCGGCTTGAGGCGCCCCGAGATGGCCACGAGTTGCGCGTGGCTGGAGGCGATCGCCAACTCCTCGAAAACGGGAGAGGCCGCCGTCATCTTCTCGGCGATCCCCTCCAGGAGGGTGAAGAAAAGGTCCTGGCGCGGCAACAGCAGCCGCAGGAGGCGGTCGATCCACATCGGGGGCCTCTCGCAAGGGCGAAGGAGAGCTCGGCACGGGCGTTGTATGGATTCAACCCCCCTCTTTCACTCTGGCCCCGCCCGGATCGGGCCGCACGGCCAGCGCCACCGCCCCGCCGACGGCCATCGTCAGCCCGATGGTCAACAGCCCGCCCTGGAAACTGCCCGTGTGCTTGTGGAACTGGCCGAGGATGTTGGGCCCCACAAAGCCCCCGAGGTTGCCCAGCGAGTTGATGAGCGCGATGCCCCCGGCGGCCGCGACCCCGCTCAGAAACGCCGTCG
This sequence comes from Gemmatales bacterium, assembly GCA_038239195.1. GTDB lineage: Bacteria > Planctomycetota > Planctomycetia > Gemmatales > Gemmataceae > JBBSEZ01. Next base: position 2,069 of record JBBSEZ010000113.1, read on the forward strand.
GCAGCGCCCAGAAGACCGGCAGCATGCACATGATGCCGACCTGGAGCAGCGTGAACGCGAAGAGGCTCGCCAGCGGCAACTCCACCCAGGCGCTCAGGCCCCAGCCCAGCGCCGAGACGAAGGCGGGCACGGCGACGTGCCAGCGCCGCTCGCCCGTGCGGTCGGAATGGGTGCCGTTGAGCACCATGCAGACGGCAGCGCAGGCGTGCGGGACCGCCACCAGGAAGCCGAGCTCGGTCGTGCTGTAGCCGGGGAAGCGCGTTTCCGTGAGCTTCGGCAGGTAGAACCCGCTGGCGTTGCTGCCGACGGCGACGGTGAAGTAGAGCAGGATCAGCACCCACACGCGCCCGTCGGCCAGGGCCCGGAGGAGCGTGAGGCCGTGCAGCTGCGCCCGGCGCATCTCTTCTCCGCCCACTCGTGCGGCAAGCCAGTCGCGCTCGGCTGGCTCCAGCCAGGCGGCCTGGTGGGGCCGATCGGTCAGGTAGTAGAGCACCACGAAGCCCAGGACGACCGCGGGGGCCCCTTCGAGGAGAAAGAGCCAGTGCCAGCCCCTCAGCCCGCCCACGCCGTCCATGAACTGAAGGATCGCCCCGGAGACCGGCGACCCGAAGATCCCGGTGACGGGCGAGGCCGCCATGAACCAGGCCACCGCCTTGGCCCGCTCGCGCGCCGGGAACCAGTAGGTGAGATAGAGGATGATGCCGGGGAAGAACCCCGCCTCGGCGAAGCCGAGCAGGATGCGCAGGGCGTACAGCCCCCACGGCCCGCGCACCGCCATCATGGCGCAGGCGATCAGCCCCCAGGTAATCATGATGCGCGAGATCCAGCGCCGGGCCCCGGTGCGGGCCAGAATGAGGTTGCTCGGCACCTCGAACGCCAGATACCCGAGGTAGAAGATGCCGGCGCCGAAGGCGTAGACCGCCTCGTCCAGCTTCAGGTCGTCGAGCATCTGCAAGCGGGCGAAACTGAGGTTGCTCCGGTCGAGGATGTTGACGACGTAGAGGACGAACAGCAACGGCATCAGCCGTCGCCACACCTTGCCCAGGACCACCTTTTCGGTGGCTTCCATCGACGGGCCTCCTTATGGGATGAGCCACGGGGCCGGCGACTCCAGACAACCTCGCAGCGCGTCGAGGAACCGCGCCGCCGGGGCGCCATCCAGAACGCGATGGTCGAAGGTCAGGCTGAGCGTCATCGCGTCGCGCGGGACGATTTTCTCGTCGATCACGGCGGGCTCGCGGACGATGCGGCCGACGCCGAGCACGGCGCACTGCGGCAGGTGAACGATCGGGGTGAAGGCGTCGATGCCCAGCCCGCCCAGGTTGGTCACCGTGAAGGTGGCGTCGCGCATCTCGCCGGCCGTCAGCCGTCCCGCGCGCGCCCGGCCGCTCAGCTCGCGAGACAGGGCGGCGACCTCCCGCAGGGTGAGCTTGTCGGCCCCCCGCACCACCGGCACGAGCAAGCCGTCCTCCGCATCGACCGCGAAGGCGACGTCGATGCGGTTCGGCACGAACAGCCCATCCTCGCGCCACTGCGCTTGCAGCAGCGGATGGCGCCGCAACGCGATGGCCGTTAGCTTAACGATCAGGTCCGTGTAGCCCGGCACGACCTCTTCCGCGCCGAGGGCCACCGCCTTGAGTTGCTCGCGGAGCCCCACCAGGTTGGTGGCGTCCACCTTGGTGGTCAGCGTGACCGGCGCCGCCTGCACGACGCCCGCGACCATGCGCGCCGCGATGGTCCGGCGCACGTTCGTGTGGGGGACCAGGCGCCCCTCGGGCCGGCGCGCCGCCCGGACGTCGCGCTCGCGAATGCGCCCGTTGCGCCCACTCCCCTCCAGCCCACCCCACTCGACGCCCAGCTCCGCCGCCACGCGACGAGCGCGCGGCGAGATGGCGCGCTCCCCGGAAGCGGCCAAGGGAGCGGGGGCCGCGACCAGGGCAGAAGGAAGAGCCGGCGCTTCCTCTCGGACCGCGGGCCCCTGAATGCTGGCCGCTGCCACCGGGGCGCCTTCGCCTACCCCAACGAGGTGCGCGAGCACCTGCCCCACCAGCACCTTGTCGCCGGGCTTCGGCCCATCTGGCGGTAGGCGCAGAATGCCGGCGTCGAGCGCCTCGATCTCCTCGGCCGCTTTTTCGCCTTCCAGCGTGAACAGCGCCTCTCCGGGCTTGACCGGGTCGCCGTCCTGTTTCAGCCAGCCGAGGAACGTCCCTTCCTCCATCGACCAGCCGAGCCGGGGGACGGTGATTGCGATGGCCATGAGGGAGCTCTCCTACTCTTCCAGCAACTCGCGAATCGCCCGCTCGACGTCTTCGACCTGGGGCACCAGCGCCTTTTCCAGCGGCGGGCTGTACGGCGTGGGCGTGAAGACGCCGTGCAGCCGGCGGATCGGCGCGTCGAGGTCATCGAAGCCCGCATCGATCGCCAGCGCCGCCACCTCCGCCCCCAGCCCGAACGGGCTGAACGCCTCGTCCACCACGAGCAACCGTCCCGTCTTGTGGACCGATTGCAAGATGGTCTCCCCGTCCAGCGGCGAGACGGTGCGCGGGTCGATGACCTCCACGGAGATGCCACCCGCGGCCAGGCGCTCGGCCGCCTCCAGCGCTCGCCGCACCATCAGGGCGAGGGCGACGACGGTCACGTCTTTGCCCTCGCGAACCACGCGGGCCTTGCCGAACTCGATCTCGTAGTCCCCCTCGGGCACCGGCCCCTTGACGCCCAGCAGCTCGCGGTGCTCCAGGAACAGCACGGGATCGTTGCACGTCAGCGCCCGGCTGAAGAGCCCCTTGGCGTCGTAGGGCGTCGAGGGCACCACAACGCGCAGGCCAGGGAAGTGCGCGTACATCGGGTAGTAGTTGCCCGAGTGGTGGGTGGCCGCCGAGTGGCCGATGCCGATGCAGCCGCGCAGCAGGATCGGCATCTTGATCCGCCCGCTGCTCATGTACTGGATCTTGACGATCTGATTGAGCACCTCGCCGACCGAGTCGAGGACGAAGTCGGCGAACATGAAATCGACCACGGGGCGCGCCCCCGTCATCGCCGCCCCACACGCCAGCCCCACGAAGCCGCGCTCGCAGATCGGCGTGTCGCGCAGCCGCTCGGGCCCGTACAGGTCGTAGAGCCCCTCGGTCGTCCGGAAGTTCCCGCCCCGCTTGCCGATCCCCTCGCCCAGCACGAAGATCGCTTCGTTCCGAGCCATCTCCGCCGCGAGCGCCTCGTGGGTGGCCTTGATGAACGCGATCTCGCGCGTGCCCTTGGGCGGAGGCGAAACCGATGCGGCCCGCTCGCTCGTCGCCTCGTCGTAAACGTGCCGCGCGACGGTTTTCGGGTCGGGCCAGGGGCTGGCCTCGGCGCGCCGGTGCGCCTCCGCGATGAGCTGCGCGACCTCGCTGTCGATGGCGTCGCGGGCGCCCTCGCCCTCCGCGCTGCCATCGGGGAGCAAGCGCTGCCGCAGCCCGCGGAGGGGGCAGCGCGTCTTCCACTCCTCGACCTCTTCCCGCGTGCGATAGGTGAAGTCGCCCATGCCTTCGGCGTGGGCCCGCGTCCGATAGGTCTTGCACTCCAGGAGCGTTGGCCCCTCTCCCGCGCGGGCCCGCCGCACCGCCTCGCCGGCGGCCTCGTAGACGGCCTCGACGTCGTTGCCGTCCACCTCGTGCCCCGGCATGCCGTAGGCCGCCCCGCGACTCGCGACACTCGGGTTGCCCGCCGCCTCGCTAAAGGGGACCTCGGTGGCGAACTGGTTGTTCTCGCAGACGAACAGCACGGGGAGCTTCCACACCCCGGCCATGTTCAGCCCTTCGTGGAACGCGCCGTTGTTGACCGCCCCGTCGCCGAAGAACGCCACCGCCACTCGGTCGGTCCGCAACACCTGGAAGCCGTAGGCCGCCCCCGCCGCCTGGAGGATGCAGGGCCCGACGATCCCGCTCGTGCCCATCATGCCCACTTCGGGGGCGAAAAGGTGCATGCTCCCGCCGCGCCCGCGCGAGCAGCCGCCGGCCCGGCCGTACAGCTCGGCCATGAGCTCCTCGGGCGACACCCCTTTGGCCAGGGCGTGCCCGTGCCCGCGGTGGGTGCTGAACACCACGTCGTCGGAGCGCAGATGGGCACACGTGCCGACCGCGATGGCCTCCTGCCCGACGTAGGTGTGGCAGGCGCCGTGGACCAGCCCGCGCTGGTGCGACCGCGCCAGCTGCTCCTCGCACTGGCGAATCACCTGCATCGCCCGATAAAGCCGCAAGAGAAGGTCCTGCTTCGTGGTGGTCTGAGTCGTGCTGGCCATGTATCGCGCCTCGAGCTTCCGCCCTTGTACGTCAGGCTGGAAAGCCTGACGTACGGATCACCACGTCGTCGAGCCACCCGCGTTCATCGCCAGATTTCCGCCGTCGAGCGGGACCAGGGCCCCGGTGATCCACGCCGACGCATCCGACGCCAGGAAGACGGCCAGCCCCTGGACGTCCTCCGGCCGACCGAGCCGGCCGATGGGGATGCCGCTGAGAAACTTCGCCCGCGCGCCCGGGTCGGCGGCCATGCGCGCCTCGAGCCCGGGGTTGACCACCTGGGCCGGGAGGATGGCGTTGACGCGCACCCCGCGGCCGCTCCACTCGGTGCTCAACTCGCGCGTCATCTGCACCACCGCGCCCATCGCCATGCTGTAGGCGACGTGCCCGCGCCCCAGCGCCGTGGTGCTGGCCAGCGAGCCGATGTTGACGATGCTGCCCCGCCCCGCGGCGAGCATGCGCCGCCCCGCTTCCTGGCAGCAGCAGAAGCGCCCCAGCACCAGGTTCCGCCAGGTCTTCTCGACGTCTTCCAGCGCCATCTCCTCGGGGCGGCCGCGAACGGCGTCCCCCGCGACGTTGCCCAGAAAGTCGATCCGCCCCAGTTCCCGGTCGAGCCGGGCGAACATCGCCCGGATTTGCGCCGGCTCCGACACGTCGCACGCCACCGCGACCGCGCGCCGCCCGAGCCCCACGATCTGCTCGGCCGTCCTCTGCACGCCCGCCGCGTTGAGGTCCGCCAGCATCAGGTCGGCCCCCGCCCCGGCCAGGGCCAGCGCCATCGCCCGCCCCAGCCCCTGCGCCGCGCCGGAGACCAGGGCCACGCGCCCGCTGAGGTCGAACAAGTCGTTCGGCATGCCCACCCTCCGGGAGTCCTTAGTCCTTCGTGCTTAGTTCTTAGCAAAGAGCCCCGCCGTGCCGGTCTTTGCTAAGCACTAAGCACTAAGCACTAAGCACTAAGGGCTAATTGACAACGTTCGGCAACGCCTCCCCGCGCACCGACCGCGCGACGATCTCCGCCGCCGTCTCGCGCAACTTGCGGGCCGCCTTCTCGCTGGCCGAGGCGACGTGGGACGAGAGGACGACGTGGTCCATCTTCAACAGCGGACTGTCCGGCGGGACCGGCTCGGGGTCGAACACGTCGAGGCCGGCCCCGCCCAGGTGCCCGCTCTGCAAGGCGCTCACCAGGGCGGCCGATTCCACCAGGTCGCCGCGCCCCACGTTGATGAGGATGGCGCCCGGCCTCATGCGGGCGAGGGCGTCGCGCCCGATCATGCGCCGGGTCTGCGGCGTCGAGGGGCAATGCAGCGTGACGACGTCGCTCTGCCCGAGGAGCGCGTCGAGAGGGGCCGGCTCACACCCTGCCTCGCGGATGGCAGAGGGCGGCACCACGGGATCGTGGACGAGGACGCGGCACTTGAAGGCCAGGAGCCGCCGGACGACCTCGCGGCCGATGCGCCCGAAGCCGACGACGCCGACGCTCAGGTTGCAGAGCGCCTTCATGGCCGGGAGGGGCACGGCAAGGCCCCACTTTCCGCCGCGAACATGGTTGCTGTTGGCGACGACGTGCCGCGTCGTGGCGAGGATGAAGGCGAGCGTGTGGTCGGCGACCTCGTCGAGGCAGTAGTCGGGGACGTTGCAGACCGGGATGCCCTTGGCCCGGGCCGCCGCCAGGTCCACGTTGTCCACGCCGACGCCGTAGCGGACGATCACCTTCGCCTGGCGCATGGCGGCGATGGCGGCGGCGTTGACTGGCGCGAACTGCGCGATGACCTGATCGGCGTCAGCCACGAGGCGGGCCAGTTCGTCGGGCGGGGGGATCGGTTTGGACGCGACAATTTCGCAGCCGAGCGGCCGCAGGACGGCAGTCTCGACGTCGAGCGAGGGGAACGAGTAGTCGGTGACGGCGACCTTGCTCATGCGCGGCCTTTCGGGGCCTGCCTCGGGGCGGGCCTGGTGATGGGGCTCGAAAGCCCTGGCCCTCGGGGGCGGGTGGATTGGGAGTTGATCTTATCGACGGGCGAACCGCCGACAAGGCGGCGGGTCATTGGGGCAGGGTGGTCGCCTACGCGGAGCGCACGGCGACGGTTGCGCTGCGATCCGCGAGCGGCCACGTGCGGGCCGGGGCCCGAGGAGCGCTGGCGAAGGACGTGCGGGCCAAGTGGGTGCGCGACGCCGTGGGCGAGTCGCTACGGCGCCAGCGGAAGGGGGAGCGGCCAAGGGGCCCAAGGCGGAAGGGAAGAAATCGGAGACGAAGGGCCCGGGATGAGGATCGGCGGGCGCCCGGGGGGACTTCGTCCCCCCGGTGCGGGCACGCGGGCCCGTTACTTGCTCGCTTTCTTCTTGGGCGCCTTCTTGGGCGCCTTCGCGGGCGCCTTCTCGGCCTCCGGCGCGGCGCCCACGTCCGCGGCGAGGGCCTCTACCGCGCCTTTCACGGCACCGAGCGCGGCCCCGGCCAGCACGTCCTTGGTCACCTCCTTGGTCTTATCCACGGCCTTCTTGACCGTGGCGCCAGCGGGCTTCTTCTTCGCGACGGTCTTCTTCGCCGCCGCCTTTTTCTTCTCGGCCATGATCTTCTTGCCCCTTGTTGAGGCCGGGCCGCTCAGGAGACGCCTCTTGAGCGCGCTCAGCTTGCGTGTCAGTTCCTCGCGCGTCTGCTCCATCTCGGCGCGGATCGCCGCCGGATCGGGCCTTACTCGGTCTCCGGTTTCATTTGTTCCTTCAGCCATGCGACGTTCTCCCCCAGAGCGGCCGCCGTCTCCGGGGGCGGCAGGAGCTGCACGTCGGCCAGGCCCCGGGCGCCCGAACGCAGGAGAGCGGCGGCAGCCAACCCGCAGGCGCCTGCGGCACCGCCGTAGCAGCACCACATGGGCAGCCCGGTGGCCTTGTGCAGCAGGTGGGCAAGGGCCAGGCCCGACAGGAGCCCCCCGGCCGCCACGAGCCCGCCCCCGGCCGCCATTTCCAGGCCGGCCCCGCCGGCCTTGCGCAGCTCTTGACCGACCTCTTCCCTCAGCAGGTCGGCCTGCTGACCGAGGAGCTTCCCACAATCTCCCACGACGCCCGCCAGGAGGTCGCTCAGGCTCGTGCCGTCCAGGTCGTCCGACGGTTTCCCCACAGGTCCGCCCCCCTTGAAACGGCCGCCCCCAGCAACGCCGTCAGGCGAGCGGCAGGACTTCGTTTCCTGTAGGACGGCTCTCCTGAGCCGTCCAGACGGCATCAAGAGGGCCAACCTACACGTCGGCTTTTTCCGGCCGGTCGCTTTACTTTTTCGCGCGCTTCGCCCGGGACGAGGCGGGCTTCGCGGCCTTGCTGCCGCGCTTGCCGCTCGCTGGGAGCATGTCGGCGATGGGCTCGACGATGGCCTTGTCCACCTTCTTCGCCACCTTCTTGGTGGCCGTCTTTACCGACCGCGCGGCGGTCTTCAACTTGGAGGTGACGGTCATGATTGGTCTCCGTGGATCGTGGAGCGTGTGGACCGAAGCGGGCACGATTCCCGCTTCGTTTGTGATTGGGGTGTCAGCAAAAGCCATGCCGCCGTCGGCCTGGATGGCCGATCCTGTTTCGGAAGAATTGGAGAGGTGTTCTGTCTCAGAAGGAGCCGGCCGGCCTCCCACAGATCCAGAGGGCGCTCGGGCGTTCGCTGCAACGGCAAACGACCGCGAAGACCACAGGTTCGATGGTGGCGTGGAAGGGCGAGACTAGAAGGGCCCTGCTACAATCGACTTGCCGGGCCCGGCCCCCTTCAACGCCTTCTGATGAGCCCTCCCATGCTCGCTGCCGAAGGTTGGTTCAAGAAGCTCACGGCCCTCAAGGTATACCGGGCGAAAGGCGGCCCCGCGCCCCACAAGCCACTCCTACTCCTGGTGGTCCTCGAACTGGCGGAGCGGGGACTGCTGCCCCCCGACCTGCTGCCCCTGACGCCGGAGTTGACGTTCCAGTTTTGCACCTTCTGGCGCGTGGTCGCCCACCGCCGCACGCAGCGCCCCGACGTTCGCATGCCCTTCCATCATTTGCAGTCCGATGGCTTCTGGTCGGCCCTCGGGGAGGAGGGAGCTTCCTCTCCGGACGACCGTCTCACACGCTCCGCCAGGCTCGATCCAGGCTTCGTGGCTTTCGCCTCGGCGCCCTCATCCCGAGAGCGGGCCCGTCGCATCCTCCTCGCCAATTATTTCGAGCCGAGCGAGCGCCTCGCCCTGTACGCCTCGATCGGCATGTCCGTCCCGAGTGAGGAGCAAATCGAGGAGGATGCTGCCGGCGCGGCAGCGGAGCAGGGCCGCGAGCGCGGGCGGGACGCGCGCTTCCGGCTCAACGTGGTCGCCGCGTACAACTACACCTGCGCCTTGACCGGGTATCGACTCATGACCCTCTCCGCGGGGACCATCGTGGATGCGGCCCACGTTCACCAGTTCGCCAAGTCGAGGAACAACGACCCGCAGAACGGCCTGGCCCTTTGCAAGAACGCTCACTGGCTCTTCGACCACGGCCTGTGGGCCGTCGCCGACGACTACACGATCCTCGTCGCCGCCGAACACTTTTCCGAAGACAGCCCCGATCAACAAAGTCTGCGCGACTACCACGGCCGCAAGCTCCGCCTTCCTGGCGACGCCCGGCTCTGGCCTAACCCGGCTCATCTCGCGTGGCACCGGAAGCACAAGTTTGCGAGCGCGCGGTGAGCCCTCTCTTTCTCCCCGGCCCTTTCTTCGCCATTCCCTCCCTGCGTTGGCGTCGTCGCAACCGAGGGCAGCGTGGCCTCTTCCGAACCAGGCCCGATTCTGCCATCCGGCCGAGTGGGTCAAGGCCCCCTGTGCGTGCCGATCGGTTGAGAAGAGCGGCGGCATCCCCGAAAGGGGCCGCCTCCGGGAAGGCCCCGACGAGATCGGCCCCGGACGTTGTCGCGCGCCAGGCCCTGCTCAGGAAGAAGCCCCTTGCACCGGGCCGCGGACGTCCACTTCCACTCCAAAATCGCGGATCGTGAAGATCGGCTGGTAGTTGGCGATCCCCAGCTCCTTGAAGAGCTGTTCCGCCCCGCACAGCCGATCCACCAGCGCCAGGACCATCACGACCTCGCACCCCAGGCCCTGGACGGCCCGGGCGGCCGTCACCGAGGAAGTGCCGCGCGTGATCACGTCGTCCACGATGACGACCCGCGCCCCGCGCTGCAACTTCCCCTCGATGAGCTTCTGCGTGCCGTGCTCCTTGACCTTGTCGCGAACCCAGAACCCCTCCATCTCGCGCCCGTGCTGCGCGTAGCTGATGACGGCCGCCGTGGTCAACGGGACCGCCCCCACCTCGAGCCCGCCGATGGCGTCGATGGCCAGGTCCTTGGTGCGCTCGTACACGATCTCGCCGATGAGGAACGCGCCCCGCGAGAAGACCTCGGTCATCTTCCCGTCGATGTAGTAGTTGCTGACGCCGCCCGACGCCAGCCGGAACTCCCCGCGCTTGAACGAGCGCTCTTTGAGGATCTCGAATAGCTGCCTTTCGGGCTCCGACATGGGCACCCTCCTCGCTCGTCTGGGTGTGTTGGTCGTCTGGCAATCGATTCCATTTCCGAACCGGCATTCTATGCGATCGGCCTCGAAAACCTACAACAGAACCTGTTGCTCAACTTCGAGCAACGTACTTGTGGGCCCTTCATGGGAGGCAATCATCGTGGCAAAGGGCAACAACGCGCAGGGCAAAGACAAGAAGAAGGCCAAGGCGGCCCCGAAGAAGGACGCCAAGGCGACCCCGAAGAAGCCGGCGCCCCCGAAGAAGAAATCTTGAAGGTCCTTCTCCTGGCTGGTCGTCGCGGCCCCTCACGGGTCAGTCGCGGCTCCCGCCCCTCAACTTGGCGAGCAGGCGCAGGATTTCGAGGTACATCCAGACCAAGGTGACGAGCAGGCTGAACCCGCCGTACCATTCCATGTACCGCGGCGCCTGCTGTCTCGCCCCCTGCTCGATGAAATCGAAGTCGAGGATGAGGTTCAGCGCCGCGATGACCACGACGACCAGGGAAAAGCCGATGCCCACCCAGCCCGTGTCGTGGATGTACGGCACGCGGGTGCCGAACAGGGACGCCACCCAGGTGGCCAGGTAAACGAGGCAGACGGCGCCCGTGGCGGCCACCACCCCGATCTTGAAGTTCTCCGTGGCGCGGATGATCCCGGTGCCGTAGACGAACAGCATCACCGCCAGCACGCCGACGCTCAGTCCTAACGCCTGGACTACGATGCCGGAGTAGTCCCGCTCGAAAACGGCGGAGATCGCCCCCACGACCAGCCCCTCCAGCGCGGCGTAGAGCGGCGCGGTGATGGGTGAGGCCCGGGGGAACAAGACGGTCACGAAGGCGGTGACGAGCCCGCCGATCAGCCCCAGGATCAGCAGCGCGTAGGTCAGTGGGGTGGCCCCGGCCAGCATCTGGGACCAGGTGTAGCCGGCCGTGGCCAGCAAAATGACCAGCAAGAGCGCCGTCTTCAAGACCGTGCCCGGGATCGTCATTCCGGAGGCGGGCGTGTCGGCCAGCCCGGCTCGCCGGTAGACGGCCTCGGTCATCGTGGGGTTCGCGGTCGCCATGGAGCGTTGTCCTTTCGGGGGCTGACGAAAAAGCGAGCGGGCCTCTTTCATTGTAGGGGGCTGCCGCGAACCTGTCGGGGGGAACGCCAAGCCGCAAGCGGCGGGCCCCGGCGCTCTTCTGCTTGCGGCTTGGCGGGGAGGGCCGTCCCCACCCACCTTGCCGTCCTCCGCCCGGGCCCTACAACGTCTGCGCCCGCTCCGCCAACGTCCCCGCCCCGCGAAAGGATGGCCCCCATGCCCCGGTCGATCGCCGTCGGCGCTCTCCTCCCCCTCGTGCTCGCCCTCGGGCCGGCCCCCGCCGACGAGCGCCCCGCCCCGCTCCCCTGGGTCACGTACGAGGGCAAGGCCGGGCCCGGGAAAGGCAAGCACGTCGTGCTGGTCAGCGGCGACGAGGAGTATCGTTCCGAGGAGGCGCTGCCCCAGCTCGCCAAGATACTGGCCACGCACCACGGCTTCCGCTGTACCGTGCTGTTCGCCATCGACCCCAAGGACGGGACGATCTCCCCTAACGTGAACAACAACATTCCAGGCCTCGAGGCGCTGAAGAAGGCCGGCCTGATGGTCATCGCCACGCGCTTCCGCAACCTCCCCGACGATCAGATGAAACACGTGGTCGATTACGTCGAGTCGGGCAAGCCGATCGTCGGCCTGCGCACGGCGACGCACGCCTTCTCCATTCCCGGCGGCAAGACCTACTCGAAGTACAGCTGGAACAACCGCGATTGGCCCGGCGGGTTTGGGCGACAAGTGCTGGGCGAGACGTGGGTCAACCACCACGGCCATCACGGCAAGGAGAGCACCCGCGGCCTGCTGGCCAAGGGCGCCGAGGGCCATCCCATCCTCAAGGGCATCAAGGACGGCGACGTCTGGGGGCCCTCCGACGTCTACACGGTCATCCTTCCGCTACCGGGCGACAGCAAGGCCCTGGTGATGGGGCAGGTGCTGGAAGGCATGAAGCCTGGAGACAAGCCCCTGGTCGGGAAAAAGAACGACCCGATGATGCCCGTCGCCTGGGTCAAGACCTACACCGCCGGGGGCAAGAAGGGGCGCGTCTTCACCACGACGATGGGCGCCTCGCAGGACCTCCAGAGCGAGGGCCTGCGCCGGCTGCTCGTCAACGCCTGCTACTGGGCGGTGGGCCTGGAGGCGAGCATCCCCGAGAAGTCCAAGGTGGACGTCGTCGGGGCCTACTCGCCGCTGCCGTTCCGCTTCGGCGGGGCCAAGAAGGGCGTCAAGCCGAGCGACCTGGCGGACAAGTAGCCGGGCGCAGCCCGCGATTTGCTGCGTCGTCCACGGCGAGCTCGCACCGCGCCGCTCGCCAGGCCGCGGCTTCACAAGCCCGGCCCCGTCAGCCCTGCGCGGCGGCGCCGAGACGTCTTCGCAGGAAGGCCACGGCTAGGCGCATGGCGTCCTGGGCGATGGCCGGGCTGAACGCGTGGCCCTCGCCCGGGTAGAGGACCGTTTCGCACGGCTGGCCGCCGGCCTCGAGCGCGTCCCGGAGTCGCGCCGCCTCGCTGACCGGAACGATCAGGTCCGCCTCCCCGTGCAAGATCAGCACGGGAGGCATGCGCCCCAGGGCGCCGGCCAGCGGGGCCGGCAGCCCGCCCGAGCACTCGACGACTGCGCCCACGCGCCGGTCGCGCGCCGCCACGGCCACGGCCAGGTAACCGCCGAGAGAGAAGCCGACGAGGCCGACGGGCCGAGCCCGGCCTGTCGGCCCGACAGCGGCGTGGGCGAGGACCGTCTCCACGCGCCGCGCCCAACCGAGGAACTGCGTCAGGTCGGTGACTTCGCGCGCGGGGCGAGGGCCGCCAAAGTACTCTACCAGGAAGACGACGAGCCCGTGCCCGGCCAGTTCGCGGGCCAGCGGCCGATACCGGGGGCCCCCTTGAACCAGCCCGTCGCGCCCGTGCAAGAGGAGCACGGCGGGACCGTCCGCTTCTTCCCCCGGCTCGTAGCGCTCGCCGGCGACGTCGGCCAACGAGAACGCGGATTGATGAACCTCGGCGGCCATCTCGATACCTCGGCTGTGGGGGCCCTTCCCGCACGTCAGCGCGGGCGGAAGAGGGCGTCGGTGCCCAGGTCGATCAGGCTGGCGGTGCGCTGGGCCTCGCGCTCGCGGCGACATCGGTCGCAAACGAGAGTGCCCTCGATCTCCTTGAGGTGTTTGGCGCACGCTGGGCCGAAACACACGTCGCACTCGGGGTAGGCCCAGGTGTCCCGGTCCGCCGGGTCGGGCTTCCACAGAGGCTGGAGCACGGCCCCGCAACCATCAACCCCGCATTTGACGGCAGGCATGACAGGCCCCTTTGCGCCAGGCGTTGTTCTTTTCTCCAGGGGCCACCAGGCCCGGTGGCCGCTCAACCTTCGGGCGCGACGAGGGCGTCGAGGCCCTCGCGCGCTTCCGCCACCGATGGGCGCACCGCCTGGCGGACGACGAGCCCATCGCGGAGAAAGACGAGCGTCGGCCACAACTTGACGCGGTAAGAGCGCCCCAGCGGCTTGCCCTTGCCGTCTTCCACGCGGACGTGGCGCACGCCCGGTCGCTCGGCGAGGAGGGCGGCAAGGTGGGGGCGTAGGGCGGCACAGTAGCCGCACCACTCGGCCCCGAACTCGAGGACTACCGGGCCCGGCCAGCGGTCCACCTCGGCGCGGGTCAGCTCGCGGCCCTCTTCTTGCCCCTCGACTCCCACGAATCACCCCGCCTTCTCGCCCCCGCCCGGGTCGTCCATCGTCCGCTCGGGCTCGGCGTCATCGTTTGGCCCCTTCCGGCGCGGCGCGATCGGCCGCTCGTGGGCCTGGGGCGTCGCGCCGGGCGGGACCGTCTCGGCGCCGGTGTTCGGCGCCTCGGCGGGGCGCGGCAGTTGGGGGCCTGGCAGGGCCATCTCCTGGTGCGACCCGTTCGAGCTCTTCGCCCTCACCCGATCCCCCTGGCCCAGGTCCACGCCTTCTTCGCGCTCGAAGCGCTCCGCGCAGGCGACGCAACGGCTGGCGTAGGGCAGCGCCTGGAGTCGGCCCTCCGGGAGGTCGCGGCCGCACTCCTCGCAGCGGCCGAACGTTCCGGCGTCGAGCCGGTCGAGGGCCGCCGAGATGGCGCCGAGAACCTGCTGCTCGTTCTGGAGCAAGCCGGCGGCCACCTCCTGCTCGAAATTGTTGTTGGCCAGGTCGGCGAGGTGCATCGGCGCGTTCGAGAGGTTGCCGCTGGCGTCGCCCCCGGTGCCCCGGAGCGCCTCGTCGCGCAGCCCCGCGACGTCGCCGTTGAGGCGCTTGCCCATCTCCAGCAGGCGCTCCCGATGGGCCTGGGCCTGTTGCTCGGTCATCGCTCTTCTCCCGTATCCGGTTTGTCCTACTCGGGTGGTGCGCCGACGGTGCTGTCCCCGGGGTGCGCCCCTCCCGGCCGAAGGTGAGGGCCCCGCCGCCCGCCGCTGGCGCGCTTCTCGGCGGGGGAACCGCCCACGGCACCACCCGCGCCGCCCGCGTAGGGCGGCCCGCCTTCGTCCTCGCCCGCGCTGTCCAGAACGCCGCTGCCCAGCGCGTCATCCAGATCGACGTCTTCCGGGTCGCCGTGCCCGACGTTGGTCCCGGCCAGCCCGCCGGAAGCGGTCCCTCCCCCCGGCGTCCCGGCGGCGTGGCGGTCGCCCGCCCGCTCCGGGACGTCGCGCTCCTCGCCCTCTTCAGACCAGCCCAGGTCGGTCATGGGGATTTCGACCGGGCCCCCGGCGCCCTCTGAACGGTCCGCATCGCGCTTCGCCATGGCTCTTCCTTCTTTGTTCTCGCGGGGCGATCCCACGAGGCGGCATGCGAACCTCATGCCACCCCGGCGTTCCGGGCCCCGCGCCCTTACCGGAGGCCGGCCTGGCGGTGGGCCTCGGTAAGCCCCTTCTCGGCGATGGGAAGGGATACGCTTATGCCCCGTTCGCGCAGGCGTTCCTGCACGTGCAGGAAGGTGGCGCCTGGCCAGAGGCGGGCCAATGCCTCCTCCACGGGCCGCGCCTCGCCGAGGATGGCTTCGTGCCGGGGCTCGTCGTCTCGAGGGGCGCGAGTACCACTCGCTTTCGGGAGTGGGCCCCATTTCCGATGGTGAAGGAGTGCGTTCGCTCGACCGCCATCCGAACGGGGCAAGCAGGGCGTCCAGAACGGGGCGCGGGGGCGACTTTCACCTCCGCACCTCGAAGACCTCATTCAACCGCGTCACCGCGAAGACCTCGGCCACGAAGGGGCGGACGTTGAACAGGCGGAGTTGCTTGCCCTCGGCGAGCAGCCGCCTGCGCAGCCGGAGCAGCAGCGAGAGCCCGGCAGCGGTGATGATCTCGACGTCCCCGCAGTCGAGGCTCAACTCCTGCTCCGCGCACCGCTCGACCAGGCGGAACACCTCCTCGCTCGTCACGTCGAGGGGGCGCAGGCGGACGGGCGTGCCGGTCGGCTCCCGGCGCGCGGAGGCAACGTAGCAAGGTACAGGAAGCGCTTCGAGGAGGTTCATGGCTCTTCTCTCCTGGGACGGGAAGAGTGTACTGTATTTTCGTTCACGTTGCGAGAGGAAAACCTCTTCGCGTCCCCAGAAGTAAAGACGAGGCAGCGGGCTCGGCCGACCGCCCGTTTCCGATGGGCGAGGTTTCAGGGCCCGCGCTTCCGCCCTTCACTTTGGGATGAGCGCGTTGGTGTCGTAGGTGTAGGAGTACCCGTCCGTGTCGATCCGTATCTTCTGGTTGGCCGCGATCGTCCACCCGACGTCGGACGGGTCGAGCTTCACGAACGAGGCGGGCCGGACCGTGCCGGCGTTCTGCGTCCTGGATTGGCCGTTCGTGGCGGTGTAGGTGACCTGGACGTTGACCGGGTCGCTGCTCGACGGGTTCTGCACGTAGACGTAGTATCCGGTGGACACCAGGAACGACTGCAGGAAAACCGCGACGGGCGGGGTCAGTCGAGGGAAGGCGACGCCGTAACGCTGCGAGAGGGCCGTGCGCGTTCGCCGCACCTTGGCCTCGGCCTTGTCGGCCTGCTCGCGAAGCGCCTTCGATTCCGCGGCGGCCTCCGCGAGCGCCGCTTTCATGTCGAGCAACAGGCGCAAGGTCGTCGCGGTGCCGCCCGCGCCGGAAGGGAGCCGATCGAACAGCGCCGCCGCCTTGATGCACAGGTCCGACATTTCTCGACAGCACTCGATGGCCTCGGGGTCTACCTCGCTCGTCGGCATCTCGTCCATCCGGCTGGCGACCTGCCTCAGGGAGATGGCGGCCCGGCCGAAGTCCATCTTCTTGTCCGAGGCGTTGGCCAGCGCCGTCGTGAAGTACAAAGACCTGATCCCATCCCAGTAGGCGAAGGTGCGCTCTTTGGACGGGCCCGGTTTCGGGGTGGCGCGGTCCCAGGGCCCTCGGCTTGTGCCTTGCGGCCCCCCGACCGTGTCTTGCGGCCCTCCGTGGAGCAACCTCTTCCCGGCATCGGTCTGGAACAGCGCGAACGCCCCGCCGAGGAAGACGACCAGCAGCAGAACGAAGACCACCACCACGCCGGCGCCCGAGTTGGGTTGCGCCGCGACGT
Source organism: Gemmatales bacterium (assembly GCA_038239195.1). Classification (GTDB taxonomy): domain Bacteria; phylum Planctomycetota; class Planctomycetia; order Gemmatales; family Gemmataceae; genus JBBSEZ01. Next base: position 18,430 of record JBBSEZ010000113.1, read on the forward strand.
GCGGCGGCGCCTCCCTGCGAACCGCGGCCATCGGGTGGCCGCAGTTCGGGCAACGCGGCACTCGCTCGGAGATCTGCTGGTAGCAGGCCGGGCACGAAATCAAAGCCATCGGAGCGGCCTCCGCTTCGGGTGACGACACCGTTCGACAGGAGAACCGAGGAAGGCCCATCATGGGCCCGCCCTCCCGGGCTGTCAACGAAATATACGCCCGCCGCTCTCTCTTTTCTCACCCGCCCCGCGCCGGGAGGTGCGCGTGGGCCCGGGCGGTCCCTTTCCCCGCTGCGTTCCTGGGCAACAGGGGCAAGCCGCCCTCCGCCGGCCTGCCCGATTACTTCTGTCGGTGGAGCGCGCTGGGGTCACACCTCCGGTGGTCGGGGCGCTTCGCCCTCTCCCTGACCGGCCGCGGGGGCCCAGCGCTTGACCACGGTGATCTCGTTCCCCGCCTCGTTGAAGTGGACTTCGTCCATGAAGGTCCGGATGAGCAGCAACCCTCGACCGCTCGGCCTCTCCAGGTTGGCAAGGTCCGTCGGGTCGGGTAGCAGCGAACGGTCAAAGCCGGGGCCCTGGTCGCGCACTACGTAGACGACTTCGGAGCGCGATAGTCGGGCCGTGACGTGGATGCGCCGGTCCCGATAGGGCGGTTGGGCGCACCGTTCCTCGGCGAGCTTCCAGTAGGTGTCCTGGTCCTGCTCGCGCAGGTCGGAATCGAGCTCGAGGTTGCCGTGGTAGAGCGCGTTGGTCAGCGCCTCGTGCAGCGCAATGCTCGTGTGAACCCGGCCGCTCGCCTCTCCCACCTTCATGCCCGCCAGTTCTCTCTGCATTCGCGCCACCAGGGCCCGCACCAGGGCCATGTCGTTCTCCAGGAGGTAGCGGGCCTCCCGGTGGAGCACGCCCTCCGCCAGCCGTTGGTCGTGATAGTTCGCCTGGGCCGCCTCAAGGACCTGCTCGAGTGTTTCGCAGAGGGCCCCGGCCAGGCATTTCTTGGGCACGTAACTGGCGGCCCCCCGCCGCAGCGCCTGGAGGGCGACTTCCTCGCTGCCGTGCGCCGTCATCAAGACGACCGGCACGAGCGGGTGTTGGTTGCCGATGGCAGCGACGAGTTGGAGGCCGTCCATGCCCGGCATTTGCAGGTCGGTGAGGACCAGACTGGGCCTTTCCTGCTTCATCGCGGCCAGGGCCGTCAGGCCGTTGTCGGCGTACACCACCCTCCAGCCGAGGCACTCCTCGACGATCCCCCCCGCCAGGTGTCGATCGACCAGGGCGTCATCGACAACCAGGAGGGTCGTCTTGGGGGTGGATGCCCGCCCGAGCGATCCCGGCCCGGGAGCGCTGTCGTGCCGCGCAAGTTCAGCTGTCATGCTGGCCAGCTCCTTTCAAAGGTCGGGCCCCAGGGCGGTGAGAGCTTGATTCAACCACTCGATTTCTTGTTCCAGGACGCCATAGGGGGCCCCCGCGCCTGCCAGGTCCCCCTGCCGGCCCAGGGTTTCTCATCACCGGCATGTCCGTTTTGGGTTGCGTTAGCGTTTTGGAAGCCTTTTACACCGCTAAAGCTACCACTCGGACCTTGGCTTATTCGCATGAGGAGTTTTCAATCGCAGCGAAGATCGTTTATTCCAACCAAGACGGGATCGGCCTAGAAGTCCAGCCCATCGTGGTGATTAATAGCCCCCCCCCGTTAGGCTTTTCCAAGAACTTTCCCGCAAGCAAGGCACGCTGCTCCGCCTCGTCGAGCACGGCGAGGGCCTCCTGGCGGGCCCGGCGGGGGCCCGCCGGGCCCGCCCCCCGGACGCGCAGGTCAGCCCAGAGGATGGCGAGGTCGAGGAGGTCCGTCCGGGCTCGCTGCTCGGCCCCCGGTTGGAGCTCGGCCGCAGACCGCTCCAGGACCAGGTCGCGCATTTCCCAGAGCGCACCACAGCGCTCTTCGAGGGCGCGGGCCTCGCCGGGTGAGAGAGAATTGGGATCGTAAAGGAAGCGAATACGGTCGGCCAGGGCCGACAGGTCGCGCGCGACCTGCTCGCGCCGGCGGGCGGCCTGCCCGCGCTGCGCCAGGCGCAACCGGGCCCGCAGTTCCTGCTTCAGGTCGTGGCCCCCCGGTACGCCCTCCGCCAGGTCGAGGCCGCGCGTCAACGTGCGCACGGCCTCGGTGTATTCGCGGTCCTGGAGTTGCTGCCGCCCGTCCCGCAGGCAGGCCGCGGCCCCCTGGTATTGCCGGTGGACGTGGGCGACGGCAAGGCCTGCGGCGGCCAGGACCGCCAGGACGAAGGCCGCGAGGCCGAGTGCCGCGGGCCGGCGCCGCCGCCATTTGCGCCAGCGCTCCGCCAGGCTGCGGTTGCCGGCCCCGCGGAGGGGCAAGTTGGCCAGGTGCCGCCGCAGGTCCGCGGCGAGGCCCGCGGCGCTGGGGTAGCGGTCGCGCGGCTCCGGGGCCAGACACTTGTGGATGACGTCGGCCAGGCCGACCGAAACGCGGTGGTTGGCGCCCGGCAACCACGGGAAGGCCCCCTGGGCCCCGACCTGGATGGGCCCCCCCAGCGCCTCGTACAGGAGCAGGCCGAGCGAGTACAGATCGGACGGGGCGCCCACGGCGGTAGGGATCGGCTGCCCTTCGGCCACCGCGTCCAGGGCCGCCCGCTGCTCGGGAGACAGGTAGGCGTGCGTCCCCCCCACCCAGTCGAGGGGCGGGGCCTCGGGCAGCAGGGGCCCCCGCGCCAGGTGGAAATCGAGGAGCATCGGTTGCCCGTCGGCGGCGAGCAGCACGTTGGAGGGCGTGACGTCCAGGTGGACCAGGCCGCGCTCGTGGGCATAGTGCAAGGCCTCGGCGAGGCAGGCCCCGATCCAAGACACGGCCTGGGCGTAGGAGGCCCGGGCGAGGAATTGCCGGGCGGGCCCCTTTCGGGGAAGGGGCACCGGCCCGGCCTCGGCCCGATCGAGGGCGTTGACGACCTGCTCTCCCCGGCGCGTCTCCGGCGACTGGTCCCGCAGTTCCCTCAGGAGCCAGGCGAGGGTCGCGCTGCCGAGGTAGGGCATGCACAGCGCCTGTAGGTTCCGGGCGGGAAATTCGTGGACCGAGTAGAGCGGGACGATGTGCGTGTGCTGGAGCCGCGCCAGCGCCAGGTGCTCCCGCCTCCCGCGGGGCGTCACTTTCAAAACGACCGGGCGGTCGGCCAGGGCGGGCTGAGTCGCCAGGAAGACGCGGCCCAGGCCCCCGCGGCCGAGCTCGGCCGCGAGCAGAAAATCGCCCAGCCCTTCTCCGGCCTGGGGGAAGACGGGGACCGCCGGCGGGGGCTGCAGGAGGCGGTGGCAGCTGAGCAGGGCCTCCAGTTCCGCCTGCCACCTGGGAAAGCGGTCCCGAACGAGTTCGGCGGCCTGCTCCTGACCACACTCTTCCCGCAGGCAGATCTCCCGGTAGATTAGCGGGACCGCGGCCTGGGGGTCGTCCGCGAGCCCCGCCCGGCGGGCCAGGACCTCCTCCGCGCACGGGCGCTCGCCGGCGCGCCACGCGGCGGTCATTTCCTCGAGGAGGCGCGCGACCAGCGCGCCGGTCTCGTTGGCACTGGTGAGAGTGGCCCCTGCGGGGCCATCCGGCAGGCGGCCCGTTCGATCGCGCCCGTCGTTCATACGTTCGCCGGCGGCGGCCCCGGCCCCCCGGATGGCGCCGTCGCGGAGAGGCCCGACGCCGGGCCCGACGGCGGGCCCGGTTGGGGGGAAGGCCGGCCAGGGGCCCGGCCTCATTCTTCGAGCGGCCCGAGGCCCGCCAGGGCGGGGAACTGCCCCAAGCCCTCTTCCTCTTCGGCCCCAGGGCCCCGCTGCGACCGCCGCTCCTGGCGGGCGATCGCGCTGGCGGTCAGCGCCACCAGCACCGACCCCACCAGGAACCAGCCCCACGGCCCCATCCGAGTCGCGAGGGCAACCACTTCCTGCCCGCTCTGCGGGAGCGAGGCGAGGAACGACCGGGCCGTGCGCTCCAGTTCTTCGAGGCCGAACGGCGTGAAGCCGCCCACCAGGTCGGACGGCTGGGGCAGCGCGCCGGCCCCGTCGGCGGCCGGCTGGGTCGTGTCCTCGGCCGAGCCCTGGCGGTCCGCAGCCACCGCCGCGGGGGGCTCGGCACCGGGCTCCTCCTCGTCGCCGCCCCCGGACAGTTGCGCGGCCGCGCCGGCAATCGGGCCCACGAGCCCCGCGAGCGCGTTGGGGCCTGCGACGGCAGCAGGGGCGAGCGAGGGCACCTGCGCTCCCACGAGATCGGCCGGAGGCGCGGGCGGCAGCAGCGGGTCGGTGATCGGCGCCGACGGGCCCCCGCCGTTGGCGCCGGCGAGTGCGGGGGCGATCCCATCCGCCACGCGGGGGGCCTCGGCGCGCGTATCGACGCTGGCGCCAGCGGGCGAGGGCACCTGCCCTCCCGCGAGATTGACCAGAGGCAAGGGCAGCAGCACCGGCACGACCGGGGGGAGTGGCGCCGCCAGGAGATTGCTATCGCCCACCTCGGCAGTGACGGTGACGGCACCACTGGCTCCGAGGCCCGCCCCCGTGACGGTCGGCGTGAGTTCCGCCGTGATGGTCGGCGTAACCGGGAGCGTGACCGTGACCGGGGGCGTGACGGTGACGGGCGGCGTGACCGTGACGGGCGGCGTGACGGCGACCGTAACCTCCGCCGTGATGGTCGGCGTAACCGGGGGCGTGACGGTGACGGGCGGCGTGACCGTGACCGGAGGCGTGACGGTGACGGGCGGCGTGACCGTGACGGGGGGCGTGACGGCGACCGGGGGCGTGGGGCCGTTGACGTCTGCCGTCAAGCCGCTCGTCAGCCCGGCGACGTTACCCGAGCTCCCGTTCGAGCCCGGGAGGACCAGAACGACGGCGCTCGCCTCGGCAGTCAGAGTGGCCCCGCCGGCAGGGGCCCCAGGGGGGGGCGCGCCGGGGGCCACGGCGAGCCCCACAGTTGCGATCCCGGCGACCACGGGGGTGATGGCGGACACGTACGCCGCCAGGGGCCCCGGCGGGGGAAGGAGCAGCGGGGCCGGCGCGAACCCACTGGCCAGAAGACGACGATCCTCGAGCTGCTCGACCCGCAAGAGCGCCGGTCGAGCGCGAAAGCCCTTCCTCCGCGGATTGCTCATGGTTGTGTCCCCCCGAAAGGATCGGTCCCGCGAATGCCCATTCTCGCCGACGGTTCTCTTGGAGGCGCTGCGGCCCCCCTCGTCGCTCCCGTCACCGGGCGGTGACGGCGACCAGTCATCGCGGAGAAGTTGGTCCGCGTCCGCGCCGGTCCCCTGAAAGACTTCGCTCAACCGGGCCACCTCGAAGGCCTCGGAAAGTTCGGAGCGCAGATTGCACCGCCGGAGGCGCCCGCCCCGACGTTGCACGCGCTTGGGGGCTGTGTCCTTCGATTTGGCCAGAGCCACCCGGGGCCGGCCCAGGCCTACGCGGCTGGCCGGGATCGTTTCGCGGCGGGGCGGGGTAGGTCGGGCATGCGCTCCAGGAGCCAGGAAA
>JBBSEZ010000114.1:0-23815 GCA_038239195.1 Gemmatales bacterium
CCTGGGTAACGGATGTGAAGTACCGTTTTCCTAGGACGCAGGCCTTATCCGTCAACCCCTCAACCACTTACAGCTTCGCTCGACACTGCAACCGGGAGGGATTGAAGCCGAGTGTCAAAATCTTCATGGCGAGCCTGACGAAGCGAAAGCCGTGACTTGCGAGACGCGATAATTCGTTCTCTACGCGAACTGCTTCCGCGCCAGCGACGCTCTGCTCGAATTCGCCCTGCGACGGCGTGGGGATGGCCTCACAGCCCGCCCTCGAGCGCCATCTGGTGGAAGCAGTGGACCACGCTGCTCTGGTTCTTCAGCAGCCAGTCGATGCCCGGCTCGTGGTGCATCGCCTTGTGGATCGCCTTGGCCGTCGCGGCCCGGTGCGTCTCGAAGAGGACGTTGAAATCGACCGCCTGGTCGAGCACGCTCGGGTCGAGCCAGACCGACACGATGATGCCCAGGTCATCGACCTTGGCCTTCGGCACGTCGCCGGCGCGGACCGCGTCGAGCACGCCGTTGGCGATGGCCGCCTGTACCGTGCCCATGAGGATGTTCGTATACTTGGCGTTGTTCACCGTGACCTTGCTGACCATGACCGTGACGGGGCGCACCTGCACGTCGCAGTTGAGTAGCGCGAAGACGTGCGAGTGTCCCTTGGTCTGGTTGCCGAGCAGATTGGCGATGGCGTAGCCCACCGGCCCGTCGAGCTCGCCGAGCACCACCTCCGGCTCCGCCGCCGACCACGACGCCTCGGCCTCCACCAGCGCTTCGCCCGTGCGCAGGACGATCCGGCCGATCGGTTTCTTCTTCTTGGCAGTCTGCTTCGCCATCGCGGTTCGCTCCTCTGCTTGGATGGGACCTTGGGCGAGCGGCAGGACTTGGTTTGTTGTAGGACGGCTCTCCTGAGCCGTCCTCCGGGCAGGGACGGCTCAGGAGAGCCGTCCTACAAGCATGCCTTTTCCTGCCGCTTGCCTTAACGTACTCTGAACTTGGGAGCCCGTCTGCCCGCGCAGAGCCGCGACCTCTCGTTGTCCCATTCCGCACCTACCCGATCTCCCGCACCTCCGCCGGCACCTCGTTCAGCCGCACCGCCTCCCACGGCGCCCCCAGCTTCTCGCGCACCAGTTCGTGAACCGCCACGTTGAGCACCGGGCCGAAGTGGCGCCAGTCCGCCACCGTGTGCCCCCTCAATCGCTCCAGTAACAGCACCCGACACACGATGCCGTGCGCCACGATCGCCACCACCTGCCCGTCCAGCTCCGCCGTCAGCCGATCCCAGGCCGGCAGCAAGCGCGCGCGCAGGTCGTCGTACGACTCCGCCCCGCCGGGGGCGAAATTCGTCTCGCCGGCGATCCAGCGCCGCAGCGTCGTCGGCCAGGCGCCGTCGGCGAGCTGCGTCGGCGTCCCGCCCAGCGAGCCGACGCGCCGCTCGTGCAACTCGCTCTCGACGCGTACCGCCAGGCCCGCCGCGCGGGCGATGGGGGCGGCCGTGTCGAGCGCGCGCCGCATCCCCGAGGAGACGACCGCCGTCGGGCCGAAGGAGGCGAGGAAGGGGGCGATGGCCTCGGCCTGGCGCCGGCCGCGCTCGCTCAGCCCCACGTCCGACTCGGCGCCGTGGAAGATCAGGGGGCTTGCGGTCTCTGCGTGGCGAAGCAATAGCACGCGCGTCGGCATGGGTGGGGCCTTGGCGGGAGGTTGGCCTTCTGCTGCGGGCGGACTTCCCATAGAGTATCGCGCCGCGGGACGACCGTTCGGAACCAGGGAGGGCCTGTACGTGCGAAAGACTCTTGTCCTGTTCGCGGTCTTGCTGGCGCCCGGCCTGGCGGCCGCCCCCATCCCGGTCCCTGCCCCCGCGCCCGACAAGCTCGATCCCGCCGCCCGCGCCGCTGCCGCCAAGGGGTTTGCCCAGCAACTCCTCCACGTCGTCGAGCAGGTCGCCGAGCAGTACGTCCGCCCGGTGTCGCGCGAGGACCTGGTCCACGCCGCCCTCGTCGGGCTGTACGAGGCGGCCCGCAAGCCCGTCCCGCGCGACCTCAAGGCCCGCATCCAGCGCAACGCCACCCGCTCCATCTCGACGGAATGGGGGCCTCTCCCCGTCCCGCCCCCCGGCAGCGACGATCCGCTCCTCGGCATTGTGCGCGAGGCGCACCGGCAAGTCGCAGCCGCAGAGTCTCTGCAAGGCCAGAACGCCCTGCTCGTTTGCTCCCAGGGGATGGCGCGGGCGCTCGACCCCTACTCCGCCGTCGTCACGGCCGAGGAGCAGCAGCGCGCGCTCGGCCTCGACGCCGAGTGCGACGGCGTCGGCCTCGAGGTCAAGCCAACCGGCACCATCGAGATCGTCCACCTCGGCGGCCCTGCCCAGCGCGCCGGACTGCGCCCCGGCGACGTCATCACGCACCTCGACGGCAAGGCGTTCGCTTCGGCCCCGGCGGACCTGCGCGAGGTCGTGCGCAACCGCCGCCCGCCCGTCGGCCTTGCTCCCCTCGTCCCCAGCGAGAAAGACCTCGTCCCGGAAGCGGAGCTGGCCCCCGTGCGCGTGACCTTTCGCCGACCGGCCGAGAAGAAGGCGCGGACCGCGGTGCTCCAGCCGACGCGCTTCCGCCCCGAGACCGTGCTGGGCGTGCGCCGCCACGCGGACGGCTGCTGGGACTACTGGTTCGACAAGAAGAAGCGGATCGCCCACGTGCGCATCGCGACGCTGGCGCGCGGCACGGCCGACGAGCTCCGCGCCGTGCTCGCCGAGTTGAGCGAGGTCAAACTGAACGGCCTGGTGCTCGACCTGCGCTGGTGCCCCGGCGGCTACCTCAACGAGGCCGTGGACGTGGCCGAGATGTTCCTCGGCGAGGGGACCGTGGCGACGGTGAAGTCGCGGGCTCGCGAGGCGACCGTCTATCGCAGCACGAACTACGGCAAGTTCCGGGGCTTCCCGCTGGTGGTGCTGGTCAACGGCGAGACGCTGGGCGGGGCGGAGCTGATCGCGGCCGCGTTGCAGGACCACGGCCGGGCGGTGGTCGTCGGCCAGCGCACCCGAGGCAAGGCCAGCGTGCAGACCCCGCTCGCCCTCGGCCCGCCTGGCGTGGCGCTCAAGCTGACGAGCGGGACGTTCGTCCGCCCGAGCGGCAAGAACCTGCATCGGTTCCCGGCCAGCAAGATCGACGACGAATGGGGCGTCGTGCCCGACGAGGGCGGCGAGCTACGCCTCTCGGCCGACCTCGGCAAGCAGCTGCGCCAGTGGTGGCTCGACCTGTCGCTGCGCCCCGGCGCCTCGCGCGAGCGACTGACGCTCGACGACCCCGGCGCCGACCCGCAGCGCCAGACGGCGCTGGGGGCCCTGCGCGAGCCGCCCGGCCGCAAGGTGCGGGCGCAGGCCAGGTGACGGGCCCTCCGGCGCGCTGTCGGAAAGCGCGACAGGTGGCGAGCCGAAGGCGAGCAGCCGGCTTTATGCCGGCGGCTCGCCTTCGGTGCCGTTTCCAGGCATTCCTCGTATCCTACTCTCGAATGTTGCAGTCTCGGCACGGACCTTGCCGGTGTTCGTCGCGGAAGCGACCGTCGCGCTCACCGGAGGCGCCTGCCCATGCCGCAACGCGGAGTGCCGTTCGAGACCGTCCTGGCCCAAGAGCTTGCCGCGATCCGCCAGCGCCGCGAACTGGTCCACGGCAAGAACAACAACCTCCACAGCGCGTCGGGGGGCGATGCCGGGCTGACGCCCCTTCAGGAGGCGCGGCGCGCGGCCCTGGCCGACGACCTGGTCGGCCTGGCGTTCTCGGGGGGCGGCATTCGCAGCGGGACCTTCAACCTCGGCATCTTGCAGGCCCTCGCCAGCCTGGGCCTGCTGACGCGCTTCGATTATCTCTCGACCGTCTCCGGCGGCGGTTACATCGCCGGCTGGCTGGCGGCCTGGGTGCGGCGCGAGAACGTCCCGGAGGCGGCCCCTCTACCCGAAGGCCAGACGGCCCTCCACAACGTCGAGCGCCAGCTCAGCCCCAACCGCATCGGGCAAGCAAAGGCCACGCGCCCGCTGAAACTGCCGGGCGCGGGCCTCCTGGACGAGACACCGGACCTTGCGAGCGCCAACGCCCCCGCTTGCATCCGCGAGGAAGAGCCCGAGCCGGTCCGCCACCTGCGCGCCTTCAGCCGCTACCTCGCCCCCAAGGCGGGGCTGCTCTCGGCGGACTTCTGGACGCTCCTGTCGATCTACCTCCGCAACTTGCTCATCAACGCCCTCGTCCTGGTCCCCGTCCTCCTCGCCGTCGTGCTGGGCGGGCGCTTCCTCCTCTGGTCGTTCACCGTCACCTGCCCCGAGGAAGTCGGCCGCTGGGTGGTCTTCTTCTTCTGGGTCGCCCTGATGGGCGTCCCCTTCGCCTGCTTTTCCCGGCAGAGGCGCCTGTTCCGAGGCAGCACGCAGGGCCAGCAAGGCGCCCACCACCTCCACGAACACCGGGGCCCCGAATGGAGCTGGCGCAAGGTGTTCTGGTTCATCGTCATCCCGTTGCTCCTGGCCGCCGTGGTCGGCACCTGGTCGTTCGGGGTCGATCCCACCAGCGTCCCGCAGCGGGCCGCAGGCGCGGAAGGGGGCGAGCGCCGCCCGGAGCAGGACGAATCCCACTCGCGCTTGCCCGGCAAGCTTCGCCCGAAGGTGGGCAGCGCGGAGCGCGAAGCACGCGAAGATTTCCACGAACGATACCGCAGGCCCATCGGCTGGGCCGTTGCCGGGTGCGTCCTCGCCCTGCTCGGCCTGCTGGGCTGGGCCCTCTTCCGGGCCGGCTTCCGGCCCAGCTTCTGGGCCAGCTGCGTGGCGGTGGTACTCGGGCTCCTTCTGCTGACGGTCGTGGTCTTCGTCTATCCCACTTTGCCAGGTGTCGTGGGGCTGCCTTCCGCGGAAAGGCCCGTCGCCTGGGCAAGGGGCCTGTTCGCCTCCCTCTTCGCCCGGGCCGTGCGTGCCCGCCGGACGATCGCCTTCGTCGCCCTGCTCTTGTACGTCCTCTGCTTCCTGGGCGCCTTGCTCTGGTGCCTGGCGCGCGCCGGCTTCGAGCGGGTCGCGCGCCAGACCGCCTTGGTGCTCCTCCTCCTTGCGGCCCTGGCGTTCGCGGGCAGCTACGCCTTGCACGTCGGGTGGGGGCACGGCCTCCCCACGTGGCCGCGCATGACGCTTTCGTTCTTCCTCCTCTCCCTGTTCCTGACTTTACCGATCTCCCCCCTCGTCTACGGGCTCGGCAGCCGCACGCTCCGCCTCGTCCTGGCGGGCGCCTGTATGGGCTTGGTGCTGGGCCTCGGCTTCGGGGTGACGCTCTACAAGGTCCTCCTGGACTTTTCCACCCCCGCCTCCGCGGAGTGGTTCCCCTACGCGCCCTACTTCAACGTGACGTTCGGCCCCCCGCTGTTCCTGCTGACGTTCCTGATCGCCGCCTACGCCGAGGCCGCCCTCGCCGGCCGCGACCTGACCGAATACGAGCGCGAGTGGCGCTCCCGCCTGGGGGCCTTGCTGCTGCGCACCGCCGCGGCCTGGCTGGTCTTCTTCGTCGTCACCCTCTACCTACCGTTCGCCCTCGACCAACTCAAAGGCCGGTACTCGCATTACACGGCCCTCATCAACTGGGGGCTCGTGCTGAGCTGGCTGCTCTCGACCCTCGGCGGGGCGCTGGCCGGCCGCTCCCCGCGCGCCGCCGAAGGGGGCCCCAGCGGCGGGCAGGTAGTCGCCCTGCTCATCGCCCTCGCCCCGCCCCTGTTCCTGATCGGCCTGCTCACCCTCCTCTCCCTGGCCGTCAGCGCCCTCCCCGGCCTGGACAACCCGAGCCCCCCAACCGATTTCCTCGAACGCGCTCAGGCCCCCCAATGGGCCGCGGGGGCGGGGTGGTTGGCGGCCTGCGCCGCCGCGGGCTTCCTCGTGTCGATCCTCGTCAACGTGAACCTGTTCTCCCTGCACGCCCTCTATGCCAACCGCCTGACGCGCTGCTACCTCGGCGCCTCGCGCTGCAAACAGCCGCCCACGCCCGGGGCGCCGGCGAACCTGGGCGGCGAGAGGCGCCGCGCCAACGCCTTCACCGGCTTCGACCCCGACGACGACATGCCCCTCGCCTGCCTGCGGATCGACCCGCGTTCCATCCGGTCGGAGGAACACCGCGAGCGCTTTCCCCACCCCTACCTGGGCCCCTACCCGCTCTTCAACACGTCCCTGAACCTGGTCGCCGCCGACGAACTGGCGCTCCAGGACCGCAAGGGCGAGTCGTTTGTCCTGACTCCAGACTTCTGCGGCAGTCAGATCACGGGCTACGCCACCACCCCCGACGCCCGCGACACCATCGGCAACCTGTCCCTGGGCCGCGTGATCGCCCTTTCCGGGGCCGCTGCCGACCCCAACATGAGCTTCCACCAATCTCCCTCGCTCACCGCCCTGATGACGGCGCTCAACCTTCGCCTGGGCCGTTGGGTCGAAAACCCGCGCTCGCCCGAGGACGAGGGCTGGTTTGCCGACCTGGGCCACCGGGACTCGAACGTGATAGCCTGGCTGCGCGGCGAGGACGCCCGCGGCGACGAGTGGGGGGCGTATAGCCCGCGCTTCGGCGGGCTGCTCTGGGACGAACTGATCGGCAACACCAACGAGCACGGGCGCTACGTCCACCTGACCGACGGCGGACACTTCGAGAACCTCGGCGTCTACGAGTTGGTGCGCCGCCGCTGTCGCTTCATCGTGGTATGCGACGCCGCCGAGGACGCGCTCGACGCCTCCGAGAACCTCGCCAACATGATGCGCCTGGTGCGCACCGACTTCGGCATCTCCATCGAGATCGACACGTCGCCCATCCGCAAGGAAGGGCCCGACGGCCTGAGCCGCTGGCACGTCGCCATCGGCGCCATCCGCTACGACGAGGTCGATCCGAACGCCGTCGCCGGGACGCTCGTGTTCATCCGCTCGTCCCTGACGGGCGACGAGCCCGCCGACCTGCGCAACTATGCCGCGACGCACCCCGACTTCCCGCACCGCTCCACGGGCGACCAGTTTTTCACGGAGGAACAGTTCGAGAGCTATCGCGCCCTGGGCCACCACGTGGGCCGGGCGGTCTTCGCCGACGCGGTCGAGCAGATGAGCGGCCGGAGGCTCCGCGAGCAAACCCGCAGCCTGTTCGCCAACTTGCGCCGGCGCTGGTTCCCGCCCCCGCCCAACCTCGACGAGCGCTACACGGCGGCGGCCATCCAGATCAACCAGTTCCTGGAGGGCCAGCGCGACAACGAGCACCTGCGCTGGTTGAGCCTGGAGACCTACCCCGAGTTGGCCTACCTGAGCGGCCAGGGATGGCTGGTCCCCCAATGGCCCCCGGCGGGCGCGGACCTCGAGGGCCCGCCGCCCGCTCCCATGCCCGAGAAGCGCGACGCGATCGCCGAACTGCATGCCCTGGAGCAGGCGCTACAGACCATGGAACTGGCCTGGCTGGGCATTCGCCTGGACGGCTACCACGCCCACCCGATGAACCGCGGCTGGATGAACCTGTTCCGCCGCTGGAGTACCTCGCCGGCCTTCTATCGCTTCTGGCCGATCCTGCGCGGCCGTCACAGCAAGGACTTCGTCCGCTTCTGCGAACGTGCCCTCAACCTGTCCGAGTTGCCCGTCAAGGCCGTGCGCCTCGATCGCGTCCGCGCCGCCCTCAAGGGCGACCGCTTCTTCCGCGCGGTCTGCCAGCCGCTCAACCAGGAGCTGTTTCGCGAATGGGCCGGCGTGCTGCCCGACTTCGCCAGGCCGCTGGAGGTCCGGCCGCAGGAGTACCTGCTCGAAGTGATGCGTCGGGCGGAGCACTTCGCGGCGGGCCGGGGCGCCCGGTCCCCCATCTGGGTGCTCGCCACGGGCCAGGCGGGGAGCGAGCCTGGCCTCGACCCCGCCTGGGAGCCGGGCGATTTCCCGCAGGGCATCGCCCTGGCCTACCCCAAGGACGAGCCGAAAAGGCCCAAGGGCAGCGAGCTGTTCTTCTGGGTGCGCGGCGCCTACCGCACCCTCGGGCTGGGCCGTGGCACGCTCGGGCCCATCCTCGACCAGCTCGACGAGGAATTCGGCCCGGCGTGGGACCACGTCGTCACGCGCTTCCCCGGCGTGGGGAGCGGCGCCAGCGACCGGCTCCAGCGCACCTTGTGGACGGCGTTCTTCCACGACTACGACTTCTTGCGGCGTACTCCCGTTCGCGTGGGGCAGGTCGTCGATGAGGTGTTGGAGCGCCGGCTCCCGAGTCGCTGACCCGGAGCGCGACGGGCTCGTGGCAAGGCGCTCCGGGAGGGGCTTGCGAGCGCCAGCTCGCCCGCTTTTGGCTTCGGGATGCAATCGGTGCGTAGGATGGGATGGGCCGGCCTTGCCTCGGTCGAGGCGCTCGCCCGCTCAGAGGGCGCGAGGGCATGTCTTCCTTCGCCCCAGGGTTTCTTTCCAAGGAGGCCACTTCCATGACCAGGCTTGTCAAGGCGTTTCTCCTCACCGCGGCCCTCGTCCTGGGGCTGGGGCCGGCCGTGTGGTCGGGCGACCTGCCCCGCCCGAAGGGGAAGAAGGGCGAGGTGGCGGACGACTACCCGCACCTGAAGATGGGCAACCCCAGCAAGGCGACGGTCGATCCCGCGAAGAAGGACAACTACCTTCTGAAAAAGGACTATTTCGCGCTCTCCTACAACAACGCGAAGGGCACGCCCAACTGGGTGAGTTGGCGGCTCGTCGCGGACGACCTCGGCGATGCGCCGCGCCAGCTCGTCTTCGACACGGACTTTACGCTGCCGAAGACCTTCAACCGGGTGGTGCACAAGGACTACAGCGGTTCGGGCTTCGACCGCGGGCACATGTGCCCGCACAGCGACCGCGCCAAGAACGAAACGACTAGCTTCGCCACCTTCGTGATGACGAACATCATCCCCCAGGCGCCGCAGGTGAACCAGAAGACGTGGGAATACCTGGAGGAGTACGAGCGCGGCCTGGCCAAGAAGAAGAGCGAGCTCCACATCGTCGCGGGCCCATCCGGTCAGGGCGGTCGCGGCAAGTTCGGCTTCCGCACCACGATCGGAACGGGCAAGACGCAGGTCGTCGTCCCCGCGAAGTGCTGGAAGGTGATCCTGATCGTGAAACCGGGGGCGGCGAAGGTCGATCGCGACTCGCGCGCGATCGCGGTCATTATGCCCAACGACAACAACATCGACACCAGGCTCAACTGGTCGCGCTGGCGCGTGTCGCTCAAGGACGTGGAAGACCTCACCGGCTACCGCTTCTTCGAGAAGGCCTTTGAGGGGGCTGACCCGGACCTGATGAAGGCCCTGCGCGAAGAGGTCGATCAGGTCCCGATTCCGCCCCCCGCGCCCCACCCGCACCACTGAGAGGACGTTCCAGACAAGGTCGGCTGGGGGCGTTCGCCCCGCCCGCCGGATCGGGGGACACAACGATGGCAACCGACCCCACCCTGACTGCCTTGAAAAAGGCCAGCGCCGGCCTCCTATACCCCAGCGAGTCCGACGCGCCGTTCAAGGCCTTCCGTCTGGCGCGCGAAAAAGGAGAACGGGCCGCGAAGGCCGTCCTCCGCGTCGGCAAACACGCCCCAGACAGCCCCGTGGAGGAAGTGGCCGTCACGGAGCTCTTCAACCCCCTCATCGAGGAGTTGAAGGCCCAAAGCGCCGAGGGCGAGGCCGACGCCCAGCGCTATCGCGAACTGCTGCAAGCCCTGCGCGAACAACTCGCGGGCATCAAGGTGTTTCGCGTCGGCCAAACGCAGGTCGCCATCTACCTCGTCGGCAAGACGAAGGACGGCGACTGGGCCGGCCTGCGCACGACCTCGGTCGAGACCTGACGGGCCCTCAGTCCCCCAGCGCCGTCCCCACCTCGCCCACGCGCCCCCGCAAGTACCGCCCGCACTCCGGGCACGCCAGCGCCCCCCACGACCGCAGCACGGCCGCGCGGTCCGGCGACTTCCACGCAACCACGCGCGCCACCTGCGGCAAGAACTCGTGAAAGGCGTAGCGGAACCAGCGCTCCACGTGCTCCGCCAGGGGCGACAGGTCCTGCGACGAGCGAAACACCTCCTCGCCCATGAGCAGTTCCCAGCTCAGCGACTTGGCGCGGATCTCCACCACGCGCGGCGGGGCGGCGAAGCGCACCTCCTGCAGCCACACCCCCTCGTCGGTCAGCATGATTTCCGCAGGCCCCATGCGCCCGCGCCCGCCGTCGCCGGCCACCTTCCAGGCGCGCTGCTCCTGAAACAGCAGCACGTCGGGGTGCTCGGCGAACAGCGCCTCCTCGTCGGGATCGCCCGCCAGCTCGAACGTCGTGCGCGACTCGCCGCAGCGGTCCCACGGCCGGGTCGGCCGCAGCGACCACAAGAGCCGCAGGGCGGCCAGCCCGCGCTCGTTGCCGAGGTCGAGGGCATCGCCGAGGGCGGGGGCAGTCTGCCCGGCGTCGAGCAGGGTGCGCACCTCGAAGCCCGCCTCGAAGGCGCGGTCGCACAGCAACACGCGAAATCGGGCCAGGTTGCCCTTCGTCCACCACGAGCACTCCCACTCTTCCAGCAGCTCCTGGGCGTAGCGCATGGGCAACTTGCCCTCGAAGCAGCGCGCGAGCTGGCGCACCACGCGCGGGATTGGGTCGCCGCCCTGCGCCGACTCGTCCTCGATCAGGAGCCGGCGCAGCACGGCGAGGTACACCGGCGGACACTCGCCCGCGTGGACGGCCGGCTCCGTCCGGCGCAGCGCCTCGCGCAACAGGTTCGCCCGCGGCGCCGAGAGGCGGGCCCCGAAACTCATCTGCGCCAGCCCCCCCAGGAAGGCCGCATCGCCCGGCACGAAACCATCCTCGTGGAGCCGCGGCGCCAGCAACGTCCAGGCGTAATCGCGCACGCGCTCGGCCAGCGGCGACTCGACGCGCCACGACGCCCGCACCACCACCCGGGCCATCAGCGCCAGCCCCAGCGCCACGCCGACGGGTAGCAGAGGATCGCCGTATTCGTCGGGCAAGAAGGCCAGCGCCAGGGCGAGCAGCACGAGAGGGCCGACGATCAGCGCGCGCGCCCCTTTGGGCGTCAAGCGGCGCGCGGGCTCGCGGCCCCGGTAGATGCGACGGTCGGGCCTCGTCACCTCCAACCAGGTGCGCAGCCCGCCCTCGCGCACCTCGACGCTGTAGCCCTTGGCGCTGAGCCGCCCGGGCCGCTCGATCAGCTCGTACGGCGGGGGGCTGTCCGGCACCGGCACCAGCGCGGCACACGACGGGCAGCGCGCCGCATGCCGGGCGCGGGCCTCTTCCAGCAGCGCGCGGCGCGTCTCCGGATCGGCCAGGCCGCGCGCCAGCAGCATCCTTTGCAGACGAGGCGGGCCCGCTTCGGGGTCGATGCGCTCGGCCACCATGCGACAGCGCTCGAGCAGGCCTGGATCGGGCTTGGCGCGGTAGGCCTCCAGCCAGTCCTCGACGAGGGCCCAGGCGTCGCGAACGCGCCGGCCGTCGAGGACGAGCCGATGTTGCTCCCACAGGTGCTCGAGCATTTTCGGCCGGTGCAGCTCGACGGAGCAGCGCGGGCAACTCATCCGCAGGTTCTCTTCGAGCCGGGAGCACAGCCGATCGATGGCGGGGGAAGGCCCCGTGCGCTCCTCCAACTCGCGCAGCCGCTCGATGGCGCGGGCCTTGCCGACCCCGTGTACCAGCCGGGCGAGCATTTTCTCGACCACCGGCCCGTCCTTGCCGGTGGAGCGCATGACCCCCGCGATGGCCCGCGCCTGCTCGGCAAATGGCAGCCGGCGGTCGAGGAGGAGCGGGCGCAAGACGCGCAGCAGGGGGGCAGGGAGCGCCCCGCGGAAGTGGGCGATGGCGGTGAGGGCGAGGAGGCGAGCGTGCGGGTCATCTTCCTTGGCCAGGGCGACGAGCAAGGTCGCGGCGCCGGAGGCAGCGAGCAACCGCCCCACGGGCCCGGCGAGGGGCCGGCGGCGCTGTTTGGGGAGCCGGGCGAAGCCGCGCGCCAGGGCGGCGACCAGGAAGTCGTTGGCGCGGGCGCCGTGTTCTTCCCCGGCGAGGTCGATCAGCACGGCCCAGGCATCGAGGGCGGGCTCGGGGGCGAGCAGGGCGTCGAGAAGAATGGGGAGGGCCTGAGCGAGCGGGCGGGGGGCCCCACGATATAGATAGAGGTGGTGGGCCCGGCGCAGGTGGAGCTCGAAGTCGGCGGGGTGCAGCTCCGCCCGACACGCGGGGCAGAGAATGCTCGCCTCGGGCAGGGCCGTCGGGCTATCGCCGTCCGCCATGAGTTGCCACCGGCACAGGTCGAGAGAAGGGCCTCGCGGCTCGCTGGATTCAGCATAACCGCGGCAATTCGCGCTTGCAACGGGGCTGTTTCAGCCCACCCTTACCGCCCGAGGCATAGCTGCCAGGCCCGGGGGAGGGCCTGCCCCACGGGCGCTTCGGGCCCGGATCGGGCCCAGCGGGCCTTTCCTGGGCCAGAAATCGCGCACGGGCTAGCGCCGGGGCGGCCCCGAATCCATCACGCCCCCGCGCGGTCGTCCAAGCGCTCTCGCGCCTCGTGGAGAGGCCCAAACGTCTTCACGAGAGAGCACTTCAAAGCTCGCCAGGCCGCCCCGGCCTGGCGGTTTGCCTCTTCGCGGCGTTGTGAGGATATTTTGCGAGGGGGCGTTAATGGGGCCCGCCGCAGAGCGGCGGCTTCCGCGACGGGGCCCGGACTACATTGGCGCCCTCTCCGCTGGCATCGTTCCCTCCGTCCGCCCCCGGCCGGCGTATTCTAGCCAGCGCCACACCCGTTCCATGGGCCCCTGCTCGAATCGGGCCAGATACGCCCAGCTGAACAGCACGATCCCCGCCCAGATCGCCACCGCCAGCCCGGCCTGGGTCAAGGCGCCGACCCGGCCGAACCAGCCCAGCCCCCAGTGGTAGGACAGCCCCGTCGCGACCACCGATTCGAGCAGGTAGACCGTCAGCGCCATCCGCCCCGCGCTGGCGACGGGCGCCCGCGCCCTTGGCGACAGCCGGTCGGCGAGCAGCGCCAGCCCCGCCAGGTAGCCGAAAGGCAGGACGCAGACAGCGAGCCCCTGAACGGCGCTCCCCGCCGCCCAGATGCGCCGGTCCGTCAGCCCGCCCGACCAGAAGAACCAGGCCGCCACGCCTTCCAGCGCCAGGCCCAGCGGCAAGCATGTCCGCAACACGCGCCAGCGCAGGGCCGACTGTTCGGGGGCGAAGAAACGGACGCGCCACATCGCCGCGCCGATGAAGAACATGCCCAGCACCTGCCAGCCGCCGGCCAGGACGTTGGCCCCCAGGTTGAACATCCATTCGACCGTCCGGAAGGCCTGGGCGTCGGCCCAGGGCCCGTCGCGGTAGGCGGCCACCTCGGCCCTCACCCACACCGGCGAGGCCGGCTCGAACTTCGCCTTTTCCATCGCCTTCAGGCCGCGCGGGCCGTCGGGCAATTCGGCGGTCGGCACCCGTTGTGGCGCGACCGGCCTCGCCACCACGCCGACCACCTCGAGGCCGGCGCGGGCCCCGGCGCAGATGCCCAGCAAGACGCAAGCCGCGGTCAGCAGCCGCCGTGCCGAGGCGCCGCGGGCCAGCAGCAACCAGCCTCCCGTCAGGGCGTAGATGAACAGCACGTCGCCGTACCAGATCACCAGCGCGTGGACGACGCCGAACGCCGCCAGCGTGGCCAGCCTCCGCAGCGCGAAGCGGGCAGGCGAGCGGCCGGCCGTCGCCGCTTTCTCGAGCTGCCCGAGCAGGCCGTAGCCGAACAGCATGCTGAAGATCGAGATGAACTTGCCCTGGAACAGCGACGTGGTCAGCAGGTGGGCGGCCCGGTCGGGGGGGGCCATGCCGGCGATCAGGGCCGGCTCGAACAGCGTGCCGATCGGGCCGAACAGCGCGGCGACGTTCACCAGCAGGATGCCGAGCAACGCCGTGCCCCGGACGAAGTCGATGCTGGCGATCCGCTCTGCCTTGGGCGTCGGGCCGAAGGCCGTCTCGCCCGGGAGGGCCGGCGGTGAGGTCATGGCAAGTCGTCTCTCCAGGTCGGCCGCTCAGCGCAGGCCCTCCAGCCAGACGCGGACGTCGTTGTCGTACTCGCTGGCCAGGTCGCCCTTGACCAGCTGGCGGTGGAAGTCGGCGGCGCCCTGGCGCCCCAGCTCCGCCTCGCGGGCGCCGGGGAAGCGGTCGGCCGGGTTGGCGGCGACCAGGCGCCGGCAGAGGTGCAGGAGCAGTTCGTTGCCGCTCACCTCGGGCGGCAGCAGCGTGGGCAGGCGCCGGTCGAGGGAGCGCTTGGCCTCCAGCAGGCCGGCGACGGTGTCTAGCCCCTCGAAGGGCGACAGGCCGGCGAGCATCTCGACCAAAACGTAGCCGAGGCTGGCCTGGTCGGACCGCGGCGTACAAGCCCCGCCCTCGAGCACCTCCGGGGCGGCGTAGGCGGGGGACCACAGCCGCCGGCCGGCGGGGCTGCTGAGGTCCACGGCCGAGCCGATGTCGATCACCTTGGCGTTCCCGGTGCGCTTGAGCAGGACGTTGGCGGGCTTGAGGTCGCCGTGGGCGATGCCCTCGCGGTGCAGGGCGGCGAGGGCGGCGAGACAGTCGCGCAAGACCTGGATGGCGACGCCTGGCTTGAGGCGCGGCTGGGCCGGCCCGTCCGTCAAGATTACGCGGTTCACGTAGGACCACTGAGCGGTGCTGAGGCGCGACTGGCTCAGCGCCCGCATGCGCGGGCTGAGCACCTGGCGCAGGTCGTAGCCGTCGAGCCACTCCATCTCCATCAGGCGGATGCCGTCGCGCTCGATGAAGTCGTGGACCGCCACGAGGTTGTCGTGCTGGATGGTCGCCACGCGGGCAGCGACGTGGGCCACGCGCGCCATGTCCTCGTCGTAGGCGGCGCCGTCGCGGTAGGGCTCGGGCGAGAAGGCCTTCAACGCCACCGGCAGTCGGAAGCCGTCGGTCCCCTGGCGCTCGGCGAGGTAGACGGTGCCCTGCCCGCCGCGGCCGAGCACGCGAACTTTGCGGTAGCAGGCCTGCCAGGCGAGGGCGTCCGCCTCGGTCAGGGCTCGGTAGCGGGCCAGCAGGCCCTGCTCGCAACTTCCTTGGCGGGCGCGGGCCACCGAGGAAGGGGTGGGGCGGGAGACGGTCGTGTTCGCCATGAGGATCGGTCTCCTTACCGAACCGCGGGGCTCGTCGGGGGAGGGTGTAGTCTAGCGAACTGCCTCGGATTTGTCAGGAACACCCAGCAAAGGGCGAAGCGCCGGCTCGCTCTCGGCGAAGGGCGGCGCCTGCACCGCGGCCGTGTCGGGGGCGCTGGCGCCGCCGGGCGCGGGGCGCAACCGGCCCGCCAGGTAGACGCTTGCCAGGGCGGCAGCGCAGCCCAGCCCGCCCACCAGAGGGTAGCCGGTGAGGCGCCCGCTCTCCTCCTTGTGCAACAGCAGTCCAGCGACCCAGGATGCCAGGCCGGCGCCGAGTTGCTGCACGGCCGAGTTGAGCGCCATGAAGTTGCCGCGGACGCGCGGCGCCGAGCTGTTGGTGATGAGCGCCATGCCGGGGACCATGCGCCCCGAGGTGGTCACGAACAGGAGCGTGGTGACGACCAGCACCACAACCAACCCGGTGCCAGCCGGCAGGACGGTCATCAAAAACAGCGGGACCATCGTGATCAGGGCCAGGGCCCGGAAGACGGGGAGCTTGCCGAGGCGGTCGGCGAGCCGGCCGATGTACGTCAGCGTCAGGAGGGTGGTGAGCCCGCCAAAGAGATAGACGTATTTGACGTCGTGCTCGCGCACGCCGACGTTGGCGACCAGGTGCGTGGCGAGGTAGGGGACGACGAGGAAACTGCTGGTGACCAGGGCGGCCATGAGGGCGTAGGCGCGCAGGTGGTTGGGGTCGGTGGCGACGGCCCAGGCGCTGGCCGGGACCGACCGGCGCCGCAGATGGCCGCGCAGGGGAGGCAGCACCCAGGCCGCCAGAGCCAGGAAGGCCGCGCTGAGGGCGCCGAGCACCGCGAAGGGGGCCTGCCAGCCGAGCTCCTCGGCGAGGTAGAGCCCGAGCGGGACGCCCGCGATGGAGGCGACGGAGAAGGCGGACATGACGACGCCGGTGGCGGTCCCGCGCCGCGAGTCGGGGAAGGCGTCGCCGATGATCGAGAGGACGTTGGCGGCGCACACCCCGCCAAAGGCCCCGGCCAGGGCGCGGGCAGCGAGCAGGAAGGGGTAGTTGGTGGCGAGGGCGCAGAGCAGGGTGCCGAGGGTGAAGCCGGCGAAGAGCACGAGGAGCGCCATTTTGCGGTCGAAGCGGTCGAGGAAGCGGGCGGCGAGCAGGCTGGCGAGGCCGGCGCTGATCGTGTAGGCGGAGACGAGAAGGCCGAACTGCTCCGTGGTGAGGCGCAGCGCCTCTCCCTCCTGGCCGTTGATGAAGCGCGACCCCAGAGGCATGACGATCATGAAATCGACGATGTGGACGAACTGCACGGCGGCAAGGACGAGGAGCAGGAGCCATTCGTTGGCCGAGAGGCGGCCGGCCACCTCCCCCCGCGCCGCAGGGATGGGGGCTTCTCCGTTCGCTTCCGGCATCGTCGGCTCCTTGGCGGGGGCGCGGGCGCAGCTTTCGTTATAGCGGGAGAGACACGGCGCTGTCGCCGGCAGTTCGGGGGCCTTCGCCCGGAGTCGTCGCCCTCGGTGGGCTAACGCCGCCAGCTTGCCTGAACCGTCGGCGTCAGCGCCCTCCGTGCCAGCGGAACCGTCGCAGCGCCAGCACGAAGCTCCCCGCGGCCCACGCCGCCAAAAAGGGCATGGTTCAAGGGGGGGGTAACAGCGCGTTGCCGTTTCTGTGCAAGTTGCTGTGCAACTCGGTCACCCCCCCCTCTGAGGTTGTTCCCTGCTTCGCACCGATTCTGAACCATGTCCCAAAAAGCTCACCTCGCGCCACTGCCACGCCAGGGCCGCTCGACACGTGCGGGCGGATGGGGCTCAGGTCGTGCTGGCGCCTTGCCGATGGGTTGGCTCTTTTCCAAGGAAGGGCGGGGAGGAGTTGGCGCCCTCCTTGCGCATCTGCCGCTGTAAGGCGCAGTCTTCCTGGAATTGTCTCCACGAAACCCGGGCGAAGCGCCAGTAGGAGAAAATGGGCTTTTCCGGGGGCCAGGTCACGCGTTCATCGATAAAGTCAAGGGCCCGTCTGGCCATCTCGGGCTCCTCGTTTTTCCAGTAAACGAGCGCCATCGCCTGAAACTCGGACACGCCGAGTTTTTCCCGCCGGCGCAAGGCGCACCTGAACCTGGCCTTGGCGTTCTTGGCGGTCGCGCGCACCTGTTCTTCGTTTCCGAGCCCCCACCAGGCGAGGAACAGGTGAATGGCGTCTGCCAGTGGCCAGTCATCCTGCTGCTCCAACCTGGGCTGGAGCATGGCCACGACGTCGGCCCACTTTTTGGCTCGGATCAAAGCGGGAGCGTCGTCCTCCGAGCGGGAAGGAAGGCGGTCGGCGAAGAGCCTGGCCTGGGCCTCCGGCGACAGCGCTGTGACGCCAGGCTTCTGCTTTGCCTCCTCGTACCGTTCGGGTGACAGCTGGCGCAACTGCCACAGCGCGGAAACGACGTAGTCGTCAACGCCCAGGAGTTCCAGGAGGGGGTCCGAATAGTCTGTCAGGAAGGTGGCGGCCTCCCCTGTTCCGCACAATTCCTCGGGCGGGGCGAAGCGCCACGCTGCCTTGTCCTCCTCGCCGGCCAGGCCCTCCACCTCGTCATCATCCGGGATTGGGGGGCCGATCGACGGCCGTGGGGCGCGGATGTCCAGCAAGCACAGGAGGTCCTCAGTGGCCCTTTCCTTGAGATTCAGCCGACGGCGGTAAGAGGCCCGCTGCCAGAGCAACTCCGGCGAGCCCGGCCGCAGTTCGATGGCTCGATCGAGCGCACACAGAGCACGGTCATACCGGCCAGCCGCGTAGAAGCAGCAGGCGGCCTGCGCCTGGATATCCGCATCGTCGGGAAAGGCGTCGATGATTCGATCCAGTTTGCCGTGGTAGCCAAGCAAGCTCACGCTGCCATCGAAGGTTTCGACCGCCTTGGCGGGCCCCGCGTGGATGTCGCACAAAAGGACGCGCGCGCCATCCCGGTCCTGGGTGAAGTTGGCCGCGATCAGGGCGTTTGCCAACCGCCGGTACTCTTGCCCCAATGGGCCCGGGGCTCTTTCTTTGAACGTCCGCTTGCCGACAAGCAACTGGTGACTGAAAGGCACGGCGGCGACGAAATCGAAGATGCCCACCTCGTTTTCGTAATACCGGGCGGACACATCGTCTGTCTCGACAAGCCCGGTGGCGACAAAGAGTTGGTTGATCGGTTTACTCCCGGTCTGCTCCGCCTCCCTGTCGATTCGCCTGCTGACCTCATTCAGGCCGGCCCTCCCCCCCCGGTGAGAGGGAACCACCATCACAACGGCGTCCGGCAACTGGCGTGTGGCAATCCCCAGGGCTGGGGTGATGCCCGCATGGGTGTCGATCAGCACATAATCCGGCCCGAGCTGTTCCCACTGCAGGCGAGTGTCCTCGAAGAAGAGGTAGCCTTGCTGTTGTTCGTACAGGGCCGGCCAGTCGGTTTCGGCCAACTGCTCCCAGTACTTGCGACCGCCGCGGCCGGCTGGCATCACCCAGAGATGGCCACCCTTGGGGCCCTCCAACTCCAGGGGGTACAGATATTCGGTTACGTCGGGGGCGCGGCTCTTCTCGCGGTAGGCGGCGACGTATTCGACGATCCCAGGGTGGCGTTCCCGCCGGCCGAGAGGGGGAAAGTGGGCCAGGTCAGGGGACTCCAAATCGAAGTCCACCAACAGCACCTTCCGCCCGCGTCGGGCCAACTCCAGGCCAACGTTCACCAGGGCCGTGGTGCGACCGACACCGCCGCGGAATGAGTAGAAGGTAACGATGTACAAGGAAGGCCCCCCGAACGGGTCATTCGCCAACAAGACTGCCCGTGCCCAACTTGGCCTTCGCCTCGGGGCATTCCTGCTCCTCAGCAGCCTTGGGCCGATGACGGGCGGGGGCGAGCTGGAACTGCCGCGCCCGGCGGCACACTTCTTCGGTCGGCTGGAGATGGCGGAACGCGCCCTGCGGATGCGCGGCAAGAGCGTGCCGCACTGCGGGCAGCCCGAAGAACAGACGCAGGAGTTTATCCAGAGCGCGCTGTTGGATCTGCCCCCCCGTCTCCCAGCGGGACAGAGTTGCCTGCGCCACACTCAGCCTCGCCGCCAGAGCTCCCTGGCTCAGGCCGAGCGCCTTGCGCCGCTGGCGGATCTCCTTTGGGGTGAGTAAGTGCGCCAGTCGCCGGAAGGCTTCGCTGATTTGCCGGTTGGCCGCCGTGTCGAGGACGATCTCTTTGCAGGCCTCGTTCTCGCAGCGGGGCGTGTGGAGCGCCGGGACTTTGACCGTATAGGAGCGACCGTCATGCACGATCTCGGTCGTGTATTCGACCTCCACGGGGCGCACCGTGCGCTCGCCGCAGTGGCCGCACTTCCAGGGGAAAGGGAGGCTTTTGCCCCGTTCAATGTTTTTGCTCATGTGCATTCACGATCTGGACGGTTGGGACTTCCGGGTCTGCGTCAACCAGGATCAACTCGACAAACAACCCGCGGGGGAACTCCTCCACCGGGATGATGACCTTGTAGTAGAAATCGTGCTGTCGGTACTCGGTTCGCGTTTCTCGCACCTGCCTAACGTCCTCGGGGCGTTTCCGAACGTGTTACTGGAGAAGGTCCTTGATGCCTTCTGGCGTGAGGAGCCCCTTGAGATCGCGGTCGGAATGCACCCGTTGGGCTGCTCGCTCCGCCCACTCGCAGTATCCGCCGCCCCGACGGGTGATGGCCAGGCGAACAAGGTCAAGTTCGGGCGGAGCTTCCATCCATCACCTCTTGCACTCTAACCAATCGTATGATGTAAAGCAAGACATTGCCATTTTCAAGGGCAATTCGAGGCTTCTATGGCCGAACCAAGATTGTTTTTATGCTTTACATCATCATCGCATGGTCCAACACCAGAAGGGGCCTTGTGTCTCGGCCGTCCCCCGGTGGGCGGTAGGATGACGGCCAGCCGCGGAGAGAGCCTGTTCGCCCTCAATGCCAGCGGAACCACCGCAGCGCCAGCGCGAAGCTCCCCGCCGCCCACGCCGCCAAAATGCTCACCTCCCTCCACTGCGACGCCAGGCTCGCCCCCTCCAGGCTCACGGCGCGCAGGCCGTTGATGAGCGGCGTCAGCGGCAACGCCTTGATGAATGGCTGAGCCGCCTCGGGAAAGCGCTCCGACGAGAAGAAGATCCCCGAGAGCACCCACATCGGCAGCATCACCAGGTTCATCAGCCCCGAGACGGCCTCGAGCGTCCGCGCCCGGCTGGCCACCAGCAGGCCGATGCCCGCGAAGGCCAGCGCCCCCAGCAGGATCAGCGCCGTCATCGCCAGCAGGCTGCCCTGCACGACCACGCCGAACGCCACCCGGGCGAACAGCAGCATCACCACCATCTCGGGGACGAGAAAGAGCAGCCGGCTCAGCAGGATCGCGGCCAGGAAGTCCGCCTTGCGCATCGGCGTGGCCAGAAAGCGCTTCAGCACCTTGCGCAGGCGCAAATCGACGGTGGCGAAGCCGACGCCCCATAGCCCCCCGCCCATGAGGCTCATGCCCAGCAGCCCCGGAATGAGGAAGTCGATGTAGCGCCCCCCCGGCTCGTCGAGCTCCTGGTCCGCCACCGGGAGCAGGTCTTTCCGGCCGGCGGCGCGCTGGAGCGCGTCATCGACCTTGCCGCGGGCCAGCACGCTCTCCGGTCTCGTCGGGTCGAAGGCATACGTGTAGCCGCGCTCCCCGCCGGCGGGCACTACCACGAGGTCGGTCTTGCCGGTCCGCAGACGCAGCCGGCAGGCCGCCTCGTCGTCGAAGCGGACCACGAAGCCCTTCTCCTTCGTCAGGGCCTTCCGCACCAACTCTGTGCCTGCCTCTCCCTCGCCGACCTGCTGGACGTCCACGGTGATGCGCTCGACCGGCTTGTTGCGGAAGGCGATGCCGAGCGCCACCACGATCAGGATGGGGAACCCGTAGACCCAGAAGAGCGCCTCGGGCTCGCGGTAGAACTCGCGTATCCGGGCCAGGATCAGTTGTCCCAGCGGCCAGTAGCGAGGTGGAGGCGGCTCGGTGTCGTTCATGGCGTCGCTTCCCCTTCGCGCAGGTGCCGGCCGGTCAGCGCCACGAAGACGTCTTCGAGGCCGGCGTGCCGGGTGCTCAGGCTGGCCAGTTCGTGCCCGCCCTGCTGGAGCCACGCCAGGAGGGCGGGCAGGGCGACGTGCGGCTCCGACACCGCCAGGCAGTAGCGGTCGGCCTCGCGGCGCGTCGAGCGGACGGCGGGCAGCCCTTCCAGCGACGCCAGCGCCAGCTCCGGCGTGTCGCTCTCGGCGACGGTGAACTCGACGACGTGTTCCCCGCCGAGGTTGGCGATCAACTCGCGCGGCGAGCCGAGGGCGATCACCTTGCCGTGGTCGATGACGGCCACGCGGTCGCACAGGCGCTCCGCCTCGTCCATGTAGTGCGTCGTGAGCAGCACGGTGCGGCCCTGCGTGCGGAAGGCGCGGATGAGGCCCCACAACTGCCGGCGCGACTGCGGGTCGAGGCCGGTGGTCGGCTCGTCGAGCAAGAGCAGGTCGGGATCGCCGACGAGGGCGCAGGCGACGGCCAGGCGCTGGCGCTGCCCGCCCGACAGCTTGCCGACGCGGGCGTCGGCCTTCTCCTCCAGCGACACGCGGCGAATGACTTCCTCCGGCTCCAGCCCGCGCCGGTAGAAGCTGCGGAACAGCACGATCGTCTCGCGCACCGTCAACTTCTCGGACAGCTTGGTCTCCTGGAGCGAGATGCCGAGGCGCTCCTTGATGGCGGAGTCATCGCGCCCCCAGCGCATGCCGAGGACCTCGACCTCGCCCGACGTGGCCTCGGCCAGGCCCTCGATGACCTCGATGGTGGTGGTCTTGCCGGCGCCGTTGGGCCCGAGCAGGCCGAAGCACTCCCCGGCCTCCACGGTCAGGTCGAGGCCGCGCACCGCCTCGACGGGGGGCCGGCCTTCGTAGCGCTTGAACAGGTTGGTGCAGCGAATGGCGGGTGGCATAGTGGCACATTGTAGGGCAGCGCCCCCCGGGAGCGGCAAGGTGTCGAGGACACCGCGAAGCCCCTTGCTGGAATTGACGTCCCGAGCCCGCTGGCTACAATCCATGTCTCTTCATCTGACGTGCCCCTCTCCGAGTTCCCCCAAGAGAACGCCAGCCGTGTCCTCACCGCAAGATAGTTTTGAGGCCAGTCGGTCCGAGAAGCTCGCCGCCATCGAGGCGCTTGGCATCGACCCGTGGGGCGGCCGTTTCGATGGCCATCAGCCCATCGACGAAGTGCTGCGCCTCCCGGCCGAACTGCCCGAGGACCAGCGCCCGCGCGTGCGCATCGCCGGGCGCATCGTCAGCCGGCGCGACGGGGGCAAGGTCCATTTTCTCGACGTCAAGGATTGGTCCGGCCGGCCCATCGAGCGCGAAATCAAGGGCGAGCGCGAAGGCACCGTCGAGAAGGTCCCCGACCTGTCCAGCCGCGTCCAGGTCATGCTGGGCCAGAAGCAGATCGGCGAGACCGGCTGGCACCTGGCGCAGTTGCTCGACCTCGGCGACCTGATCGGCGTGGACGGGACGTTCGGCAAGACGCGCCGTGGCGAGGCGACCGTCTTCGCGACGGAGTTGCACGTGCTCGGCAAGTCGCTCCAGCCGCACCCCGACAAGTTCGCCGGCATGCACGACGTCGAGTTTCGGTTGCGCCATCGCTATCTCGACCTGATCTACAACCCCGAAACGCTCCAGCGCGCCCGCCAGCGCGTGCTGATCGTGCGCACCATTCGCCGCTACCTCGACGACCGCGGCTTCTGCGAGGTGGAGACGCCGATGCTGCACGCCATCGCCGGCGGCGCCGCCGCGCGCCCGTTCGTCACGCACCACAACGCCCTCGACGTCGATCTCTACTTGCGCATCGCCCTGGAGCTGCACCTCAAGCGGCTGCTCGTCGGCGGGATCGAAAAGGTGTACGAGATCGGCCGGGTGTTCCGCAACGAGGGCGTCAGCCCGCGGCACAACCCCGAGTTCACGATGATGGAGCTCTACCAGGCCTACGGCGATTACCGCTCCATGATGGACCTGCTGGAGGGCGTGATCGTCGCCTGCGTCGAGGCATTGGGCCAGGGGACGACGCTCCTCTACGGCGAGCACACCATCGACTACGCCCCGCCCTGGCCGCGCGTGCGCTACGGCGACCTGTTCCGCGAGCATGTCGGCCTGGGCATCGACGACGAGGCCGGCGTGGCCGCGCTCATGCGCGAGCGCCGCGGCGAGGCAGGGGCCAAGAAGCACCCCGATGTGCTGGTCCACGAGCTGTTCGAGGAACTGGTCGAGCCACAGCTCGCCAAGTCGGACCGCCCGCTGTTTGTTTACGACTACCCGGCCGCGCTCTGCCCGCTGACCAAGCGCCAGCGCGCCAACCCCAACCTCGCCGAGCGCTTCGAGCTGTACGTGCGCGGCATGGAGCTGGCGAACGCCTACACGGAGCTGAACGACCCGATCACCCAGGAGGCGACGTTTCGCAACCAACTGGCCGGCCTGAAGGAAGAAGACTCGATGGCGAAGATGGACGACGACCTCGTCCGCGCCCTGCGCCACGGCATGCCGCCCGCCGGCGGGCTGGGCATCGGCATCGACCGGCTGGTCATGCTCCTCACGAACACCACGACGATCCGCGACGTGATTCTGTTCCCGTTACTTCGGCCCGAGAAGCCATGAGCCGCCGACGAGGGGCCTCCGTTTAGCGACGCTTCGCAGAAGCGTC
>JBBSEZ010000115.1:0-23776 GCA_038239195.1 Gemmatales bacterium
GAGGAAGGTGGCGGGTTACTTTTTCCGCGCAAGTGCTTTCCAAGTTGCCGCTTGCGCAAGCAGAAAAAGTCGCGTGGCCACCTGGCCACGCAGGCAGGGGGCGAGCAGTTGGCATGCAACGGGCGGCGAGAGGCCCCGCGCAACCTTCCCACGCGAGCAGTTGGGGCGGCTGACGGGAGCGGAACGCCCCAGGTCGTTCCCTTCAGCGCCACACGAGCCCTGTAGGGAACGGCCTCCGTGCCGCTCCTCTTTCGCCTTCGAGCGGGTCATCGACAGAAGATACGGCACTTCTCCGATCCGAAACGCACATCCGGCCAGAAACCCCGCGAATACACCTTGCCCATCAATCGCACCGACCTCAGCGAACACGCGCGCTGTGGGATCGCCAGCAATTCGCTCCGCCGCATCGTCCCACCCAGGAGTGACCCTCCAGACCTTGGCCGCACAGTCTGCGCGGATCGTCGCTGCCTCGCAGCCAAACGACTTGACTGCTAAGAACACCCGCACGTCTTCCCCCCTGTCATGCAAGTTCGCACTTTTTTTTTGGACCAACCGTGTGTGCTTTCTTGGATGGAAGGGTGGGAGCAACAGAGAGGCACGGCCTTGGAGCGGAGGGCAACAGGGCCCTCGCGCCGGAGGCGATGGGTCGCGGTCGTTCGCCGGGGGTCGGTTGCCTTGCGGCTCGACCGCGGCACGGCCTCTCATCAAGGCGCCTGCGAACAGCACAAGCCCGAGCCTGGCAAACTGAAGGGAGGGGCCGACGTCGCCAATCGACTTCGCGACCACGATTGTTGCCGTGTCGCTGTGCGAGTGGTGCGTGGGCAGGCTGAACAAGAAGGGGTTGAGCGCTTGCCACTCCGATCGGCTATCGGAGGCGGAACTGGAGAAATCGGAGGAGCGGCTGAAGCGAAGGACGTGGCGCCTCCGTATCTGCTGGAACCTCTTTTTGATGCCGTTCTACACTTGCTTCGCCTACCTCGGCCTGGCCGGCCGCTGGGGCTTCATCTACGCTACGGCGGACCTACTCCTTCTCCGCACCCCCTTGATGGATGCGTTCTGCGCAGCGCTCGAGCGGCGCGGTTGCTGGGGGGGCGTTCAATGTCGCGTTGACTCGCGAGCATCAGAACCAGAGCAAAGACCTCGACCCGGGCTGGCTGTGGCTCGCGCTCGTAGAATCGCACGTTCAGACTGCCATCGCGAACGAGATTGCCAAGGGGCAACAGATGACAGCGGTGGAAATACAGAACGAGGGTCGCGTTGCTGGTTGGGCCGTTGGGTTTGGCCTGGCTGGTTCCTGCTTCGGCCCAATCGGGGCCCTGGTTGGGTATGGGCGCAACCGGCCGGGCCCGGTGACGGACGCAGTTAGAGGGCAATTCGATGGCTGGCGGGTCGCGCTTCCCTCTCACTGCCGCGCATCGATCGGGACCGACGTGTTGTTCCCCAGCGGCAGCAACGGCGCAAATCGGTTCGTCCCCGCCCGCCGCGCCCCGCCGCCCGGGTAGAACGCGATCCCAAACGTCGCCGTCACCGTCCCCGTGTCGTTGGGCGTGATGAACTGCGCCTCGCCGAAGACCGCCAGGTAGTCCGACAGCGGGAAATGCACGTCGGCCCCGAACGTCAGCGGGTGCCGCACCGGTCCCTCGCCCGGTTGCACCAGCAAGAATCGCCCGTGGCTCTGCGCCATCCCCACCCAGAAGCGCGTCACCTGCTGCTCCGCCCACACGTGCCGCCAGAAGAGGTTCACCTGATTGATCGGCCGCAGGTTCAGCACGCCGTCCGCCGCCACCGCCTGCTCGCCTTGCGTCCGCAGCGTGCCCCATGCGCCCAGCTCGTCGGTCGCCGTCACGGCATAGCCCGCCTGGGCGCGCACCTGGCCGAAGCTCGGGTTGCCGTAGTAGTCGTCGTGGCGGAAGTCGTAGACCACCCCCCAGTTCACCCCGACGTCGCTGCGCTGGAAGACGCCGACCGTCGTGAAGCTCTGCGTCCGGTCGAGCGGCCCGCCCAGCGTCTTGAAAACCCGCACCGCATTGGCCGAGTAGTTGATCGCCGTGCCGACCTGTGCCCCCAATCCCGCTTCCTCCCACAGCGGCAGGCCCCAGTTGAGCGCCGCCCGGTAGCCGAAGTGGGCGTTCACGCCCAGGTCCTCCGGCTCCTTGGCCCCGTCGAGGCCGACGAACAGCGACAGGTTGTCCAGCCACTTTGAGCAGCCGAGCCCTTCGCACGTCGCCGGCAGGGCAACCGCCCCGTCCTCGCGCCCCGGCGCCGCGGGGGCTGGTGGGGGCAGCCCCTCGAACGGACGCGTGTCCTTGACCTCGGGCAAGCGCGCAGGCGATGCGAGGCCCGGCGATTGCGCTGGGGCCATCGCGTCGCGCAGGCAAAGCAGCAGCGCCGCGGCAAGAAGGGACCGGCCCGGTAGACGGGGCAAGCGCGTCATCATGACGGGTCGGGTGAATGCCGTCTCACCCTCTCCTCGCGAAAGCGATCGAACGATCCGCCGTGTTCGGAACAATCGTTAAAGTCATCGGCATCCCCCGGCGGGCAATTCAGTCGGGTTTGCCGACAAGCCGCAAAACGGTCGTACCGCCGCTTCCACGGAGCGCAGGGCGCCGGTCACGTCGCGCGTCGCGGATGCGGCTACCCGGTGTTCGGGCACCGAACTCGAAAAATCGTGTGCGCGGCATCGCTTCTGCACGTCTGCCGAGTACGAATAATGGGATCGGTACGACCATCGACCCGGCGAGGGCCGCGCATGACCGAGGGGAAAGGACTGCGGGGGGCCTACGACACCGTGCGGGCCCGCACCGAGCAACTCTGTGCCCCCCTGCACGTCGAGGACTACGTGGTGCAGTCGATGCCCGACGCCAGTCCCGTCAAGTGGCACCTCGCGCACACCACCTGGTTCTTCGAGACGTTCGTGCTGACACAGGCCTGTCGCGACTGCGCCCCCTTCGACCCCGCCTTCAACTACCTGTTCAACTCCTACTACAACGCCGTCGGCGAGCGCCTGCCGCGCCCCCGTCGCGGGCTGATCACGCGCCCGACCGTCGCCGAGGTCTACCGCTACCGCGCCCACGTCGATTCCGCCATGCGCCGGCTGCTGAGTGCCCCGTCGTCCCTCGTCGCCGAGCGCACCGTCCTCGGCCTCAATCACGAGCAGCAGCACCAGGAACTGCTCCTGACCGACCTCAAGCACGCCTTCGCCTGCAACCCGCTGCGCCCGACCTACCTCCCTCCCCGGCAAGGCGGCGCCTCCCTCGGGCGCGCCCCCGCCCCGGTCCGGTGGTGCTCCTACCCCGCCGCCCTGCGCTGGCTCGGCCACGCCGGCGGCGGCTTCGCTTACGACAACGAGGGCCCGCGCCACCAAGCCTTCGTCCACGCCTTCTCCCTCGCCTCGCGCCCGCTCGCCAACGCCGAGGTACGCACGTTCCTCGAAGACGGCGGCTATGACCGACCGGAATGCTGGCTTTCCGACGGCTGGGCGGCCCGGCAGGCGCAGGGCTGGTCGGCCCCCCTCTACTGGGAAGAGCGCGACGGCCACTGGTGGCACTTCACCCTGGAAGGAATGGCCCCGGTCGAGGACGCGGAGGCGGCGTGCCACCTGAGCTACTACGAGGCCGACGCCCTGGCGCGCTGGGCCGGCGCCCGCCTGCCCACCGAGGCCGAGTGGGAGACCGCCGCCCTCGCCTGTCCGCTCGAAGGCACGTTCCTCGAAAGCGAGCGCTTCCGGCCGGGGCCCCCTTGCACGGAGGCCGGCCACCCGGCCCAGATGTTCGGCGACGTCTGGGAGTGGACGGCCAGCCCCTATGTCGGCTACCCGGGCTATCGCCCCCCCGAAGGGGCCCTGGGCGAGTACAACGGCAAGTTCATGTGCAACCAGTTCGTGCTGCGCGGCGGGTCGTTCGCCACCCCTGCCTCGCACCTCCGCCGCAGCTATCGCAACTTTTTCCCCCCCGATGCCCGCTGGCAGTTCGCGGGCGCCCGTCTGGCGAGAGACTGATGCCATCCGCCACCCTGGTTCGTGACGACTTCCGGCGCGACGTCCTCAGCGGGCTCGCCCAGCCGCGCAAGCACCTGCCTTGCAAATACCTCTACGACGAGGCCGGCTCGCGCCTGTTCGACCGCATTTGTACGCTGCCCGAGTACTACCCCACGCGCACCGAGCGCGCCATCCTCGAGCGCCACGCGCCGGAGATCGCGGAGGTCCTGAGCCCGCGTTGCGTGCTCGTGGAGTACGGCAGCGGCAGCAGCCTCAAGACGCGCCTGCTGCTCGACCAGCTTCCCGACGCCTCCGCCTACGTGCCGGTGGACATCAGCGCCGAACACCTCGGCCGATCCGCCCACGCCCTGAAACAGCGCTACCCTCGCCTGGCAGTCCTGCCCCTGTGCGCCGACTTCACCCAGCCGTTCGCGCTCCCGACCCTCCCGCCCCACGAGCGCCGCGCGGTCTATTTCTCCGGCTCGACCATCGGCAACTTTCCACCGACCGAGGCGGTGGAACTGCTTGCCAACATCGCCCACCTCTGCGGGTCGGGCGGGGGCCTGTTGATCGGCATCGATCTGAAGAAGGACGTGCGCATCCTGGAACCGGCCTACAACGACGCGGCTGGCGTCACGGCGGCGTTCAACCTCAACCTGCTCGCACGCATCAACCGCGAGCTCGGAGGCGATTTCGCGCTCGAGCGCTTCCGCCATCGCGCCGTCTACAACGCCCGCGAAGGGCGCATCGAGATGTACCTGCGCAGTCTCGCCCGCCAGGTCGTCCACGTCGGCGAGCGAGGCTTTTCGTTGGAGGCTGGCGAGGGCATCTGCACCGAGCACTCCCACAAGTATGACCTCGACGGCTTCGCCCAGCTCGCCCGCGCAGCGGGGCTGAAGGTAGCGCGCGTCTGGATGGACGAGGCGCGACTGTTCAGCGTACAGTATCTGACGGTGGTGCCCTCCTGATTCTCGGGTCACTGTTTTCCCAGCAACTTATCCAGCGCCCAGCACCCGAGCCGGTGCGCCCGCATCTCGCGGCAATGGCGCAGCAACCCGTCGTGGGCGCACCCCGCGTCTTCCAGGGCGTCGGCCAGGACCGGCAGGCGGTCGAAGGCCCTCTCCTCGTAAATCTCCAGCGCCATGCGCCGCACGATGCCGCCCTCCCAGGCCAGCCACTCCGTCCGCACGACGACAACCGCGAGCGGGTTGCCGATCACCTCCCGCAAGTCCTCGCACTGCTGCTCGCGCAGTTCGAGGATGCTCTCGCGCGCCGCCCCCAGCGCCGCGTCGAGGGCGCCGGGCTGTAGCGCCTCCCAGGCAACGCGCGCCGCCCGCCCCCCCTGGCTCATTCGCTGCGGCCGGTGCCTGCCCCCGACGCCACGGCGCTGGCGCCAGCGCTGTTCAGCCAGCGCGCGCAGCGTCGCCATTTCCTGGTCGCCCCCCTGGCCATCGGCGTAGCGCTCGACGAACGTCGCCGTCCCCGCCTCCCCCGCGCGGCGGCAGACCGCGGCCGCGAACAGGCGGAACTTGCGCGCGCTCGTTCTGCCTTCGAGGTAGGACAGCAGGTCGTAGGGGTTTTCGCACGCCTGCCATTCGGCTTCGTTCATTCGACCTTCCCCGTGTACCGTGGGTTGCCCCGGAACCGGCATCCTAACCGAGCGCCTGCACGCCGCAAGCGGAGGGTCGGCCCGCACGTTCTCGGGGCCGGCGCGAAACGACAAGCCCCACCCGGCACCGCCCTCCGCGAACGTGAGCTATGGTTGAGCATGAATCGTACGAAGTCCCGTCCGCCATCCGTCCGAGTGAGGGAGAGAACCACGATGAGGACACACTGGCTGCGCGGCGCCGCCCTGCTGGCCGCGCTCGCCGTCACGGCCTGTGGCCGGGGCAAGATTGCCGCGCCCGACGTCGCCCCCGAAGACACCGAAACGCGCCTCGGCGACAAGCTCGACGTCAGCGTCGCCGACTGGCTCAAACGGCCGCGCCCCGAGCTGGCCAAGCTGGCGGACGAACGCGCCGAGACCATTACCAAACAACTCGAACACGCTCGCTCCAACCCCGACTCGGTCGAGCTGCTGCCCAACCTTCTGCCGCCCTTCACCGTCCCCGTCTTTCAGCAGGCGAAGTTCTCGCCCAAGGTTGGCGTCAGCCTCCCGCCCTATTACAAGGAAGGCGCGCGCGATTCGGCGCTCGCCATCCACCTCGCTCGGTACGGCGACTGCGAGGGCGCCCGGCGCCTGGCGGGCCCGGCAGATGCTGCCACGCTCGCCCGGATCGACGCCCTCAAGCCCTCTCGAAACTACCCGGTCGAGTGGTCCCGCCTGGTCGGGCTCACGTTGCTGTCGGCGCAGTTGAAGCTGGCAAGCGGCGACGCGGCCGGCGCCGGCGAGCTGGCCGGCATCCACAAGCAGTTGCAAATCGTGCTCGACAAGAAGGTCGCCGCCGGCCCGTTGGGGGCCGCCCTGCTACCGGTGGGCCGCCGCGCCCTGGCCGGGGCCGCCAGCGCCTATCGCGAGCCGAAACGCAACAAGACGGGCCTCGCCGACGACGTCGAGGCCGCGCTCAAGGAGTGGGGCACAACCCCCGCCCCCGTGCCGGCCCTCGCCATCGGCGCACCGAGCGCCAAGGTCGCCACCCTCTTCGGCGTGGCGCCGGACGGCAAGGCCGTCTGCGCCACCACGCCCGCCGCGGTCGCCCGCGCCCTCGACCTGCTGGGCGCCCCCGTGACGGGCGAGGGCGTCGCGAGCGTCGTCGCCTTCCTCGACGGCAACGGGGCCCTGGCCGAGCTGCTGTTCGCCTACCGGGCCAAGGTCGAAACGCTCTACCCCGAGCCGGCGCATCTCGCCCATCGGCTCCTCGAGCACGGCTACCTGCCGCCCGCCGGCAAGCAGGACGTCCCGGGCCTGCTGCGGCAAACCTACGCCGGCGCCGGCCTGGCGTATGAAGTGTCGCGCGTCAATCGGCCGAGCCCGTTTGGCGCGTTCGTCCGCATCGGCGCGGAAAAGGAGGTCGCCCCCGGGCCCTTTGCCCGCAGCGGTCGCGACCTGGGCGCCGTCCATCTCGACCGCACCTTCGAGGCCAACCGCGTCGCCGTCGCCCCAAGCAAGGGTGGGACGGTGGTGACCGTCAGCAAGAAGGAAGACCTCGCGAAGCTCGGCAAGGCGCTGGGCACGCCGGCCCCCGCCGGCGCGACGCTGGAGCGCGAGAAGAGCCAGGACCTGGTCGCCGCCGTGCGCCTGAGCTGGTCGCCCGACCTGAACGTCGATGCCCCCGCCCGGTTGCTCCCACCTCTGTGGTCGGCGTTCGGCGCGCCGCGCATCAGCGGGGCCGAGGGCCACCTCACGTTTAGCTGGGAGGACGACAAGACGCGCCTCCAGTTGCGCCTCTCCTTCGCCGAGAAAGCGCCGGTGCTGGTGGCGGAAGATCGCGGCGCGCCCGCCGCGCTGCCGGCCCGCGCGGAGGCGGCGCGGAAGTTCGACCTGGCCGAGCGGGCGGCGCGCTTCGAGGCAGGCGCCCCCCACAAACGACTGCGGCGCGAGCTGGAAGTGATCGAGGGGCTGGAGCTCGGGCAGGCCCGGGCGGAGGCCGAGCTCCTGTTGCCGCCTTCGTCCGCGACGGTGCGCAAGCGCGCCATCCCGGGCGGCTGGGCCGTGCTGTACGCCAACCCGCCCGCCGCGGACGTGACGCACTGGGCGCGCGAGTTGTTCGTGCGCTTCGCCGACGACCGCGTGGCCGAA
This sequence comes from Gemmatales bacterium, assembly GCA_038239195.1. Taxonomy (GTDB): domain Bacteria; phylum Planctomycetota; class Planctomycetia; order Gemmatales; family Gemmataceae; genus JBBSEZ01. The sequence goes on from JBBSEZ010000115.1 coordinate 7,716, forward strand.
GTACGCGTGCGCTACGAGGACGGGCTGGCCGTGGGCGGCCCCAAAAAGGCGACCCTACTCCAGGCCCTCGAGGGAGGAAAGCACGGCAAGGCCGAAGAGGTGACGGCCGAGTGGGCCGGCCTGTGGACCGACGTCGGCACCGGCAAGCCCAAACCGAGCAAGTATCGCTGGCAAGACGACGTGACCGAACTGACCTATCAGCGCGACGCGGGGACGACGGTCGAGGTAGTGCTGCGCGACCGCCCCGCCGCCCGGCCACAGGGCCCGGCCCTGCCCCCGCTGCAGGCCGTCAGCCGGGGCGTCGGGCCCGTGAAGCTCGGCGAGACCCAGGCCGAGGTCCGCAAGGCCTGGACCACGCCGCCGGGTCGGGCCGAGGAGGGCGCCGACGTCTACCGACTGAAGGCGGACAGCGCATATGCGTACGTGATGATCTACTACGAGGCCGGCAAGGTGTCGCGCCTGGTGGCGGCGCACAAGAAAGCGCCCGCGCCCTCGGAGGCGGGCGCGAGCGCGGCCCTCCAGGAGGCGTGGCAGGCCGGGATGCACGAGCTCGGCTTCGTGCGCCGGCAGGTGGAGAAGCAGGGGCCCGTGCTGGAGCGCTACTTCTGGCACGATGAGGAGGTTCGCGTCCAGTCGCTGGTCCAGGCCACGCCGGAGGGGCCGCGCCTGTTCACGGAATGGCGCACCTGGCCGGTGCCTGCGGAGAAGCGCATCGCCGGCCGGTAAGGATCGTGAAGGGAATAAGCTCCTGGAGGTCGGCCTCTGTAGGACGGATTTTCAATCCGTCCTTCTGATCGGACCGCAGGGACGGATTGCAAATCCGTCCTCCAGAGGGCCGACCCAGTCGGGATGTTATTCGGTTCGCGATCCTAAGCTCGCGACGGCAGCCAGTTCCTATTCCACCGCCGCGGGCCGGGAAGGTACAATCCCTTCCGGCCCGCGGCGTCGTTGATGGCGGCGAGCCGGGGGCGTCGCCCGTCTCGAAGGTGACGCATGGGCGCGTTCGACCAGGCGGCGAGGTTTGCGTCTCAGTCCGCCCCCGAGCCAGTCGTGCGCAGGGTGCTGGCACCGTCCGGCCTGTCGCTGCCGTTCCGCGAGTGGCTCGACACGCGAGCCATTCCGCTGCCGGGCGGGCCCGACCGCACCGCGGACCTCGTCGCCTTGCTGGAGGGCGTCGAGGGCGAGCCGACGCTGCTGCTCCTGGAGCTCCAGAGCCAACACGACCCGGACAAACTGGACGCGACGCTGGAGGAGGCTGGGATGCTGCGCTGCCGGGCGCGGCACGGAGAGGATCGCAAAGGCAAGTACAAGGTGCTGACGGGGCTGATCTACCTCCGGGGCCACTGTCCCGAGAGCATCCACGACATGACGCTGGGGAAGCACGGCACCTGGCACGCCCCGTTCGTGTGGAACGTCTGCGACGACGACGCGGCGGCGACCCTGGAGGCGGTGGCCGGCCGTCAGGCGTCGTGGGGCCTGCTGTTCTGGGTGCCGCTGATGGCGGGCGGCGAGGAGACCGCCGTCCTCGCCCGGTGGAGGGAAGTCGTCGCCCAGGTGGTTCAGGATCGCGGAACACGAGGCAACATGGTCGGCATCGCCCTGGTGTTTGCCGAACTGGTCGGCCGACGGGTGATGTGGGAACGAGGGCTAGAGGGCTTTGAGATGACCGAGTCACAGGTGGTCAACAAGTGGATCGGCCAGGGCGAGGCCAAGGGCGAACTGAGGGATCGGCGGCAAATGCTGCTGCTGCTCCTGAGCAAGCGGTTCCCCGGCGCCGTCCCTGCGGAGGTGACCCGACTCATCGACGAGCAGGAGGGCATGGAGATCCTCCGCGACTGGTTCGTGGCCGCTGCCGAGGCACTGACGTTCCAGGATTTCATGGACGTGCTGAAGCGGTAGCCCGCCGCCCGCGGCGCCGTGAGGCGGCGTCCGTCCGCGCCGGTTGCCCTCTGCTCCTCGCGCCGATACAGTAGCCCGGAAACCGGGCCCGTTCGCGCAAGGAGAGCAGCATGGACCACCTGGAGCAGGCAGCCGAAGGGTTTCGTGGCATCGACGCCGCCGAGCCGATCAAGCAGCAAGCCCTCAAATACCTCCGCGCCTGGCTCGCCGAGCCCGCCTTCGCGGCCTATCGTCCCCAGTTGCACTGGCTCATCGAGTCGAGGCAATGGCCGGGCCTGCTCGACCGCTTCTATCAGATCCTGCCGTTCGGAACCGGGGGGCGGCGCGGCGCCGTCGGGATCGGCCCCAACCGCATGAACCGCTGGACGCTCGAAGCATCCGTGCAGGGGCACTGCGAATACCTCCGCGAGCGCTTCCCCGCGATGCCGGGCCTACGCGTCGTCCTCGCCTACGACGTCCGCCAGTTCGAGGACCAGCGCAAGCAGTACAACCCCGCCCTCCCCAACCCCGCCCTCCACCTTTCGAGCAAGGACCTTGCGCAGCAGGCGGCGGGCGTCTATGCCGCCAACGGCATCCACGCCTCCATCCTCCCGCCCGACAGCAAGCACTTCCTCGCCACGCCCGAGCTGTCGTATACCATCCGCCTCCTCAACGCCCACGGCGGGCTCAACATCTCGGCCTCGCACAACCCGCCCGACGACAACGGCGGGAAGTTCTACGACGAGCGCGGCGGGCAGCCCGTGCCCCCCGACGACCAGATCATGGCCGACCTCGTCGATCAGGTCGCCGCCATCAAGTCGCTGCCCTGGCCCGAGGCCGTCCGCAGTGGGCGCGTCCATTTCCTCGATGAAGTCCCTCACAAGGCGTACGTGGACCTCTGCCTCAAGCAGGGGCTGGTCCCGCCGCCCAAGAACGAGGACTTCAAGGTTGTCTTCACGCCCCTGCACGGCGTCGGCTCGCTGACGGCGCTGGAGGTGCTGGTGGCGCAGGGCTTTCGCGTCCTGCCGGTGGCGGAGCAGATGGCCCCCGATGGGCAGTTCCCCAACGTGACGAAGACGCCCAACCCCGAGGTCCACGAGTCGATGGACCGGGCCGCCGCCCTGGCCAGGCAGCACCGCGCCGACCTCGTCCTGGCCACCGACCCCGACGCCGACCGCCTCGGCGCGATGGCCCCCGACCGCGCCAACAACTGGCGCGTCGTCACTGGCAACGAGATCGCGGCCCTGCTGACGCACTTCAAGCTGAGCAAGCTCCAGCAGCAGGGCCGCTTGCCGCCCTCGCCCATCGTGGTCCGCACGATGGTCACCACGGCCCAGGTGACGCGCATAGCGCGCCACTTCGGCGCCCAGATCGTCGAGGACTTGCTGGTCGGCTTCAAGTACATCGCCGACGTGCTGTGGCAACTCGAGCAGAACGGCGAGTACGGCGACGTGCGCGGCACGCCGGACGACTTCGTGATCGCGTCGGAAGAGAGCCACGGCATCCTGGTGACGCCCGCCATCCGCGACAAGGACGCCGGGGCCGCGGCCCTGCTCATGGCCGAGCTCGCCCTCGACCAGAAGCGCAAGGGCAAGACGGTCCTCGACTACGTCGAGCAGTTGCAGCGCGAGTTCGGCTACTTTCGCAACGACGGCGTTCCGGTGTTCATGACGGGCCTGGAGGGCAAGCAACAGATGGCCCGCATGCTCGACAAGTTGCGGGCCACGCCCCTGAAAGAGATCGGCGGGCTGAAGGTCACGGGCTTCGAGGACCTGCGCGACGAAGGCGGACGGTTCGGGCCCCTCAAGGGGGCGACCGACGCCGCCTCGCGGAACGTGCTGGTGTTCCACCTCGGCGAGCAGGCGCGGGCGGTGCTGCGCCCCAGCGGGACGGAGCCGAAGGCGAAGATCTACCTGGAAGCGTGCTCGGCCCCCTGCCCTCCCGGAACGCCGAGCGCCGAGTGGGCGCGGACGTGCCGGGAGGTCGATGAGTTGGTACAGCGCGTGTCGGCGGACTTCGTGAGGCAGGCGCTGGCGCTGATCGGGCTGGGCTCGTCGGCGGCGGGGATGAAATGAAGGAGCGCGGTTCGCAGAACCGCGCTCCGCCACGGAACGACCTCACTTCACCGACAGTTGCGAGGTGTAGGCGTCGTAAGCCTTCTGAAGCCGCAGGTGCAGCGCCTCTTTCTCCTTGACGGCGAGCCGGCCTTTTTCCAGGGCCGTCTCGAGCTCGCCGAACTTCTCGACGTAGCGCTTGTGGATGGCGGAGTTGCTCGGCAGATTATACATGTTGCCGCGCACGCGCGCCTGCTCGTCGGTCACTTCCTTCAACTGGGCGCGCGTTTGGGCCAGCGCCTGCGTGTTGGCATCTATCGCGGCCCCCTGGCGCTGGACCACGAGCAGCGCCTTCTTGAACGGCTCGGTGGCGACGCCCAATTCGATCAGGGCGGTCAACTCGGCGTCGCGGAGGGCCCCGACGCTCCTCCCTACCACGTGGAAGTTTTCCTCGGTAACGGCGAAGCGCAGCGCCTTGCCCGCAGGCACCTTCCACTCGAAGCGGTACAGGTCGCGGCTCCGCGCCGCCGGCTGGTCCTTGCCGATGACCTTCCACTCCGGGCGCACCGGGTGCGAGACAACCAGCAGCCGATCTTCCTTCGAGCGATTCCGCACCACGTACTCCTGAACGCTCGTTCGGCGATAGGCCTCGCGCAACTCGCCCCGCCGAATCAGCACGTTCAGCAGCTCGTCCGATTGCGCGGGCGCGGACGGCTTCACCTCCAGTCCGAGGTCGAGGGCGTAGCTGAGCAGCCGCTCCTCGTCGGGCTTGAGGTCGGGCAGCCGGGCATCTCCCGCGAACGCCCCGCCGTCGAACACCGCCAGCGGGCCCTGCATCAATGGCTGGCCCGTGGTGTTCTTCAGTTTCACGCCCAGCAGCGGGAACTTGGCGTGGATCGGCTTGTTGTAGATGCTGACCCGCGTCACCTGCACGCCATCGTGTATGACCGGCAGCAGGGCCGACTTCTGGCGCGGCAGGCTCACCTTCTGGTCGATGGCGTAGCGGTAAGTCTCGCCCGACTCGTCCTCGATCGGCAGCGACGAGAGCCCCTCGGCGATCGACTTCCCGAGGTCGCGCGCCTTCGCGCGAGCCTCCGCCCGCTTTCCCGACTGCTCGTTGCGGCGGGCGAGCAGTTCCTCGTAGCTCAGGCGGGACCGGCCCCCCTCCCGCGAACTGGCGAACAGCGGAGATCCCGGGCCCATCTGGTAGCGATTGAAGCCCGTCAGGTCGCCGAACAGCCCGGGACCGCGGCCCACCTGCGCGCCGCCGATCTGGGCGCCGCCGATCTGGAGACCGCCCTGAAAGCCTCCCTGGAAACCTCCCTGAAGCCCCGCTTGCAAACCGAGCTGACTGCCCCCCTGAAGGCCCCCGCCCGGCATGGCCGGCCTCCCCGGCTCCTCGCCCTCCGAGGCCTGGTAGATGGGCGGGCGCAGCGAGGCCAGCATCTCCGGCTCGATGGTGGGCCGGGGCACGAACACGGGCGGGTAGAGGTTCATCTGGAAGGAGAACGGCCGGCCGCTGACCAGGGCCATCCGCACGTCCTTCCAGTCCTCGTCCGAGGTGTTCTCGACGACGGCCCAGCCCTGCAACGTCGGGCGGCCCTTCTTGTCGAGCACCAGCCGATAGGTCGCCTTCCAGATCGGGTTTTCGACCACGTAGCCGAGCTTCACCGCTCGCTTGCCCTCGCCCTTGACGTGCAGGCTGACCGTGCGGCGCTGGCTGTTGTGCGAGCCGGACAGCACTTCCAGGGCGCGGCGGAACTCCGTTTCCATCGTGGGGTTGAGGAAGCGCACGCGCTGCACCTGCGCCAGGGGCACGCGGCGCATGCCCTCGGCGGCGAGCAGGTTGAGGCTGTGCTCCTCGCGGCCGTTGGGCGGCGCGTCCGACTCCATGCCGACGATAGTCCCGGTGACGGTGGTGCTGGCCCCGCCCACCTCGCGCGTGATCTCGACCTTCTCGCCGCGAGCCTGGTTGAGCAACTGGCCGAAGGTCGGGTTGTAGGTGAGGTCGAGCGAGAACGAGCGCAGGGAGCGCTCGATGGGCTCCTGGCCGTCGTAGCTGATGGCGCCGATGACGCCCTTGTTCACGTCCTGGAGCACGAGGCTCTTGATGAGGTCGTTGACGTCGGTGGCGGGGAAGGTCAGATCGACGCGGGCGGTGCCCTCGACCTCGCCTTCGCGCTGGAAGTAGCCGATGCCGTTGTTGAACAGGATCACCTGCGTCAGCGGCAGCGAGGCCGACGCGACCGGCGCCTGGTTGCCGGCGCGCGGCGCTTCGCTGCGAAGGGCAGCGCGCCAGACGACGGCCGACGCGACGGCACAGGCCCCGATCAGGCCCAGGAAGAGATAGGTGCGGCGCATGCGAGTAGACACTCCCGGACGGGGATGGGAAACCGGGCGACGCCCGGTGGGAACACGCTTTCGCGGAGTGTACCAAGAACGCTCCTGGCGCCCAAACTTGCGCGCGAGCTCTCTGGCCGATTCGTTGGGGGGGCGGTAGTCTCAACAGGGCGAAGCGCCCCGACCCACAGGCCCGCCATGCACCCGCTTCACAACAAGGTCGTGCTCATCACCGGCGCCTCGTCCGGCATCGGCCGGGGGACCGCCCTGCGCCTGGCCGGGTACGGCGCGCGGCTGGCCCTGGCGGCGCGCTCGGCCGACGCCCTCGCCGAGGTGGTGCGCGAGGCCCAGAAAGCCGGTGGCGACGCCCTCGCCGTGCCCACCGACGTCGCCGACCCCGAGCAGTGCCGCCGGGCCGTCGAGTCCGCCGTGGCGCGGTTTGGCTCGCTCGACGTCCTGATTTGCTCCGCCGGCGTGTCGATGCGCGCCAACTTCGCCGACTGCGACCTCGCCGCCGTCGAGCGCGTGATGCGCGTCAACTTCTTCGGGACGCTCTACGCCACCCATCACGCCCTTCCACACGTCAAGAAGGCGCGCGGCTCGCTGGTCGCCGTCAGCAGCCTGACCGGCAAGCGCGGCGCGCCGACCTACTCCGTCTACGGCGCCAGCAAGTTCGCCGTGCAAGGGCTCTACGAAAGCCTGCGGGTGGAGCTCAAGCCCGAGGGCGTTCACGTCGGCCTCTTCTCGCCGGGGCACGTCGATACGCCTTTGCGCCATAACGTCCTTGGCCCCGACGGCAAGCCCTGGACGAACGCGCCGAGCCCGCCCTTTCGCGTCTGGCCGGTGGCGAAGTGCGTCGATCGCATCGTACGGCTCCTCGTCCAGCGCAAGGGCGAGTCGCTGCTGCCGGGCTTCGTCCGTCCCATCCTCGCCCTCGACCACGTCCTCGGGCCGTGGTTCGGCGACTGGGTGGTCGGCAAGTTCTTCGCCCGCAGCCCACTGCCGCCACCGGCGGGGCGGCGCGACGAGCCGAGCTCGTCGGCTAAATAAGCGCACCGCGTCCTGCCCGGAGGGCCCTCGATGCACGCCAGCCTCCTCTTCGCCGATCACTTCCTCGACGGGCCGATCAACGCGCTGTCGCACCAGTTCCCCGCCGGCACGTTCTTCTCCTTCGGCTTCAACCTCCGCGCCCTCTTCGGCCTGCTGCTCGTCAGCCTGGTCTGCGGCGCCGTCGGCTCGCTCGTCGTCGGCGGGCGCATGGCCTTTTTCAGCGACGCACTCGCCCACTGCTCCTTCGCCAGCGTCAGCGTCGGCTTCCTCCTCTTCGACGCGATCCTCGTGGGCCTCCGCCCCGCCGAGGAGTTCTGGGACTGGGTCACGCCCGTCATGGTCGTCTTCGGCATGCTCGTCGGCGCCTGGATCGTCGCCGTGCGCGGCCGCACCGGCCTGAGCAGCGATACCGTCATCGGCGTCTTCTTCGCCGCGGCCATCGGCCTGGCGGCGATGCTGCGCAAGTTCATGCAGGGCCGACAACGGGCGTTCGACCTCGAAGATTTTCTCTTCGGCGACCCGCTCCTGGTGCGGTCCCACAACCTCGTCCACCTCGCCGTCCTCGCCGTCGTCACCGGCGGCCTGCTCGCGCTGATCTACAACCACCTCCTGCTCGCCAGCTTCAACCCCAGCCTCGCCCTCTCCCGGCGCGTCCCGGCCCGGCTGTGCAACTACCTGTTCGTGATGCTCCTCGCGGCGATCGTCAACCTGTGCTTGCGCAGCGTCGGCGCCTTGCTCATCAACGCCCTGCTCATCGTCCCCGCGGCCACGGCGGCCAACCTCGGCCGCAACATGCGCCAGCTCTTCTGGCTGACCGTCGGGCTGTGCGTAGGTACCTCCGTCGTCGGCCACTGGCTGAGCTGGGAGGTCGAGGCCTTCTCGGAGGGGCACGTCCGGCTGGGCATCTCCGGCACCATCATCCTCCTCTGCGTGGGGCTGTTCGCGCTGTCCACGCAGGCCCCGTCCTTCCTCGACGCCTGGCGCGCCAGGCGAGCCAGGCGAGCGCGGGGCCTGGAGGAGACGAAAGCCCCTCTTGCAACGCCTTGAGCGGGCTCGGAGAATAACTGTCCCGCCCGCGAGGCGGGCGAACGGCCCCCGGACGGCCAGCGTAACAGAACCTAGGCCCCCTTGCCGTGCGCCCGGCGCCGTGGCAGCGAAGGGCGACAACGCGACCCCAGGAGGCCTTCATGGCTCACGTCCACCCGCCAGAGGATCGCAACACCTATTACCTCGATCAGCTCTTCACGATCGCCATCTGCGGCGCCCTCGCCGCCATCACGATCATGCTCTGGGCCGCCTCCGGCGACCCCAGCAACCCCAAGGGCGGACTGAGTTTCCTCCACGAAAAGCTCCGCATCTGGGTCCTCGTCGGCGCCGTCGCCCTCGGCTTCCTCATCCTCCTTCGCGCCGTCGCCGTCTGGCGCTCCGTAGACGTGCCCACCGCCCCTCCCGCCGAGGGCCCCATGCCCGAGCACGAGCATGGGCCCGACTGCGCCCCTGGGCACGATCATGGGCACGATCATGGGCACGATCACGGGGGCATGGCCCCTCTGGTTCCGCCGCCGGCCGAGGCCCCTGCCCACGGCCATTCCCACAGTCACGCGAACGGCGACCACGACCACGGCTGGTCGCCCTGGCGCTACGTCGTGCTGATGCTGCCCGTCGTCCTCTACTTCCTCATCCTCTCCAACCCGGCGTTCAACCGCGAGCCGATCGAGCCACCCGTCAGCGCCATCGACCGCATCACCAACTTCATCACCGTCTTCCGCAGCATCTTGTGGGAAGCCTTGCCGTTCATCGTGCTCGGCACCATCATCGCCGGCCTGCTCGAGGAGCTGGTGCCCCAGCGCGCCATCGCCGCCGTGCTGCCGCGCAACCGCTTCCTCGCCATCGCGCTGAGCGGGCTGCTCGGGCTGGTCTTCCCCATGTGCGAGTGCGGCATCGTCCCCGTCATGCGCCGGCTGCTGCGCAAGGGGCTGCCGCTCAGCTGCTGCATCGCCTACCTGCTCGCCGGCCCCATCATCAACGTCGTCGTTCTCCTCAGCACCTACGTCGCCTTCTGGGGCATGGAAAACTCCTTCGCCGACGGCCATTTCACCTACCAGATGGGCGGCTGGTGGATGATGGGCTTCCGCGCCGGCCTCGGCTACCTCGTCGCCATCGTCACGGCCCTGATCGTCGATCGGCTGTATGCCAAGCACGGCAATTCGCTCCTGACGCCCATGGCCCGGCCCAGCGCGCTACCCCTTGTCGAGGAGGAGGGCAACGGCAAGCGCCGCTCGCTGTGGGAGCGCCTCAACAACATCTCCGAGACCGCGCTGCACGACTTCGTGGACATCACCGTTTTCCTCATCCTCGGCGCGCTGCTCGCCGCCACGGCGCGGCAGTTCCTCACCACGACGCTGATCTCCAGCCTCTCGACCGAACACGCCCTGCTGGTGATCGCGATGATGATGGGCCTGGCGGTGGTGCTGTGCCTGTGCAGCGAGGCCGACGCCTTCGTGGCGGCCAGCTTCGTGACGATGCGGCCCGCGGCCAAGCTGTCGTTCCTGGTGCTCGGGCCGATGCTCGACTTCAAGCTGTTCCTGCTCTACACGCGGATCTTCCGGCCCCGGCTCATCTGGACGATCTACACCGCCGTCCTGGTGCAGGTGTTCGTCTACTCCTACGCCACCCACCTGTTCTGGGAGGCGAACAAGGAGCGGCTGATCAGCCCCAAACGCGACACGCGCCCGACCGCCACCCAGGCCGAGGCCGACGCCCTCGGCGCGCAAGTCGCGCGCGGCATCGGGCTGGTGGCGGCCCAACCTCCGGGCGGGGCGAACCACCTGGCCGCGCTCGGGACGGCGATCGTGCTGGCCGACAACAGCAACGAGAAGCCCCCGGAGGTGAGTTTCTACGTGCTGGAGATGGCGCCGCACAACCCGGCCCAGCGCGACTACTACGAGGGCAAGCGCGTCAAGATGACGGGGCGCTACGTGCCGATCAGCGATACGAGCTTCACCCTGGTGCGCTTCCGCTACACCTGTTGCGGGGCCGACGCGACCATGCTCAAGGCGCTGATGTACGTCGATCCCGACAGCAAGCAGAAACTGCCGACGAAGGAGCTGGCCAACAAGTGGGTGACGGTGACCGGGCGCGTGAAGTTCACGCCCCGCGGGCCGGCGCTGAAACTCGAGCCCAGAGGGGACAAACCGCTGGTCGGCGACAGCATCGAAATCCTGGAGACCGACCCCAACCCCTACGAGTATTGAGGAAACTTCCCTCCCCGGCCGTTTGACCGCGCGGCGAGTGCGGGCCATACTTCTATGCCCACGTCTCAGAAGGTCGAACCGCCGAGAGGGGGAATGCCATGACCGAGTTGACGCGACCGTTCGTTTATGCGTGGAACTACGTCGAGACCGTTGGCGGGTATCCGGGCCAGATGTTCTTCGTCGTGACCTGCGTGATGCTGATCGTTGGCTTCCTGACGTGGTACGGCAACAAGAAGTGAGGCCCCCGGCATGGGGCCCCACTCCCCGCGCAGGTAGCATACGACAGGAGGGACCGCCACCGCGAGCCCGCGAGGCAACTTGCTCACCTACGTATCCGAATACCTGCCGCACGTCTCGGCGTTCGCGCTGCTGGACGCGCTCCTGATCGCCTTCGTCATCCCCTGGGTGCTCCTCAAGAAGCGCGATTCGACCGTCGCCGTCGCCTGGTGCCTGGTCGTCCTCTTCGTCCCCGTGCTGGGGGCGTTCCTCTTCTGGGTCATCGGCTACAACTACGTCCACCGCCGGGTGCGCAGCAAGCGCTCGCACCACGACGCTTTCCGCGCCGCCCATCCGCCCCCGAGCCGCGAGGCCACGCGCGGCGCCGACGATCCCGCCCCACCGCCCCCTGCCCTGCCCCGGCTTGCCGAGCTCGCGTTGGCCGTCGATGCCTTCCCGCCCACCCACGGCAACGCCGTCGCGCTCTACCACGCCACCGAAAAGGCGTTCGCCGCCCTGCTCGAAGCGATCGCCGGCGCCCGCCATCACGTCCACCTCGAGTTCTTCATTCTCCGCTCCGACGCGACGGGCGCCCGGCTCTACAACCTCCTGGCCGAGAAGGCCCGCGCCGGCGTCGAGGTCCGCCTGCTCTACGACGCCGTGGGGGGGCTGTTCCTCAGCGGCCGCATGCTCCGCCCGCTCATCGCCGCCGGCGGGAAGGTGTGCGAGTTCTTGCCGGTCAACCCCCTGCGCTCGTGGATCCAAGTCAACCTCCGCAACCACCGCAAGATCGTCGTCGTCGATGGCCAGCAAGGGCTGATGGGCGGGATGAACATCGGCGACGAGTACCTCGGCAAGAGCGCCCGCTTCGGGTACTGGCGCGACACCTTCGTGCGCCTCGAAGGCCCCGCCGTCGCCGGGCTGCAGCGCATCTTCACCGAGGACTGGCACTTCGCCGCCCACGAATCGCTCAACTCCCCCGCCTACTTCCCCGACCTGGCTTCCACCGGCGAGGCCGTCGTGCAGGTCGTCGAGTCGGGCCCCGACCAGGAGCGCAACAGCATTCGGGAGATCTACTTCGCCGCCATCCTCGCCGCCGAGAAGCGCCTGTGGATCGCCAGCCCCTACTTCGTCCCCGACAGCGGGCTCCTCGACGCCCTGCGCCTGGCGCGCTACCGTGGCGTGGACGTCAAGCTGCTCTGTCTGATGCGGCCCGATCACTTCCTGTCGTTCTACGCCAGCCGCTACTACTGGGCCGACATGCTCGCGGCCGGCGCCGAGGTCTACCAGTACGCGAAGGGGATGATGCACTCGAAGATCGTACTGGTGGACACGTCGTGGGCGATGGTCGGCTCGGCCAACCTCGACAACCGCAGCCTGCACCTCAACTTCGAGGTCGGCTGCATGCTGCACACCCCGGAACTGGTCGTCGAGCTGGAGCGCCAGTTTGAGGAAGACCTGCGCCAGTCGGTGCGGCTCGACGCGGTCACGTTCGCCCAGCGCCCCTTCCTGGTGCGCTTGACGGAGAACGCCTGCCGGCTGTTCTCGCCGGTGCTGTGAGGGACGAACCGATGCCGGAGCCTTCTCCCCTGGCGTCCCCGGAACATCTCGCCCTGGCGCGCGCCGCCCTGGAGCGGCCCGACGACGTGGAGACGTTGCAAGTGTTGGCCGACTGGCTGGAGGAGAACGACCAGCCCCTGCGGGCGGAGCTGATTCGCGCCCACCTCGAGATGAGCACGGCCCCCGATGAAGCTCGCCGCGCCTTGCGCGAGCGCCAGCGCGAACGGGAGGAGCAAGTCGAGCGGGAGTGGCTGGCCCCGCTCTGCGGGAGCGACGCAACGTGCCACTTCGAGCGCGGAGTGCCCGCCAGCATCGCGCTAGGCCTGGGCGCGTTTCTCGACCGCGGCGAGGAGGTCGCCCTGTCCACCGGCGTTGGCCATTTCGAGGTCTACTACCGGCCCCACCTCGGCGCCGAGGCACGTCTGGGAGCGCTGGCCGACCACCCCCTCCTGCCCAGCGTGGGCGTGCTGGACCTCCAAGGCGCGTATCTGAACGCGACCGAGGTCGAGGAGCTGGCCGCCTCCCCGAACCTGACCGGCCTGACCGAACTGCTCTTGCAGAACAACTCCGTGGGCGCCGAGGGCGTGCGCGCGTTGGCACAGTGTCGCGCGCTGAAAGCGCTGCGGCGCTTGCGGCTGGGCGGCAACCTGCTCGGCGACGCCGGGGTGCGCTTCCTCGTCGAGGGGACGGGCCTTCCCAGGCTGGCCGAGCTCGACCTGAGCCAGAACAGCATCACCGACGCGGGCGCCGCGGCGCTGGCCAGGGCCCCTCTTCTGGCGCGGCTCGGCGTGCTTGACCTGAGCAAGAACGCGCTGAGCGACGCGGGCGTTGGCAGGCTCGCGGCGAGCCCCGCCGTGGAGGGCCTGCGCGCTCTCGACCTGGGCGACAACTTCTTCGGCAATCCGGGGATGTACGCGCTGGCGCGATCCTGGCACCTGCGCGGGCTCCAGGCGCTCGACGTGCGCGGCAACTACTTCGGCGCCGCGGCGGTCGAGGCGTGGGCGAGGTCGCCGTACATTGGGGCGCTGCTCGGGGAGCGGTTTCGCAACCTGCGGTGACCTCGGCTGCTTGGCTGCTTGCAAAACGTGCATCTTGTATGGACATTGTGCGTACAAGGTGATAGAATGCTCAGGAGGGAAGAGCGAGGTCAAACATGCGCAAGCCCAAGCCAAAGACGCCATCCGCCGTGAAGGCGACCACGGTCCAGCTTCGGTTACGGCCGGCCCAGAAGGCCGTGCTCGCCCGCGCCGCCGAACTGCGCCAGACAAGTCTCAGCAACTTCATGCTGGAACACGCCTGCGAGGCCGCCCAGCAGGTTCTCGCGGAGCAGGTGGACATCGTCATGCCGCCGGCAGAGTGGGAGGCATTCTGCAAGGCCCTCGATGCGCCGCCGCGACAAATCCCGGCGCTCGAAAAACTGCTCAGGGAGGCGAGCGTCTTCGATGGACAAGGACAGGCCGCTCGATAGCCCGAGCCCGCTAAATGCGAAGCACGAACTCTCCGCCTTCGACTGCGGCGTGCCGGCGCTGAACAACTACCTGAACAAGTTCGCGCTTCAAAACCAGCAAAGCCAGTCGGCTCGCACCTATGTGGCGACACGCGGAGAGTGCGTCGTCGGCTACTACACCCTGGCCGCCGCCTCCGCGCGCCGGGAGGAAACGCCGCCGCGGGTGGCAAAAGGACTGGCCGCGCATCCTGTCCCGGTCATTCTCCTCGCTCGCCTCGCAGTGGATGCCGGCGAGAAGGGCAAGGGACTGGGCACAGGATTGTTGAAAGATGCGCTGCTGCGGGCTGTGCAGGCGGCGGACATTGTCGGCTGTCGCGCCGTGATGGTCCACGCCAAGGACGAGGGGGCAAGCGCGTTTTATCGGCGATTCGGGTTCGAGCCCTCCCCGAGCGACCCCTTCCGTCTCTTTCTGCTCATGAAAGACGTGAAGGCTGCTCTCTAAATTCCCGCGATCACCGCTTGGGCGCGCTCGCCGTACCTCGACGCGCTGCTCGTGGAGCGGTTTCGCAACCTGCGTCGAGTACCGGAAAGGTCGTCTGCCCCGCCTACTTTTTTCCCGCTTGTGTAAGCCGGTTCACAGACCCGGCCCCCCCGCTCTGGGATAACGCACCTGGCGCAGGTGGGGGACGGCCGGGGGAACCGGCTGACCTCGTCGCGTCGCTGGCCCCGGTGGGGGCCGGCGCCGGTCACCTTTTACCCGGGGAGCGAAGCACATGGACCGCAGGATCTTCAACACGTTGTCGCTGGCCGCGCTGGGCGGGCTGATCGCCGGCGCGACCTCGATGGAGGGCGCCGCCGAAGAGAAGGAGAAAGAGAAGAAGAAGGACAAGACGCCCCAGCTCCTCAAGGACCCGCACGTCTGCCGCGGGCTGAACACCTGCAAGGGCAAGAGCAAGAGCAAGAAGAACGCCTGCGCCGGCATGGGCGACTGCTCCACCGCCAAGGCCCACAGTTGCAAGGGCGAGAACGAGTGCGCCGGTCAGGGCGGCTGCGGCGCCAGCCCGGGCGAGAATGCCTGCAAGGGCAAGGGCGGCTGCGAGGTCCCGCTCAAGGCGGCTGCGTGGGCCAAGGCCCGCAAGCGCTTCGAGGTGCTCATGAAGAAGGCGGACAAGAAGTTCGGCCCCGCCCCCAAGAGCAAGGCGTGATCGCCTCCCGCCCCCCATCGCTCTGGAAGGATGAAGGAGGAAGGAGGAAGGATGAACCAAGAGGGGCCTCTGTCTGCTTCATCCTTCATCCTTCCGAACAACAGGAGCCTGCCCATGACCTTGCCTCGCCTCGGACACCCCAACCTCGGCTTTGGCATCGGGCTGCGCACGCCCCACTTCGCCCAGATCCTGCGCCATTCGCCGCCGGTGGATTGGTTCGAGATCATCTCCGAGAACTTCATGGATTCGGGCGGCCGGCCGCGCTACATCCTCGAGCAGATCGCCGAACGCTACCCCATCGTCATGCACGGGGTCTCGCTGTCGATCGGCAGCACGGCCCCACTCGACTTCGACTACCTCGCCCGGCTCAAGCGCCTCGCCGAACACGTGCGCCCCCTCTGGGTTTCCGACCACCTGTGCTGGACCGGCGTGGCAGGGATGAACACGCACGACCTGCTGCCCATCCCGCTCAACGAGCAGACGCTGGCCCACGTCGTGCGCCGCGTCCGCGTGGTGCAGGACTTCCTCCAACGGCGCCTGGTGCTGGAGAACCCCAGCACCTACGTGACCTTCACCGCCTCGACGATGAGCGAGTGGGAGTTCCTGCGCCGCCTCGCCGAGGAGGCCGACTGCGGGCTTTTGCTCGACGTCAATAACGTCTACGTCTCCAGCATCAACCACGACTTCGACCCGCTCGAGTACCTCGCGGCGGTCCCCCCCAAGCGCGTCGTCCAGTTCCACCTCGCCGGGCATACCAACTGCGGCACGCACCTGATCGACACCCACGACGGCCCGGTGATCGATGCGGTGTGGGAGCTCTACCGCCGCGCCCACCGCCTCACGGGCGGGGCATCCACCCTTCTGGAGTGGGACGCGCGCATCCCGGAGCTTTCGGTCGTCCACGCCGAGGCCCTCAAGGCCCGCGAGTACGTGACCGAAGGGCGGGCGCCCGCGCCGGCAACGCCCGCCGCGCCGGCGGAGTGGGCCGCCGCGGGCGTTTCCAACCCGCTGTCGTTCCTGGTGCCCGAAGTTGGCTAAGGCGGTCGGCAGGAAAAAC
>JBBSEZ010000116.1:0-23611 GCA_038239195.1 Gemmatales bacterium
CGTTTTGAGCTGGCGCCGATGGCCGCCTCGGGTCCGGCGCGCCTGGCCGCACAGGCGGTTCACGCCTGCCTGCAACAGGCGGGCGTCAAGGACTTCGGCGCCTCCCGCGTCACCCTCTCGGTGGAGACTCGGTACACCGGTGGGGAGAACAAGTTCGTCGGCTACCGGGCCCGGATCGGGTACAGCGTGGTGCTCGGCGACCTCGACCGGGCGGAGGAGTTGCTGGCCGGCCTGATCGCCGCGGGGGCGAACGAGCTGACGTCGGTCACGTTTCAGAAGCGGCTGAAGGAGGCCCGCGCCGACGCCCGCCGGCGCGCCGTCGCCGCGGCGCGGGAGAAGGCCGAGCTGTACTGCGCCGCGGCGGGGGCGTTGGCAGGGAAGGTGTTGGCGATCGACGACGTGAGCCCCGACGTCCTCTCCGGCAGGCAGGAAGGGCACGTCCACCGCGAGCCCGCCGTGGACGACGTGGAGGAAGGGAAGGCCCTCGACCCGGGGGCGATCGCGGTCGGCGCGGCGGTCTACGTGGTCTACGAGATCGAGCCCGGGGAGAAGGGATGAAGCAACTTTCCCACGCACTCGAACTGGCCCGCGAGCAACTTCGGGGCTTGCTGCACCCGGAGGACGAGTGGGCCTGGGTGGGCATCGACATGCCCGACACGGCGGGGCTTCTCGCCAGCCCGCTCGGGCAACTGGTCTCGGCCCTGGGGGACACGCCCGACGAGGCCCTGCAACGCCGCCGCTGGGGGAGGCTGTGCGTGTCGGTGGCCCGGCGCCTCCAGGCGTGCTGGGAGTTGCGTTGCGACACCGACCCACTCTCCCCGCGGGCTCAGGCGGCGAACGACCGATTGTTTCAGGGCATCGAGTGGGACAGTCGGCTGGGGCTCGAGCACTGCACGGCGCCCACTTACCGAGGAGAGGAACTGCCCGACGACTGCGACGTCACCGGCCCCTACCTCGTGGCACTGGCGGTCACCTGGTGCGTCTCCTTCGCCCGTGACCCGCGCCCGAACTACGTCGTCGGGTGCGTGCGAGAAGCCGACCGGGCGTTTCGCGCGTCCCCGTTACTAGCGCGGGACCAGTTTCGCAGGTGGGTGCTCGACTTCGCGGTGCCGGCCGCGTGGGAGGACCGCGAGCTCACCGCGATCGAGCAGGGGGCGCTGCGGGACTACAACCTCGCTTTGGTGCGACGCTGGCGAGATGACCGAGCCTGACGGGGGCGTTTCACAGGTGCATGCCTGCCTTCGATGCGGTCCGGACGGGGCCTGCGGGGCGCCCGCCGAAACGTGGCGCCAGCGCCGGTATTCCGCTGGTGATCCTGCGTCGCGAGCGGGTGCCTCCGCCCTGATGGCGACGCCTGGCCGAGCCGGGCGAAGGCCGGGTGAGGGCGTGGGACGCGCCGCCTGATCTCCGTTCTCCCTCCCGTTCTCGGAGGGACCGGCGGGCCAGGCAATCACCCCCGCACCTGCTTCGCGAAGCTCTCTCTCCCCGCGCGATACGCCGCCGTCCAAGCCGCGTTGGGCTGGACGACGTCGCGGAACTTCACCATCCGCTCCACCGCATCGGCCACCCGATACTCCCCGCCGAGCCCGCTCTCTCGGCGCAGGTGGTTCTCCAACGCCGCCAGCGCCGTCACCGCTGCCCCCAGCGCCGGGCCCTCCGACGACACCAGGCGGTAGAGGGGCCGTTCGAGCACGCTGGCCAGCACTTCGCACATCAACGCGCTGCGCGCAATCCCGCCGGAGACGGTGATGCGGCTCACCTTCTGTCCCGCTGCCTCGTGCTCCTGCACGCCCCAGGCGATCAGGTAGGCCAGCGCCTCCAGCGCCGCCCGATAGCGCACGCCCTCGTCCTTCGGCTCCTCGGGGGACCAGCGCACCCGCGCCTGCTTCACCCCCAGCGACGGCTCCGGCTGCGCGAACGGCAGCACTGCCACGCCGCCCGCGCCGGCCGGGGCCCCCCTTCCGCTCGCCTCCAGCGCCTTCCAGTCGGGTTTCGGGCCGACGATGGGGTCGAGGAACTGCGCGCCGTTGTTGTAGCAGCGCATCCACAAATACGGGCCCCAGTTGAGGCGCATCACGTCGAGCGCCCCGCCCCCCGGCAGGCTCGACGAGGAGTTGACCACCGCCGAGTTCCCCAGCACCACCGCCAACTGACCCGCATCGACCGCCCCGCCCCCCACCAGTCCCGCCTGCTGGTCGTCCGACGTGGGGAAGACCAGCGGCGCCTTGCCCGGCTCGAGGCCGGCGGCCACCGCCAGCCCCGGCGCCAACCGCCCCACCGGCTCGTCCTGGGCGACGATGCGGGGCAACTGCGCCCAGGCGAGGTCGCGTAACTCCTCCTTCTCGATGGCGCCGAGCATGGCCCGGCACCAGGCGTTGGTGCGCAGGTCCATGATGCCCGTCGAGGCCGCCGCCGAGACGCTCGCGACGTCGAAGTTGCCGGTGAGGTAGCCCGCCGCCAGCGAGCCGTGCGGCAGGATGCGATAGGTGCGGCGCCAGTCTTCGAGGGATAGGCAGGCCTCGTCCTTCACGAGATGGCTGAGCGTGTAGCGGCTGGCGTAGGGCCCGCCGAGGAGCTCGCGCACGCGCTCGGGCCCTCCCAGGCGGGCCAGCCCGCGCGCGTGGTACTCGGGCAGCGTCTGGTCGTTCCAGCAGATGGCCCGGCGCACCGGCAGGCGGTCGCGGTCGATCCGGCCGGCGGTGTGGTGCGTGGCGGACACCCCCCCGGCGCGCCACTGCGCGAGCCGGCCCAGGGCGCGCAACCGGTCGGCGATCGCGCGCGTGCTGGCATGGGCCTGGCCTTCGAGCTGGACCAGGCTCAGCTCGGACGCCCCGCCCTCGGTCCAGAGGTCGGTCGGCAGGCGCACCTCGGCGAGGGCCTGGCCGTCGAGGTCGAAGGCCAGGCACTTGACGGCGCCGGTGCTGAAGTCCCAGCCCGTCAGCACGGTGTCGGCGGGTACGCAACGGAGAGGCTCGGCCACGGGTGGTTCCTCCAGCGGGAGAGTGCGGACAGGTGCCCCAGGGATGGGTATGGGAACGACGCGGCCGCGGCGAGAGGGAAGGGCCGCGCCCCTTTTTTTCTGCCGCCGACCACTAAACTGAGGGGATCGGCCCGGTTCGCCCGCGCAAGAACAAGGAGCGATCGTGCATGGCGTTGACGCCATCCGGACGGCCCTGAAATCGACGGAACACCTGGTCAAGTGGTTCCTCGGCGACCTGTCGGACGCCGACCTGCTGGTGCGCCCCGCCCCGGGCGCCAATCACGTGGCCTGGCAGATCGGCCACGTCACCGCCACGGAGTGCAAACTGGCCTCGCAGCCGACGTTCGAGGCGAGCTACCCGAAGTTGCCCGAGAACTTCGCGCAACAACACTCCCAGGCGACACAGGCCCAGGAACCGCCGCAGGGGTTTGCCTCCAGGGCGCAGTACGTCGAGCTGTTCGCGCAGGTGCGCCAGGCGACGATCGCGGCCCTCGACAACCTGAGCGACGCCGACCTCGACGCCCCGACCACCGGGCCGATGGCCGACTTCGCTCCCACGCTCGGGGCCCTGCTGATCCTGACCGCCAACCACTCGATGATGCACGCCGGCCAGTTCAGCGTCGTTCGCCGCAAGCTCGGCAAGCCGGTCCTGTTTTGACAAGAACGCCGGGGCCCACGCGAATAACCACGGGGGACCGTGCAGCGAGGAAGAGGGGCGCGAGATGAGCAACATCGTGAAGGCCGACGTCGTGGTGATTGTCCACGCCTTGTTCGTCGCCTTCGTCGTCCTGGGCCAGTTCCTCATCATGATCTTCGGCCCGTGGGGGTTTCGCTGGACGCGCAACTTCACGTTCCGCGCCATTCACCTCGCCGCAATCGCCTTCGTGGCGGGCGAGGCGGTGGCCGGCGTGGAGTGCCCGCTCACGGTGTGGGAACGCGACTATCGCGACGGCAACATCCGCGACGTCGGACAGTCCTGTCTGGTGGCGCGCCTGGCCAACCGCGCCCTCTGGTACGAGGTCGCGCGCCCAGACCAGCAGGTATGGTTCCTGCGCGGGCACGTGACGTTCGCCGTGCTGGTGCTCGTCACCTTCTACCTCGTGCCGCCGCGCTGGCCGTGGAAGAAGAAACGCGCGCTCCCGGGCCCGGCAGCAGCGCCGGCCGAGCAGGCAGGAGCGGAGCAGGCGAATAGGCCTCTCTCTCAATCGATCTCCCGGTAGATGCGGTCGGGCTCGTGGTAGCAGCACGAGAACGCCTCCAGGAGCATCGGGTCGAACTGCCCCTCCGAGCCTCCTGGATCGCGCGCACGGCGGGGCCCGAGACCAGAACTCCCGGTAGGCGCTTGCGTCACCTGCAGCGCACGGTCCGATAGCAGGCGCGACCTTGCGAGGGGCCTCCCGCCAACTGACCTCCCCGCTTCCCTCCCGCGGCGGCTTCGAGGGCACTTTCGATGAGCCTGTCCGCTCGCCGACTGGTCCCTTGCGCCGGGCCGTGGGTGTGGCCAAAGATCCGGGAGCGCGGATCGCCAAGCCGCAAGCGGCGGGCCCCGGCGCAATTCCGCTTGCGGCTTGGCGGGGCCCTCCCGCAATCGTTGCCTCGCCCCGGGGCGTTTGCTTTCGCCTTCCTGCTCGCGACGGCACACCTTTCGCATCGCTTTGACGAGGTGGATGACGCGAAGCAAGACCTCGCGAAGCTGGAGGACAAGGTGCGGCCAGACCAGCCCAGCCCATCACGCCAGCCGACGTCCGCGCCTTCGTCAAAAAGTAAGGTGGCGATCGAGCTGGGCAAGGGGGCCGAAGGCAACGATCCGAAGGCGGGACGCAAGGCGGCAGTGGAGCTGAAGGCGACTCGCGTGAACTGCCACGCCCTTTGAGCGACTTGCCGCGTTGGGGCGCGGCCCATAACCCTAATTCGGAGTCTTGAACGTTCCCCCGACAGGACGGGGGAGTGGACGGCAACGATTGACCGACGCAGGGGAGCAACACATGAGACACGGGAACTGGCTGGCGAGCGGCGCCCTGTTGGCCCTGGGCATCTTCTTGCTGAGCGGCAACGCGGCGACCAGCGCCGACGACGACGCCAAGAAGACGATCAAGGCGGCCCAGAAGGACATCGTCGATCTGGCCAAGGACGTCGAGAGCGGCAAGATCGACCCCAAGAGGGCAGCGGCGATCCGCAAGAAGTACGAGGACCTTCAGGACGTCATGACCGTCTTCAAGCCGCGCGGCAAGGTCGGCCTCGGTGTCGGCCCGGTCGCCGAGTTCGATGGCATCGAGATCAAGTTGCGAAACCTCCGTCGAGGCGCCCTGAGCAAGGCAGCCCTGGACAAAGAGTCGGCCGATCTCATTAAGATGGCCTACGTCAACCTCGCGGCGGCCGAGATCGTCGAACACTACGCCCCGGCCAAGAAGAACAAGGAAGGCAAGAGCGCCAAGGAGTGGAAGCAGCACACCGCCGACTGGAAGAAGGCGTCGAAGGAGTTCGTCGATGCCGTCAAGAAGAAGAACCCCGCAGCCGTCAAGAAGGCCGCCGGGTCCATCGACGAAGCGTGCGTGAGTTGCCACAACGATTTCAAGGAGTAACGGCACCAGGCCGGCCCATTTAGCCGCCCCGCTTGCGGGGCGCGACCCCGGTCGCGCCTCGCAAGCGGGGCGGCTAAACGTTAGAACCCATTCACCTCGATCAATGCGCGAACCTGTCGCAACAGCGCCTCGCCCCTCCCCGGGACGGAGATGCGCCGATCCAGCGAACCGCAGGGTGCCTCCAGCCAGCGCAGCAACATGTTGCGGATGGCGCTCTCGTCGGTACGCGGGTTGTCCCTGGCCCGCGATTGCCAACGGTTGCGGGGCGAGAGGCAACGGGCCGGTCCTGCGCAGACGACGGTACAACAAGAGCGGCAAGAGGGGATGGTTGCTCTTTTTTCGGGACGGGCAGGTTGAGCAGGATGCGCCCAAAGGAGGGGGACGCGGCGGGACAGCGCCCTTCGGGCTACTCTGGCCCCTGCCGAGTCCCTCACCCAACCTACTTCGGCATGGAGGTCAACCTGTGACGTCTCGTTCCCAGCCACTTGCATTCGCGGCCGTTTGCGCTCTCTTCCTCGGTTTGGCGGGGCCGGCACGGGCCGCGTACATCACCAACGGCAGTTTCGAGTCCGGCACCGATCCGGGCAGCACTTTCATCACGCTGGGGGCCGGCAGCACTGCCATCACCGGGTGGACCGTGGGCGGCGCCGGCATCGATTACATCGGCGGTTACTGGCAAGCCGGCAGTGGCAGTCGTAGCCTGGACCTCAGCGCCGTCGATGCGGGCTCGATCAGCCAGACGCTCTCCGGCCTGACCGTCGGCACCAACTATCAGGTCTCCTTCCTGATGGCCGGGAACGTCGATGGATCTACGAAAACGATGAACGTCGCCGTCGATTCGGTCTCTCAGAACTACACCTTCGACACGGCGGGCAAAAGCTACCAGGACATGGGCTGGGCCCCGATGACCTTCAACTTTACGGCGACGAGCAGTACGCCGACGCTCACCTTCACGAGCCTCGAGAACAGCTCCCAAGGCCCGGCCCTGGACGACGTCTCGGTCACTGCGACGAATGTGGCCACTCCGGAGCCCGGCAGCCTCACCCTGCTCGGCCTCGGGGCCACCGGCCTCGTTCTCAGGGCGTGGCGACGTCGGGCCCGCCAGCGGCTCGAGGCTTTGCGTCCGAGCATGAACCACAAGTGCGCAAGAACAGGGCCTGTTCGGGGGCAGTAGCGGTTGGCCTTCTTTTCGCTTGTCGCGCCGGCGAGGCGCGGCAGACTCAACGACGGTTCCCCTCCTTGTGGGAGGACACCAATCACGAGGCCAGCTCTGCCGCAAGGTGGGGCTGGCCTTCTTTGGTGGGGCCTCGCCCCTGTCGCCCCCAGAAGATTGCGTGAACGGCGTGGGCCCCGTCTGCCGATAACAACATCGCCGAGGCGCCCACAGGCCCTTCCCGGTGCCTGCCCAGCCACGGCGACTCCTCCGATTGGCGATCTGAGGTGGCCGGCGGGGGATGGGCCCCCCGCGCCGGCCGCTGACGCCACAAAATCCTATTGGCTTTCTGGGGGGCGGGCGGGGTATGCCCACCCCGCGCCGGCCGCTCTGTTTTCTGTCCCCCTCGCCCAAGCCCCGACGCCCTCGCGATTCGAGGCCCGGCCCCCTTCTTCCAGGCGTCGCAAGCGCGGCGGGACCGAGCTTCCCCTTCATCGGGGGCCTGCTGGTGCGCGATGCGCTCTGCCCGCGCTGCCAGGGGCCCTGCTTCGCTCGATCCGATCCGGGCACTGAACCGGGGGGCCTTCCGCCGTATCCTATCCTCGAAAGGTCGCCCCTCGAGAGCGCTCCGCCATGAGCACGCTACAGCGCCTGACCAACCGGGGCCTGGTGAAGCCGCCCCGCTGGCTGCCGGCCAACGTCCAGTACGAAACGATCATGGGATCGACCGCCTACGGCGTCTCGTCCGACACGAGCGACATGGACGTGTACGCCTGGGCCATCCCGCCCAAGGAGGACGTCTTCCCCCACCTGCGCGGCGAGGTGCTGGGCTTCGGCCACCAGACGAAACGCTTCGAGCAGTTCCAGCAGCACCACGTGGCCGACCCGGACGCGCTGGCGGGGCACGGGCGCACTTACGACCTGACCGTGTTCGGGATCGTCAAGTTCTTCGCGCTGGCGGCGGACAACAACCCGAACGCGATAGACAGCCTGTTCACTCCGGACACCTGCGTCCTGCACTCGACCCGGGTCGGGAACCTCGTTCGGGAGAACCGGCGGCTGTTCCTGCACCGCGGGGCGTGGCCGAAGTTCAAGGGGTACGCCTACTCCCAACTGCACAAACTGGCGATCAAGGAACCGACCGGCAAGCGGGCCGAGCTCGTGGCCGAACACGGCTACGACACCAAGTTCGCTTACCACGTCGTCCGGCTGCTGGGCGAGGTCGAGCAGATCCTCGTGGAAGGAGACATCGACCTCCAGCGCGACAACGATCGGTTGAAAGCGATTCGCCGGGGCGAGTGGCCCGAGGTGCGCCTCCGCGAGTGGGCGGCCGCGAAGGAAGCGGACCTCGAACGGGCCTACGCTGCGTGCAAGCTCCCGCCGACGGCCGACGAGGGCAAGCTCAAGGCGCTACTGCTGAGCTGCCTCGAGCAGCATTACGGCACGCTGGAGGGGTGTGTGGTCGAGCCCGACCGGGCGGTTGCGTCGTTGCGGGCCATCCAGGCCGAGCTCGACCGGGTGAGGGACCTGCTGTGACCGATCCTTCGCTTGTAAAGGCGGCCGAACGGCTCCGGGGAGAAGTGCTTCAGCACCCCTACCGGCTCGTCTTCGCAACGGTCAGTGGGGCGCACCTGTACGGGTTCCCCTCCCCGGACTCGGACTACGACCTGCGGGGCTGCCACGTCTTGCCGGTCCGGGAGGTCGTCGGCCTCGACCCCGGTCAAGAGACAGTCGCCTCTTCGACGGCCAAGGGCGGGCTGGAGGTCGATCTCGTCACCCACGACGTGAAGAAGTTCTTCGGCCTGCTCCTGAAGAAGAACGGGTACGTGCTGGAGCAGGTGTACTCGCCGCTCGTGGTCCACACGACGGCGGAACACGAGGAGTTGAAGGCGGTTGCCCGGGGGTGCATCACCCGCCACCACAACCACCACTACCTCGGGTTCGCCGAGACGCAGTGGAGGTTATTCGACAAGGAGAGGCCGCGGCGGGTAAAGCCCCTTCTTTACGTCTACCGGGTGCTGCTGACCGGCATGCACCTGATGCGGACGGGGGAGGTCGAGGCCAATTTGGTCCGCCTCAACGCGGAGGCCCGGCTGCCCCACGTCGAGGGCCTGATCGCCCAGAAGCTGGCCGGGCCAGAGAAGTCGTCCCTCGACGACGCCAACGTGGACTTCCACCGGCGGGAATACGAGCGGTTGCGGGCCGAACTGGAGGCGGCCCACCGGGAGAGCAGTCTTCCCGACGGGCCGACGGCTCGCGCCGCCTTGAACGACCTGCTGGTCCGCGTGCGGGTCAGGGCCTGAGTCTTGGTTGGGCGAGCGGCAGGAAAAGGCCTCCCCGTAGGACGGCTCTCCCGAGCCGTCTGGACGGCTCTCCCGAGCCGTCCTACCAAGGGACAGTTCCACCTTCCCCTCGCCTTGCAGGGGCGCAGCACCGACCGTTGAGCGGCCGGTTTCAACCCACGTCGCCCAGATGGCCCTCGCCCTACGGGGGAAGACGACCTCCTTGGGTGGGATGCAGAAGCCGCAGAGATCGAAGTCCGCCGGGGCGGCCTCGTCATTGGTGTCGGCGACGCCGGAGGCCGTCGAGCCCATGATGGTGCGGTCGTGGGCTTTGTCGGGCAGCCAACCCAGCGGGCTGATCAGGCGCTGCTGGGCGAGATGCAGGACGAGGTTCACGGTCGGGCTCCGTCAGGTGGAGAAGCGGCGGCCGAGGCGGTGCTGGAAGAGGGCGCGCACGTCAGCGCCCGCGGACAAATTCAGCGTCAGGCGCGTCGCCGGGTGGAGGTGAGGAGAACGCGCCAGTTCCTCGAGGTCGCCGTCCTGGCAGTTGCTGCCCTTGAGCTTGAGCCGGTCGAGTCGCCGGAGGCCGGGCCAGCGGGCGAGCAGCGGCAACCAGGCGCTCGTCGCGACCGCCACGAACGACGCCGGTTCGTCGATCTCCAGTTCCCGGAGGCGCGGCAGCCAGGGCGACGTCGTCAGGGAGTGGATTGCCGGCCTGCCGTCTCGGTAGAGCCAGCCCATCGCCAGGGTGCGCAGGCGGGCGAGCCAGGGAGACTGAAGAAGGGCCTCCAGTAACTCCACGGAACCGAAGCGCCGGTGCTTGAAGACCGTCAGGCCCGTCAGCGTGGTGCAGGAGTTGAGGGTGCCTTCGTCCCCCGCGCTCAGCGAGCCGACGACCTCCAGCCCGCAGAGGCGCGCGAGCCCGGGGTAGTGCTCTGCGAGGAGCGGTCGCAGAGGCCCCAGCCCATAGCCTTCCAGGCGGACGTGGAGCGCCGGGCACTGCAAGGCGCTGAGGAGAGCGCGGAGGTGAGTCTCGCCTTCGATGACCGAGCCCCCCACCGCGGAAGCACAGTTCCAACCGGCGCAGGCCCGGCACGCAAGGCGAGCTCGCCAGCGAACGGAGGGCCCGGTCGGCGGAGCGCAGCAAGGTCAGCCGCTCCAGCGCGGGAAGTGGCGGCAAGGGGGCCTCGATCTCGCACAGAAGGAGCTCGCGCAGGTTGACGCACGCCCCGAGCCGGGCCAGGTCGGCCCCGGGGCCAAGCGTTTGCCCCGGCAGCCCAAGGCTCGTCCAGCGCTCGGGGTGCTCGGGCCTCGTCACCACCTGCATCAACCGTCCGCCCAACCGGGGGCCGCTCGACCGCAGTTCGCGCAGGAGCGGCAACGGGCGGCGCGACAGGAGGTGGTCCACCGCCGTACCGCTGGCGTTGCAGTCCATCAGGTGCAGCACGTGCAGATGCGGCAGGATGGGCGAGGCCGCCAGCACGCCAAGGAAATCGTCGTCGAGGTACGGCCCGCGCAGCTTCAGCGACGTCAGGCCCTTCAGCGCCGGCGACTGGATCAGGCGCACGATGGCGGCGGCTCGGCGGCGCTCCAGGCTCGGGCGCAGGTCGATCCCATGAACGAACCGGGCGACCCGGCGCTCCAGAAGCGCGTCGAGGCGCGCGACGAAGCCGAAGGACAGGTCCCGCACCGGGTTTTCGCGCAGGAACGCCGTCATGTCCTCTAGCTCGGTCGCGTGGCCAAACGTCAGCCCATCGATAAAATCACCCCGATAGGACCAGTCGCACGCGCTCGCCGGCAGGCTCGCGAGCCAGTTCTGCTCGTGCGCCAGCGAGCGAGTCGCGCTCGCGCTCTTCCAGCCCCTCGCGCTCCGGATCATCCTCGTCGAGCCCCGCCAGCCGGACCTGGGTGCGGATGAAATCGGCGCGCGCCCCTTCCCCCTGCTCCTCCAGCCAATCGGCCTGGACGAGGCGCGTGACGTCGTCCTGCGGGTTGGCGCGGAGCGCGTCGAGGAAAGTCTGGCGGTTCATCCCGTTGGCCCCTTGAGATTGTCCCAGCCTCGCGGTAACGTAGAGCTAGGATTGGCCCAAGAGAAGGACAGCCCTCCCCACCGCCACGTTCGCAGTCCTGCCCGCCAACGGAGATGCACCCATGAGACGTCGCGCGTGGTTGACTCTATCGACTTGCTGCCTCGCCGCCTTCCTCACCTGGAAACTTCCCGAACGGAACGTGCGGGCCGTCGCGCCGCCGGACGTTCCTTTGCACCCCGTCGAGTTCAACCGCGACGTCCGGCCCATCCTCTCGGAGAACTGCTTCGCCTGTCACGGGCCCGACAAGGGCAAGCGCAAGGGCGAGTTCCGCATCGACACCGAGGCGGGGGCCTTCGCCAACCTCGGCGAGCACTTCGCCCTCGTCGCCGGCAGGCCCGACAAGAGCGTCGTCTACGAGCGCCTGATCGAGAAAGGCGCCCGGCGCATGCCCCCCGCCAAGTCCGGCAAGAAGCTCACCCCCCAGCAGATCGAGCTCATCCGCCGGTGGATCGAGGAAGGCGCCAACTGGCAGAAGCATTGGGCCCTCATCCGACCCACGCGCCCGGCCCTGCCCTCCAACCGCGACCGATCGTGGGCCCGCAACGCGATCGATCAATTCGTCCTGGAGCGGCTGGAGAAGGAGGGACTGCGCCCGTCGCGCGAGGCCGACAAGCGCACCTTGCTGCGCCGGCTGTCCTACGACCTGACCGGCCTGCCGCCCACGCCCTCGGCGATGAGCGCCTTCCTCGCCGACCAAAGCGCCAACGCCTACGAGAAGGCGGTGGATCGCCTGCTCTCCTCCCCCCACTACGGCGAGCGCATGGCGCTGTACTGGCTCGACCTCGTTCGCTTCGGCGACACGGGCGGGTATCACAGCGACAACCACCGCGACGTCTACCTCTATCGCGACTACGTGATCTCCGCGTTCAACAACAACAAGCCATTCGACGCCTTCACGCGGGAGCAACTCGCCGGCGACCTGCTGCCCGACGCCACGGCCGCTCAGAAGATCGCCTCGGGCTACAACCGCCTGCTGATGACAACCGAGGAGGGCGGGGCGCAGGCCAAGGAGTACACCGCGAAGTACGCCGCCGACCGCGTGCGCAACGCCTCGACGGTCTGGCTCGGCCTGACGCTGGGCTGCGCCGAGTGCCACGATCACAAGTTCGACCCGCTGACCACCAAGGAGTTCTACAGCTTCGCCTCCTTCTTCGCCGACGTCCGCGAGGTGCCCGTCGGCCGGCAGCCGCAGGTACGCATGGCCACGCCCGCCCAGGAAAAGCAGCTGCGCCAGCTCGATCAGGAACTGGTGCAGGTGACAAAGGCCCTCGATTCTCCGAGCCCCGCCACGCTCG
Source organism: Gemmatales bacterium (assembly GCA_038239195.1). Classification (GTDB taxonomy): domain Bacteria; phylum Planctomycetota; class Planctomycetia; order Gemmatales; family Gemmataceae; genus JBBSEZ01. Next base: position 12,383 of record JBBSEZ010000116.1, read on the forward strand.
CCGGGCAGGCGCGCTGGGAAGAGAGCGCACGGGCGGAGCTGAGCAAGAGCAAGCCGGAGTGGCTCGCGGTCAAGCCAAAGAGCGCCGAGTCGAAGGGTGGGGCCAAACTGGTCGTGCAGGCCGATCTCTCGGTCCTGTCCACAGGCCCCAACCCGGCCAGGGACACCTACCTCGTCGCGCTACCCACCGGGCCGGCGCCTGTCACCGCCATCCGGCTGGAGGCACTGACGCACTCTTCCTTTGGCAACCAAAGCCTGTCGCGCGGCAACGGCAACTTCGTGGTGACCGGCTTCGAGGTCGATGCCGTCACCGGCAAGGGCGATCCTCGTCCCGTCAAGCTGGCCCGCGCCCTCGCCGACTTCTCGCAGCCGGGCTACCCGGTTGGCTCTCTGGTCGCCGGCCCGTCGAAGACCGGCTGGGCCGTCGAGGGCCACGTGCGCCGAGAGAACCGCACGGCTGTCTTCGCGTTCGCCAAACCGCTGCCCGGCGGCCCCGACACCGCCCTCGTGGTCAAGATGACGCACGCTTCGGCCTTTCCCCAGCACAACATTGGCCGCTTCCGCCTGTCGCTGACCTCGGCGGCGAAGCCCGGCCTGTCCAACAAGGCCAACCTCCCCGAGCCGATCGTGCAGGCGCTTTTGGCCGATCCGGCTCGTCGCAACCCGGCTCAGAAGAAGGCCCTGGCGTCGTACTATCGCGGGATCGCGCCGGAACTGGCCCCCTTGCGAGGCCGCCTTGCCGATCTGCGCAAGCAGAAGACGGCGCTGGAGGCGAAGCTCCCCAGCACGCTCGTCTCGACGTCCGGCCCGCCGCGCACGATGCGCGTGCTGCCGCGCGGCAACTGGCTCGACGATTCGGGAGAGATCGTCAGCCCCGGCGTGCCCAAGTCCCTGAACCGCCTTGGCGTGAAGGGCCGCCGCGCCACCCGCCTCGACCTCGCTCAGTGGTTGACGGCGCCCGAAAACCCGCTGACGGCGCGCATCTTCGTCAACCGGATGTGGAAGCAGCTTTACGGACAGGGGCTGGTGAGCACGCTAGACGACTTCGGCGCCCAGGGCGCCTGGCCAACGCACCCCGAGTTGCTCGACTGGCTCGCCGTCGAGTTTCGCGAATCGAGCTGGGACGTCAAGCACCTTGTCCGGCTGATGGCGACGTCGGCGACCTATCGCCAGTCGTCGGCCGCGCCCGAGCAACTCCGCCAGCGCGACCCCTACAACAAGCTGCTGGCGCGGCAGGGCCACTGGCGCCTCGACGCCGAGCTCGTTCGCGACAACGCTCTGGCGGCCAGCGGGCTGCTGGCGACCCGGCTTGGCGGGCCGAGCGTGAAGCCGTACCAGCCCGCCGGCTACTGGGCCTATCTCAATTTCCCGCGCCGCACGTACGACCCCGACAAGGGCCCCGACCAGTATCGCCGCGGGCTCTACACCTACGTCCAGCGCACCTTCCCCCACCCGAGCCTGATCGCTTTCGACGGTAGCAGCCGCGAAGAGTGTACGGTCGAGCGAGCTCGCTCCAACACGCCCGTTCAGGCCCTGGTCCTGCTCAATGACCCGACCTACGTGGAGGCCGCGCGCGTCCTGGCCGAGCACGCGCTGACCCGGGGCGGCAAGGACACTGACGCCCGGCTGCGCTACGCCTACCAGCGGGCACTCCAGAGGGCACCGCGCCCGGCGGAGGCCGAGGTACTCAAGGGGCTCCTGGTCCGCCACCTCGCCCAATACCGGGCGGACAAGGCGGCGGTGGACGCGGTGCTGAAGATCGGCGACGCGCCCGTGAGCAGCGCCGTCGATCGGGCCGAACTGGCGGCTTGGGCGTCGGTGACGCGCACGCTGCTGAACCTGCACGAGACCATCACGAGGGATTGACACCATGACCCCCGACCTTGTCCGACACCAGTTGACCCGCCGGGCGTTCCTGGGGCGCTCGAGCGGCGGCCTGGGCATGATGGCGCTGGCCTCCCTCCTCAACGAGGGCACGGCCGAGGGCGCCGCCGCACGGTCGATGAATGGCGGCACGACCGCCGACCGATGGGAAGGCGTGGTGCGGCCGTTGCACTTCGCGCCCAAGGCCAAGAGAGTCATCTACCTCTACATGGCGGGCGGGCCGTCCCACCTGGAGACGTTCGACTACCGGCCCAAGCTGGCGGCGATGCACGGCAAGCCGATGCCGGAGTCGTTCACCCGGGGCCAGCCGATCGCCCAGCTCCAGAACGCCAAGCTCACCTGCTTCGCCCCCCAGCACCCCTTCAAGAAGGTCGGCAAGAGCGGGCAGGAGATCAGCGCCGTCTTCCCGCACCTGGCCACCGTCGCCGACGACATTTGCATCGTGCGCTCGCTGCGCACCGAGGCGATCAACCACGACCCGGCGCACACCTTCATGAACACGGGCACGACCATCTCGGGGCGCCCCGCGATGGGCTCGTGGCTGACCTACGGGCTGGGCAGCGCCAGCGCCAACCTGCCGGGCTTCGTCGTGCTCACCTCGTCGGGAAGCGCCGGCCAGGCCCAGCCGATCTCGGCCCGGCAGTGGCACAGCGGGTTCCTGCCCAGCCGCTTCCAGGGCGTCCACCTCCGCTCCCGGGGCGACCCCGTCCTCTACGTGAGCAGCCCCCGCGGCGTGACGACGGAGCGCCAGCGCGACGTGGTGGATGCCGTGCAGGCGCTCAACCGCATGCAGAGCGGAGTGACCCACGACCCCGAGATCGCGACGCGGATCACGCAGTACGAGATGGCCTTCCGCATGCAGACGTCGGTGCCCGACCTGATGGACGTCACGCGCGAGCCGAAGCGCGTCCTCGACCTCTATGGGACGAAGGGCGGCGACGGCTCGTTCGCGGCCAACTGTCTGCTGGCGCGGCGCCTGGCAGAGCGCGGGGTGCGCTTCATCCAGCTCTACCATCGCGACTGGGACCATCACGGGGGCATCAAGCGCGACGTGGAGATCACGGCGCGGGAGGTCGATCAGGGCGCGGCGGCGCTGCTCAAGGACCTCAAGGCCCGCGACATGCTCAAGGACACGCTGGTGATCTGGGGCGGCGAGTTTGGCCGCACCCCCATGGCGCAGGGCACCGGGCGCGATCACCACATCAAGGGCTTCTCGATCTGGATGTCGGGCGGTGGCATCAAGGGGGGCCTCACCCACGGCAGTACCGACGAGCTCGGGTACAACGCGGTCGAGGACGTCGTCGAGGTCAACGACCTCCACGCCACGATGCTCTACCTGCTGGGCGTCGATCACCGGAAGTTGACCTATCGGTTCCAGGGTCGCGACTTCCGGCTCACCGACGTCCACGGAAACGTCGTGCGGAAGGTGCTGGCCTGACCATTTAGCCGCCGAGCTCCGCTCGGCGCGCCCGCCGGAGAGGACGGATGCAGCCCGGGCAAATCGTGGGGATCGGCGAGCTCCTGTGGGACCTTTTGCCGGGCGGGCGCCATCTCGGCGGGGCGCCGTTCAACTTCGCCTTCCACTGCCACCAACTCGGCCACCCCGCCGGCATGGTCAGCCGCGTCGGCGCCGACGCGCTCGGCGAGGAGGCGCGCGCGACCGTGCGCGCTCTCGGCCTGTCCGACGCCCTCCTCCAGCAGGATGCGGCCCACCCGACCGGCACCGTGACTGTGTCCGTCGATGCGCAGGGCCAGCCGACTTACGCCATCCACGAAGGGGTCGCGTACGATCATCTCGCCTGGGACGAGGCGCTCTCGGTCGTGCTGGCGCAGGCCCTCGCCCTCTGTTTCGGCACGCTCATCCAGCGCCACCCGACGGGCCGCGCCACCGTCCGCCGGGCGGTGGAGGAAGCGCGCAACGCCCTCGTCGTGTTCGACGTGAACCTGCGCCAGGGCTTCTACTCGCTCGACGCGATCGAATCTTCGCTGCACGCCTGCCGCTGGGTGAAGCTCAACGATGGCGAGCTGGCCGTGCTGCGCGACCTCCTGAAGCTGAAGGGCGCCACCGAGGCCGCGACGCTTGCCGCCCTGCGGACGCGCTACGGGATCGAACTGGCGGCCCTGACGCGCGGCGAGCGCGGCTGCCTGGTGCAGACCGACGACGAGGAGGTCGCCGTGCCGGGGCGGAAGGTCGCGGTGGTCGATACGATCGGCGCCGGCGACGCCTTCACGGCGGGCCTGCTCTGCTCGGTGCTGGAGGGGCGCACGATCCACGACGCGGCGGCGTTCGCCAACCGACTGGCGGCGCGCGTGGCGTCGTTGCCCGGAGGCACGCCGACCGTCGCGCGGAACGAGATCGAATAGCCCCCCTGTCCTGCTATTCCAACCCGGACAAGTCATGGCCCATCCCTTCCTGACCGCTCGCTGGTACAACCTCTTCCTGGCGACCTACGCCGTCCCGCCCTCCTTGCTCGAAAAGCGCCTGCCCCTCGGCCTGCACCTCGACACACGCGACGGCAGCGCCTTCGTCAGCCTGGTCGCCTTCGAGTTCCTCGACACGCGCGTCCTCGGCATCCCCTGGCCGGGCTACCGCAACTTCGCCGAGCTCAACCTGCGCTTCTACGTCCACCGTCAGCTCCCGACCGGCGAGGAGCGCGGGGTGATCTTCGTGCGCGAGTTCGTGCCGCAGCGCCTCATCGCCTGGATGGCCCGCTGGCTCTACAACGAGCCCTACGTCGCCGCCCCGCTCACCGGAGCTCGCCAGGAGGACGAGAAGCAGATCGCGATGGACTACCGCCTGCGCTTCGCCGGCCGCGAGCACCGCATCGCGGTCACGGGCGACAAGCCGGCCTTTCGACCGGCCGAGACGAGCGACGAGCACTTCTTCAAGGAACATCGCTGGGGCTTCGGCGTGACGAGGCGAGGTCAGGGCATCCGCTACGAGGTCGATCATCCCGTCTGGGACGTCTACCCCGTTCGCGCTTACGAGATCGACCTCGACTTCGGCACCGTCTACGGGCCCGAGTGGGCGTTCTTGAAAAACTCGACCCCCTGCTCCACCGTCCTCGCCGCCGGCTCGTCCGTCCGCGTGTTCCCGAAGGGGCAGGTGGTCGTCCCCGGCGCCCTCGTCTGAGCGAGACAGCGCGCCGATCTTGCTTGTCGTTTCGCGAGGGCCCCCACGATGACGCGCCGCAAGCCGGCCCCTCCCGCCGCCCCTCGGCCCGAGTTGATGGCGCTCCTCCACGCCGCCAAGGAGCAGCTAGACGAAGCCCCGCGCTTTGTCCTCGCCGACTGGCTGGAGGAACACGGCGACGAGCACGACCTCGCCCGCGCCGAGTTCGTACGGCTCCAGTGCCAGTCGGCCCGGTTGCCTTCGGACAGTGCGGAGGCCCGATCCCTCGTCGAGCGGGAGAAGTTGCTCCTCCGCAAGCACGGCGCGGCCTGGCTGGGGCCGCTGCCTGCCGTCGCCGGGCCGATGGCCCTCGACGTCCGGCGGTTCTCCCGTGGGCTTCTGCACGTGGCGGAAGCGGGCCAGCGCCTCGCCGGACAGGCCGGGCTGGCGCTCGAGCAGACCGAGGCCCACACCTGGGTCGATCGGTGGACCGTCCACAGCATCAGCGAGCGCCTCCTGAGCAAGCTGGCCGAGACGTCGCTGCTGGGCGGCCTCACAACCCTCTCGTTCCGCTGTTGTGCCCTGCGCGGCGAGGGGGCCCGTACACTCTCCAGCGCCGCCCTGGATTGCCTCTCCACGCTCGACCTGCACCACTGCTGGATCGGGGACGATGGGGCCACTGCCCTGGCGAGGTGTCGCTCGGCGCGTCGCCTGCGCTCCCTCGACCTGAGTCAGGACCTGATCGGGGCCGCCGGCATCCGCAAGCTCGGCGCCTGGCCCGGCCTGGCGACCGTCAAGAGGCTGGACCTCTCGGCGAACGCCTTCTACGAGCCGGGGGCGCTGGCGCTGGCCCGCTGGCCCGCCTTGCCCAACCTCCGCGCGCTCAACGTGAGCAACTGCTTCATCGGCGACAAGGGCGCCGAGGCGCTGGCCGCCTCGCCGCTGGTCGCCAGCCTGACCGAGTTGAACCTCGTTTTCAACAAGATCGGCGACGCCGGCGCAATGGCGCTGGTGGGGTCTCCCCACCTCACCGCCCTTCAAGGGCTGCATCTGGGCTACGAACGGCGCATCTCCCACGCCGCCTGGACGGCATTGCGCGAGCGCTTCGGGCAAGCGGTCACAGGCCGCGGCGAGGACGAGTGATGGTCGAGCTCGACTGGGACGTGGTGGTGGTCGGCGCCGGCGCGGCCGGTTTGATGGCGGGGACTCACGCCGCCGAGCTGGGGCGGCGCGTCCTCGTGCTGGAAAAGAACCGCCGTCCCGGGGTGAAGATCCTCATGTCCGGTGGCACGCGCTGCAACATCACCCACGCCACAGACAACCGCGGCATCGTCGAGGCTTACGGCCCGCCCGGCCGCTTTTTGCACTCCGCCCTGGCCGCCCTGAGCGTGCAGGACGCGCTCGACTTCTTCGAGGCCGAGGGCGTCGCCACCAAGGTCGAGGAGACGGGCAAGGTCTTCCCTGTCAGCAACAAGGCCGCCGACGTGCTCGAGGCCCTGTTGCGCCGCCTGCACCGGAGTGGCGCCATGCTGGCGCTCGAGGAGCCCCTGCGCGATCTCGCCCCTGGCGAGGGCGGCTTCTCCGTCACCACGTCGAAGCGCACGCTCTCCGCCCGGAGAGTGGTCCTGACCGTCGGCGGGCAGTCGTACCCGGGGAGCGGGACCACAGGCGACGGCTACGCGCTGTGTGCCAACTTCGGCCATGCCATCGTCCCGCCGCGGCCCGCGCTGGTGCCGATAACCGTGGCCGCGCCGTGGGTGGCGGAACTGCGCGGCGTGACCATCCCCGACGTCGCGGTGCACATCGTGGAGGGCGAGAAGGCGCTGACCTTCCGGCGGGGCTCCCTGCTGTTCGCCCACTTCGGGCTATCGGGCCCGGTCGTGCTCGACGTCAGCCGCGTGGTGAGCGGGCACCCGACGCCCGGCGCGCTGGCGGTGGAGCTCGACTTCCTGCCTGGCCGCAAGGAGGTCGAGCTGGACGAATGGTTGCGGATCGAGACGGCGGCGGCGGGCAAGCGGCAACTCTCGGCCGTCCTGACCGGTGCCCTGCCCCGCCGGCTGTGCGAGGCGCTGGTCGTCCGGGCGGGCCTGCCGGTGGAGCGCAAGGCGGCGGCCCTGAGCAAGGGGGAGCGCGAACAGTTGGTGGGAGCGGTGAAGCGGCTGCGGATCGCGGTGACGGGAACGCTCGGTTTCGGCCGGGCGGAGGTGACGGCGGGCGGGGTGGCGCTGGGGGAGGTCGATTCGCGGACGATGGAGAGCAAGCTCGTGCCGGGGCTCTATCTGGCGGGCGAGGTGCTCGACCTCGATGGCCCGATCGGGGGCTACAACTTCCAGGCCGCCTGGAGCACGGGTTGGCTGGCGGGCAGGTCGGCGGGGGAGTGAGGTGATTCCCTCACCCCCCCAACCCCCTCTCCCAAGGAGGGAGAGGGGGAGAACGGTCAGGGTGGGCCCGGGGAGAGGGCCGCCCAACTCCGTGTCTTCTGTCTGGCTCCCCCTCTCCCGTCCTGGGAGAGGGGGTGGGGGGGTGAGGGGATCGCCCCAACTTTTCGCCCTTCGACCGGAACTTTTCTCGACGGCGCTGGTCTAATGTGGATAGAATAGGGGCCATTCACCCGTTCTCATTCCGCTCGGGGCCTCTCGCCCCAACAGAGACGGCCTCGAACGAGTGGCTTTTCTCGGTTCACCACCTGTGCCCGTCTGCGACAAGGAGCTATCTACCATGCGCCACCGTCTGATCGGCGCGACCCTTCTGCTGGCGACGATCGCTGCCCTCGTCCCGAGCGCGCTGAACGCGCAGGGCAAGAAGGGCAAGAAGGGCACGACCCTCCCACCGCTCGATTCGGCCAAGTTGCTGCCGGGCGAGCTCACCGGAATGGTAAAGACGACGGTCGGCCCCGACCGGATGTTCGTCGTCACGATCGAGAGCCAGAACATCGTCTACACCGGCAAGGGCGTGAAGGCCTACACGGGCAACAACCAGGCCATCAAACAGCTCGTCAAGCTCCAGAACCAGCTCATCCAGGCCCAGAATAGCTACAACTCGCTCGCCAGCGCCAAGCGCCCCAAGGCCGCGCAACTCAACCAGGCGGCGAACAAGGTCGCGCAGTTGACGATCCAGCTTCAGAACCAGGCAGTCGCCATTCAGAACCAACTCATCGCGCAGGCCTCGGTGCTGACGCCGGAGGGCCTGCCGCCCGGCTACAAGCTGGTCAAGAGCACCCGCGACGTCGAGTTCCAGCACACCGAGAACGTCAAGGTTCGGACGATGTTCCTCCCGGAGGAGTTCGACGACAAGGGCGACGTGAAGAAATACACCGCCGCGGAGAAGTTGAAGCTCAAGGGCAAGGACAAGAAGCTGCCCGGTTACGAAAGCTCCATCGAGAAGATCGAGGTCGGCCACAAGATCAAGCTCAAGCTCGTCAAGCGCCCCAAGCCCAAGCCCGCGCCCGTCGAGAAGACCGAAGTGAAGGAGCCGGAGAAGAAGGTCGAGAAGGCGAAGGAAAAAGAGAAAGAGCCAGAAGAGCTCAAGGAGAAGGGCAAAGACGACGAGGAAAAGAAGATGCAGGTGCGGTTGATCATCATCCTCGAGGAAGCCAAGGGCACCACCCCCAGCCCTGGCGACAAGGGCAAGCGAAAGAAGAAAGAGTAGTCCCTCCTCGAGCCGACTCGAGCCCATCCAAAAGGCCCGCGAAGGAACCGTCCTTCGCGGGCCCTTCGCGTTTCCCTGCCCACCCCTTCCCTTGACGAGCGCGCTCCCCCGCCCTAGCCTCTCCCCATTCGCGTTCTCGCCACCTCGAGGGCCCCGACTCATGCCTTCCCGGACTTCGCTGCTCCGCTGGTTCCCCACCCTGATCGCCTTCGCCCTGCTCCTGAGCAGCGGGGGCGTGGCACGAGCCGACCTGGCCCAGTACGTCAAGAAGGCCGACCCGGCGTTCTCCTGGAAGCTCAAGAAGCAGCTCACGCCCTCGGCCGGGACCGTCTACGACCTACACCTCGTCTCGCAGAAGTGGCAGGGCATCACCTGGGAGCACGGGCTGCAAGTGTACGTCCCCAAGGACGTGAAGCCCGGCGCCATCCTGTTCCTGTGGAACACCGGCGGCAAGCCCAGCCCGAAGGGGGCGCTCCTCGGCCTCGAAATGGCCCAGAAGATGAAGGCGCCCGTCGCGTTTCTCTACGGCATCCCCAATCAACCGCTGCTGGACGGCAAGACCGAGGACGCTCTGATCGCCGAGACGTTCGTGCGCTACCTCAAGACCAAGGACGAGGATTGGCCGCTGCTCTTTCCGATGGTCAACAGCGTGGTCAAGGCGATGGACGCGCTTCAAGCCTTTGCGCGTCAGGAGTGGAACGTGGAGGTCAAGCAGTTCATCGTCTCGGGCGCCTCGAAGCGCGGCTGGACGACCTGGTTGACAGGCGCCGTCGATCCGCGCGTCAAGGCGATCGCCCCGCTCGTCATCGACACACTCAACATGCGGGCGCAGATGCCCCACCAGCTCGCATCCTTCGGCCACTACAGCGCCATGATCCGCGACTACACGAAAGCGGGGCTGGTGCCGATGCCCAAGACGGCCGACGCGCAAAAGCTCTGGAGCATGGTCGATCCATGGGCCTACCGCGCCAACCTGCGGATGCCGAAGCTCATTATCAACGGCACAAACGACCCGTACTGGGCCCTGGATGCGGTCAATCTCTACTGGGACGATCTCCAAGGCCCCAAGTGGCTGCTCTACGTGCCCAACGCGGGCCACAACCTCCAGCAGAAGCTCGACAAGGGCTTCGACTCGACGCGCGTCGGAAACACGCTGGCCGCATTCACGCGGCACCAGATGACGGGCCGGCCGATGCCGAAGGTGGAGTGGAAGATGATGAAAAAGGACGGCACGCTGCGCGTGACGGTCCGTTCGTCGCCGGCGCCGAAGGCGGCGCGGTGGTGGGTGGCGGACGCCTCGACGAAGGACTTCCGCAAGTCGAAGTGGACCGATCGGCCGGCGACGGTGCGCGACGGCACGCTCGTCGGGCAGGTGGGCGCGCCGTCGCGGGGCTGCCGGGCCATGTTCGCGGAGCTGGAGTTCGAGATCGACGGGATGCCGTACTACCTCTCGACGCAGTTGCGCATCATCGGCACGCCGAAGAAGTGAACGGGCCGGGGCCCGCGGAAGGCCCCGGCCGGAGTCAGTTGTTGCTTGCCTCGCTGGCCGCCAGGCGGCGGTCGAAATCGAGGTAGAGGCGCGCGTTGCCGTTGCGGGCGAGCTCGCGCAGGGTGGCGAGCTCCTCCAGGCGCAGGAGCGCGGGGTGGGTCGCGTAGACCGTGGCGGACTTGCTGCGCTCGTCGAGCGCCTGCGTCTCGGCGTGGACGGCGAGCAGGGTGGCCTCGGCCTTGCCCTGGGCCTCCATGCGCTGCGGCTCGGCAGCGGCCTGGGACTGGACGCGCTGGGCCTCGGCGCGCGCGACGGCCTCGATGTGCTGGACCTCGCTCTTGGTGCGCGCCTCGACGAGCTGGGCCTGGCTCATGCGCTCCGCGGCGAGCACCCGGTTCATGATCTCCTGGAGGTTGCCGGGGAAGACCAGGTCCTTGACGTCGGCGCGAGCGATGGCGACGCCGTAGCTGGCGGCCGACTCCTTCACGTCGCGCAGGATCTCCTCGCTGAGCCGATGGCGGTTGGTCAGGATCTCCTCGAGCGTCATGGCGGCGAGGGCCCGGCGCGCGGCAAGTTGCACGTCGCTGTAGAGGCGGTCCTCGTAGCTGGCGACGGCGTGGATGGCCGCGGTGGGATCGACCACGGCGAACTGAACGAGGAGGCTGACGCGGATGGCGACCTTGTCGGAGGTGAGGATCTCCTGGTTCTTGATGGTCAGGTCGCGAGCCCGCAGGTCCACGAGGACGACCTCGGCGGCGGGGCGCCGGCGAAAGAAGGAGAGCCCCGAGGGACGAGACAGAGGAAGCTCGTAGCGGCCGGCGCCGAGAACGCGCAGCAGGACGCCGTCCTCGTAGTAAAGGCCCCGGTGGGTGTCCTTGATGATGATCTCGCGAGTCATGTGGCCCTCGGGCGGGGGGGAAAAAGGAGAGGCCCCGAAGATCAGTCGATTCGGGGGATCTGCGACTTCAGATTTGGCAAATCTGAGCCACGGCCTGAAGCAGGTGTGACAGTCACCATAGGTCGCTTTCCCCGGGCTGATTGGGGCCTCTGGGGAAGTAGATGGCTGGGCAGCACAGGAGGTTCACCGGCACTCGCGA
>JBBSEZ010000117.1:0-23556 GCA_038239195.1 Gemmatales bacterium
TACAAGAAGAAGCGCTGCCGGGCCACCCTCCGGTTTGGAGCGATACCGCCGAACGGCTGTAAAAAGAATCCTTGTAGGACGGCCCTCCGGAGCCGGCCTCCCGGGAGGACGGCCCCGGTGGGCCGTCCTCCCGGGAGGCTTGGTCCTGCCGTTCGCCCTACGCCTGTTCCGGCTGTGGCCCGTAGGGCCCATCGACCAGGTAATGCGGCCGCCCCGCCAAATCGGTGACCGTCTGCGTCTGCGGGCTCAGCCCCAGGTTGCGGTAGAGGGTGGCGAAGACCTCCTGGAAATGCACGGGCCGGTCCTTCGGCCGCTCCGCATGCGTCGTGGTCGAACCGATCACCTGGCCCGTCTTCATCCCGCCGCCCGCGAGCAGGGCGCAGCCAACCGCCGGCCAGTGGTCGCGCCCGCCCTCCTTGTTGATGCGCGGCGTGCGGCCGAACTCGCCCCACACCAGCACCGTCACGTCCTTGTCCAGGCCCCGGTCGCGCAGGTCGTCGAGCAGTGCGCTCAGGCCACGGTCGAAAATCGGCAGGTGGTGCCGGGCGTTCTCGAAGGTCGTCCCGTGCGGCTTGCCGTGCCAGTCCCAGCGCCCGTAGGCCAGCGTCACCACGCGCGCGCCGGCCTCCACCAGGCGACGGGCGGTCAGCAGGTAGTCGTTCATGAGCGGGCCGGCGTCGCCGTAGCCCGCGGGCTTCGGGTCGCCTCGGCCGTAGCGGTCGCGGACGCGCGACGGCTCGCGCTCCAGGTCGAGCGCCTCGGCCAGCTTGCTCGACGTCAGGATGCCCAGCGCCTGCCGCGTGGACTCGTCGGCCCGCGCCAGGCCGTCGCCCGCGTCTACCTCGCGGCGCAGGTTGTCGAAGGAGCGCAGCAGTTGGCGGCGCTCGCCCAGGCGCTCCAGCGTCATCCCCTTGAGGACCATGCTCCCCATGCCGTCGGCGTTGGGCTTGAAGGCGGCGTGGGCGGGGCCGAGGAAGCCCGGCTCGCCCACCGTCGCCCAGGTGCGCGTCAGCATCTTCGGCGACAGGCCCACGAACGGCGCCACCCCCTCGCGCGTCGGGCCCTGCAACTTGCTGACGGTGCTGCCCAGCGAAGGCCAACCGCCGCCCGGCTGGCGCTGCTGCGTCCGGCCATGCATGCACTGGAACGCCGAGTGGTGCCCCTCGCTGCCGACGAGCGTGCGGACGATGGCCAGCCGATCAACCCTGCGCGCCAGGCCGGGCAGGTGTTCGCAGATGCGGGTGCCGGGCACGTTGGTGGCGATCGGCTTGAACTCGCCGCGCACGTCGAGGGGCGCGTCGGGCTTGAGATCGACCATGTCCTGGTGCGGCGGGCCGCCGGACAGGAAGACCATGATCACCGACTTGTGAGAGCTCTTGATGCCGGCGTGCGCCTCGGCCTGGAGGAGCTGAGGCAGCGACAGGCCGCCCAGGGCCAGCCCGCCGACGCGCAGGAAGGTGCGCCGGGAGACGCCATCGCAGTAGCGGTGAGAGGGACCGAGGATCGACAACATGATGCGCCCCCGACGGAAGGTTCTCCGAATAAATCGGAGGATAACACACCGGCGCGGCGGGGGCCAGAAGAAAGTCTGGACGACACGGGCCCGCGGGCCCGGGCCCGAACGCGGAGCGCGTCAGAGGGCCGTGCGCTCCGCGTAAGCGACTACGCCGGCGCCGGTCCGGCAAAGGTGCTTCCCGAGCGCTCGCTCCCCGGTTAATCTAGGGCCATGCACACCACGTCTGTCAGCCTGCTCCTGCGCCTGCGTCAACCCGGGGACCAGCCGGCCTGGGAGCGGTTTGTCGATCTCTATACTCCCCTTCTCTTCCACTGGGCCCGCCGCGCGGGGCTCCAGGGGCCCGACGCCGCCGACCTGATTCAAGACGTTTTTGAGGTCCTGGTGAGGAAGCTCCCGGAGCTCGCCTACGACCCGCACCGGAGCTTCCGGGGCTGGCTGCGCACCGTCCTGCTCAACCAGTGGCGGACGAGCCTGCGCCGGCGGACCGAACAGCCCCTCGACGAAAGCGATTCGCGCCTGGTTGCGCCGGAGGGCCCCGGCTCCGTGATGGACAAAGAATACCGGGATTATCTCATTGGCCGTGCTCTGCAAGTGATGAAGACCGACTTTCAGCCCGGCACCTGGCAAGCCTGCTGGGAGCACGTCGCCTGCGGGCGGCCGGCGGCGGAGGTGGCGGCCGAGTTGGGCCTGACAGTCAAGGCGGTCTACCTGGCCAAGGCCCGGGTGCTGCGCCGGCTGCGCATGGAGTTGGAGGGGCTGTGGGATTGACCCGCGAAGTTGGGCGAACAATTCCGGCCGAGGGCCGATTTTTTCGAGAGGAGGGCCCGGCCGCTGGCGCGTACTTGAGGATAGAAGCCCGCGAGCGAGCCCGCGACGCCGCTCGCCGCGCCAGGGGCGCACCTCAAATCCGAGGCAGCTATGCGAAGCGTATCGGCCTGTCCCGATGGTCGCGTTCTTCAGCGTTTCCTGCTCGGCCTGAACACGGCAGAGGAAGCCGAGGCGTTGGAACAACATCTGGAGCGATGCGACCGCTGCTCGTCGGCCCTCCAGGCCCTGCAAGGCGAAGACAGCATCGTCGAGGCCATCCGGTCCCAGAGCGGTGCCGGCGAGGAGGCCGGAAGCGAAGTGGTCCGGCGGCTGACCGAACGGCTGAAAGGGCTGCGGCCGGGCGGAGACGCGAGGATGGAGGCCTTCGCGCACGGCGAGGCATCGTCGGCGCCCCCGCTGCACCCCGGAGGCCCCAGCGTCGAGGCCATTTGGGTGCAGACGGGCCCTCCCGCGCCCGGGGCGAGCACGGAAGCTACCGAGGCGATTTACGATTTCCTGGCCCCCGCCCTGGGCCCGAACGAACTGGGCCGCCTGGGACACTACCAGGTGCGCACGGTACTGGGCGCCGGCGGCATGGGCGTGGTCTTCCAGGCTTATGATCCCCAGCTCGAGCGGTTGGTGGCCTTGAAGGCGATGTTGCCCGCCCTGGCGGCCAGGCCGTCGGCCAAGCAGCGATTCCTGCGCGAGGCGAAAGCGGGCGCGGCCATCAAGCACGACCACATCGTCACGATCTACCACGTCGGCGAGGACCGCGGCGCGCCCTTCCTGGCCATGGAGTTGCTCGAAGGCGAATCGCTGGACCAGGGCCTCCAGCGCGAGGCGCGTTTGCCGTTGGCGGACGTGCTGCGAATCGCCCGCGAGATCGCCGCGGCGCTGGGCGCTGCTCACGAGAAAGGGCTGATCCACCGGGACGTCAAGCCGGCCAACGTCTGGCTGGAGGGGAAGCGCGTCCGAGTGAAGGTGCTCGACTTCGGGTTGGCGCGATCCACCGCGGACAGCGCGCGGTTAACGCAGGCGGGGACCATCGTGGGCACGCCGGCCTTCATGGCGCCGGAGCAACTCCGCGGCGACGTCGTGGGCGCCCGCTGCGACCTGTTCAGCCTCGGCTGCGTCCTGTATCGCCTGGCGACCGGGGAGGTGCCGTTCAAGGGCACCGACACGATCTCCACCGTCGTTGCCGTTGCCACCGAAAGCCCTCGCCCTCCGCGGGAGCTCAACCCCGACCTGCCGCCGGCGGTGTGCGACCTGGTGATGCGGCTGCTGGCCAAGAACGCGGACGAGCGCCCGCCCTCGGCCCTGGCCGTGGTCGAGGCCATTCAGGCCCTCGAGCAACGCCAGGGCCCCGCCGCGGCCAAGCGACGGCCCTCCCGGCGCAGGAGGTTGGCCCTCGCCGCCGCGGTCCTCCTCGCCCTGCTGGGATTGGCCGGCTACCTGTTCGGCCCCGCGATCGTGCGCCCTCGCTCCGGAGAAGGCGAGCCGGTCGGCAAGGGGGAGGGCCCCCGGGCCCCGCCGGTCGCCGACAAGCCCGGGGCCAAGGCAGTGTCCTGGGCGAGCCCGGGGCCAAAACACCTCTTCTCGGGCCCGGCTCACGCGCTGAACGACGTCCTCGACTTTCGCGACGTCGCCGGCGCCAGCTCCAAGGAGCTCCGCGCGTGGCGGGCCCGCCTGGGCTCGGGCCTTCGTTTGTCGTCCGTCACCACCCGCAGAGGGACCGGCACGACTCGGTTCAACGCGGTCGCCATTCGGGAGAAGGCGCTGCGCCTTGTCCGCTTCTATCCCGAACTGAACAGGGACGAGGCGGCTCGGGCCTACGATCGCCTTCGCGCGGACGATTTTCGCCCCCTCGCCCTTTGTTGGTCTCTCCCCGCGGACGAGAACGTCTCCCTGGGCAGCTCGCAACTCTGGGCGAGGGACGGCGTGGGCTTCCAAACGTGGTACGGAGCGCTGGACAAGATCGTGGGCGACGTCGCGCGGTCGAAGGCCGAGGGCTACCGGCTCACGGACCTGGACGCGCTGTTGTCCCGCGAGGGCCCGCTCTACAACGCCATTCTGGCCTCGGACCAGGGCCGCCAATGGGACGCCCTCTACGCGCTGAGCGCGGAGGAGCTCCTCTCGACGGTCGAGCATTATCAGCGCAAGGGCTGGCGCCCGGACGTCCTGTCGCCCCACTGGAACGGCGATCGGTTCCGGTTCGCGCTGGTGGTGGAGGCCCCCGACCGCGTCGATTGGCGGTTCCGGATGGAGATGAGCCTCGAAGATTACCAGAAGGAGTCGGCCGCGCAGAAGCGGCAAGGGCTCTTTCCGCTGACCATCGCCTCGCACGGGGATGAGGCCGACGTGCGCTACGCGGCCATCTGGGTGCGCTATCGAATTCCTCAGGGGCCAGAATGATCCGTTGCCCGCGCCTGGCCCGCAGGCGTAAGGAATGCCGGAATACCTCGTA
Source organism: Gemmatales bacterium (assembly GCA_038239195.1). Classification (GTDB taxonomy): domain Bacteria; phylum Planctomycetota; class Planctomycetia; order Gemmatales; family Gemmataceae; genus JBBSEZ01. Next base: position 4,788 of record JBBSEZ010000117.1, read on the forward strand.
CCGCCACCGCTGACCGGAGGAAGAAGATGTCGAAGACCGAGTTGAGCGCGGACAGGACGGTCAAGTTGTGGGAGGCGAAAACCGGCAAGAACACCAAGACGCTCAAAGGACACACCGGCTTCGTGTACTCCGTGGCGTTCGGGCCGGACGGCAAGACGTTGGCCTCCGGGAGCTTTGACAAGACGATCAGGTTGTGGGACGTGGCCAGCGGCAAGAGCACCAAGGCCCTCAAAGGACACACCAGCGTGGTGTTCTCCGTGGCATTTAGCCCAGACGGCAAGACGCTGGCCTCGGGGAGCGGGGACCAAACGATCAAGCTGTGGCAGTTGACCGGCGGCAAACCGCAGCCCAACGTCCCCGGAGGCGCCGTGCCGAGGCCGAAGCCGCCCGCCGTCGTGCGGGCCGGACGGCGAGGCACTGGCCTCGGGAGCATCCGAGAGATCAAGCTCTGGGCGGTGCCCGGCGGCCAGTCGCCGGCGCTCTGCCGCGCCGTACGGGCCGAACCTGGTCTTGACGGCTCAACACCGAACGCTATCGTTCGCCCTTCACTTATTCCCATAAGCAAGACAAGCCAGGGGCCCTGAGCGGGCCTGGCCCGGTACAGGCTCGAGGAGGCCTTTGCATGAGACCCATTCACTCCCTCGGGCGATCGGCCGCCTTGTCCGCCTGCCTGGCAGGCTGGGTGGCCCTCGCGGTCTGGGCCCCGCCCGCTCGAGGCCAACTGCCGAGCGAGCCCGGCAAGCCGCCCCCCGCCCTGAAGCCTGGTGGTGTCCGGTTGGTGGGGGCCTCGTTATCTGCTCGCACACTCGCGCCCGCAAGCCCGAAGGCGGCCGAGCCAGGCCCCGCGCCGACAGCGATCCTCCCCGAGGGGCTGAGCCCGCCCGCTCCAGCCACGTCTGCGCCCGGCCCTGACGCCGCAGGGCCCGTCCGCGAGCCTGCGGGGGCGATCGGCCCGCAGGAAGCCACGGTCAGCCTGGAGTGGGTCGGCCCGCGCACGGCCAAGGTCGGCCAGTCCGGCGACTACGTGCTCGTCGTCCGCAACCTCTGCCACCTTCCAGCCCAGCACGTCCGGGTGCGCGTGCGCATCCCCAGCAACATGACCGCCCTCCTCACCGAGCCGCCCGCCAAGGCCGATGGCCCGATGCTGAGCTGGGACCTGGGCACCCTCCAGGCCAAGCAGGAACGGGCCCTCCGGCTCAAGCTGACCGCCGAGAGCAAGGGCCAGCACACGCCGCAGGCCTCGGTCACGTTCACTGGCACGACCGCGATGCGCCTCGAAGTCCGCGAGCCGAAGCTGGCGGTCAAGGTCCTGCCGCCCGAGAAGGTGGTCCTGGGCGACTCCGCCCCGTTCACGGTCGCCCTCAGCAACCCTGGAGACGGCGCGGTCGATCGGGTCAAGGTCCAGGCCGTCCTGTCCGACGGGCTGCAGCACCCGCGCGGCAAGCGCATCCAGTTCGAGGCCCGCAACCTGGCCGCCGGCGAGACGCGCAACGTCATCCTGCTCTGCGCCACCCACGCCGGCGGCGCGCAGAAGTGCCAGGTTTTCGCCGAGGCCGAGGGCGGCCTCAAGGCCGGAGCCATCGCCACCGTGCGCGTCGCCGTCCCGCGCCTCGATCTTCAGGTCGTCGGCCCCGTCCTGCGCTATCTCGACCGCAAAGCGGTCTACGTGCTCAAGGTGACCAACCCCGGCGACGCGCCGGCGACCAACGTGACCGTCATCGACGTCGTCCCGGCCGGCCTCAAGTTCCTGACCGCCAGCGATGGCGGGCGCCACGACTTCCAGAAGCACACCGTATCGTGGTATCTGGGCGAGATCGCCCCCGGCAAGGCCCGCGAGGTCAAGTTCGAGATGCAGGCCGTGCGCTCCGGCGCCTACAAGCACAAGGCGACCGCCGTGGGCGCGCGCGGCCTGCATGCCGAGTCCGAGTTGCTGACCCGCGTCGAGGGCCTCTCGGCACTGCTCGTCGAGCTGCGCGACGTCGAGGACCCGATCGAGGCCGGCGGCGACACCGGCTACGAGGTGATCGTCACCAACACGGGGTCGAAGACGGAGACCGACATCAAGCTGGTCGCGATCGTCCCGGACAACATGCAGTTCAAGAGCGCTCAGACCGCGCAGGGCGTGGCGCGATTCCGCGAGGAAGGCAAGACGATCGTGTTCGAGCCGATCGCGGAACTGGCGCCGCGAGCCGACGCCATCTTCCGCATCAACGTGAAGGCCCTCGAGGCGGGGACGGCCTACTTCGAGGTCCAGCTCTCCAGCACCAACCTCCCCAAGCCGGTCGTCAAGACCGAGGCGACGCGCATCTACGCCGATTAGCGCGAGGGCCCCTTCTGAAGCGTGGCGAATTCCGAGAAGGGGCCGCCCTCCGAGAAGCCCGGCGCCGGGCCTCGGGGGGCGGCCTTGACGCAGGCGCTTCCCATCTTGTCCAAACCTTGCAAGGTTTCCACTTCCCCCCCGCCTCCGAACACAATCTCCCTTGCGGGGCCCTCCAAGAACCAGCGACACCTCCGCCTCTCCGCACCGCTCGCGCCCGAAGTGGCGGCCTGTTCCGGGGGGAGCGCTGCCTCTACGTCGCCGACGACCGTGGCGGAGAAAACCTCGTCGCCCCCCTGTCCGACGACGACACCGTGGCAGGCGTCACGGCCGCCGTCGTGGAGATCACCGCCCGCAAGCAGGCCGAACGGAAAGTGGCGGAATACGCCACCCACTTGCGAGCGCTCTCCGCCCGGCTGTTGGAGGTCCAGGAGGCCGAGCGCCGGCACCTCGCGCGCGAGCTTCACGAGGAAGTCGGTCAGTTCCTCACGGGGCCCGGTTCCTGTTGAGCCTGGGCAGCGCGTTGTCGAGGGGTGCCGCGAAGCCGCGCCCGTGCAGGTCGCGGGAAAGCACCCGGGGCGGATCGACCTGCTGGTGACCGACGTGGTCGTGCCTCGGAGGGGCTGGCGCGAGGCGGCGGAGCGCCTGGCCCTGCTGCACCCAAAGGTAAAGGTCTTGTTCCTGTCGGGGCCCCCCGACGACGCGGTGGTACGGCACGGCATCCTCGAGCCCGAGGTCGCCTTCCTCCAGAAGCCGTTCGACCCCGCTTCCCTGGCGGCGAAAGTGTGCGAGGCCCTCCACGCCAGGTAGGGGGGCTTCGACGAGGAAAGGCCCTCGCCCCTCTGCCTCAATCGAACGGGCGCCTTTTCCAACCGCCAACGTCGTGCTACCATGATAGGGCGACTGGCAGGAAAAGGCCTACTTGTAGGACGGCTCTCCCGAGCCGTCCGCCGGGGGATGCTTGTTCCTGCCCCTCGCCTAGCACGAACGAACGACGCGGGCACCAGGAGAGGGCAAGCGGATGGGCGACCGGAGCCAGGCGGTACGCGCCCGCGGGCGGCCCGGCGGCCCGGAGAGGCAAGGGCAAATCGTCCTCGATTGTCTGTGCGGGCTGATAAGCGCACGCGCAGCCATCGGGGACGTTCGCGCCTCCTGTAGCTATTCCCTGCTGGAAGAGAGGGCCTCCCGAGAGGGCGTCAAGGGCCGACAACTGGGGGAGGCCCTTGCCAGGCTGATCGAAGACGGACTGGTTCGCACCAACGGAGACAAACAGGGCCCCGGTAAGCCCTTCTTCCTGGCGCTCGAGGGCTGGCTCCGTTGGGGCCTGTTCCGGCCGGAGGGGTATTTGCTCCTTCTGGACTCCTCCGAACACGAGGAGGCCCTGGCCAAAACGATCCAGGAAGAGGAACTGCAAGCGATGGCCCCCGACGTCGCTCGGGCGATCCGCCGGTGCCTGGCGGACAGCGCCTACAGCCCCCCTCGGGAGCTGGAAGACAAGGTGCGCGTGTTGCTGTTCCACCCGCCCCCGCCCCAACCTAGAGGAGAAGCCACCGTGGCGAAGCGAGGGAACCACAAGCCGGCCTCCTCGGCCAGCCAGGAACCGGCCCCTGGAGAGGAGAAGGGCACGAAAGAAGAGGGGGCCGAAGCGGGCAACGGCGGAGCGCTTGCCGAGAAGCCCGAGCGGACGGCGGTCCGCGAAGCGCCCGGCGAGAAGGGCAAGCCGTCGAAGAAGCGGCGAGCCCCTCCCGCGCCGGCCGACGAGCCGGCCCCCTCGGCAGCCCGGGCCCCGGCGCCCCCGAAGCCCCCCGCTCCCAGCGCGAGGACGAGCAGGGCGGGCGCGGGGGAGCAGCCAAGCCCTCTGGAAACGCTGCGCGCGGTCCGGCGCTTGAGCCGGTCGATGGGCGGGTACGACAACCTGATCGCCTACGTTCGGGAACTGAAGGCGGACCAGGAGAGCTCCGGCGAGTAAACGCTTCCCCTCAAACCGAGAAGGCGAGCGGCAGGAGTTGGTGTGCTGTAGGACGGCCCTCCTGGGCCTTCTTGTCCGGGCCCCTCCGCTTTCTGTGCGCTTCGTTCCCTCCTGTGGGCCGTCCGTTCTTGCCCTGGAAAATCTGGGCCGGTCGCATTATCCTGCCGATGGGACCACACGGCAGGAGGCCGCGGCATGTTCTGGCTGTTACTGGCGACGGGGTTTACCGGGGCGCTGACGTTCGTGTACGTGGGGCACCTGGTGAAGCAGTGGCTCTGGGCAACCCCACTGATTCAGGCGCACTTCTCCCCCAAGGGCGGGTGTACCGACGCCATCGTGCGCGAACTGGCGGCCGCGCACCGCGAGGTGCTGGTGTTGGCCTACGGGTTCACGTCCCGGCCGATCGCGCAGGCGCTCGTCGATGCCAAGTTGCGCGGGGCCCACGTCGAGGTCGTGCTCGACCACAGCAACGAAATCGACGCCCACTCCGACATTCACTTCCTGATCGAGCAGGGCATCGTTCCCCTCATCGACAGCCACCACAGCATTGCCCACAACAAGGTGATGCTGATCGACGACCAGACGATCGTCACCGGCAGCTTCAACTTCACCCAGCACGCCGAGAGCTCCAACGCCGAGAACCTCCTCGTCCTGAAGCACTATCACGACCTCGCGATCCTCTACCGTCACGACTTCGAGCTCCACAAGGCGCACGCCCGCGCAGCCGAGATCAAGGTCTCTCCCGCCACGGCCGAGGAGAAGCTCGCGAAAGAACGCGAGCACCAGGGCTGGCACGCGCACGGGCACGTGGCGTCGGACCCGCCCGCCAGCGTCGAGGGGGCCGTCCTTGGCAACCTCCGCAAGGCCGCGGCCCTCGGGCTTTCCATCAAGTCCGCGGACGGGGCGGAAGAAAAGCACGGCCATCCCCACGAGAAGAAGGGCCCGCCTCCTGCCCGCGCCGCCTGACCGGAACAGAGCGCCCTTGCCAACCGCGAGGGCGCGCCCTTCCTTCTCTCCGAGAAAACAGCCCGGTCTCCTCTCCAATAATCCCTGCAAGGACGCTAAGATAGGTAAGGTACGCCGGGAAGGGCCTTTGCCCCGCCCGGCGCCCTTCCGTTTCCTACCAGGCTGGGGACCGATCCGATGGCAAGCGTCGTGTCGTGCGGCAGGCCGCAGAAATCGCTGCAAGGCGCGGAGCTGAAAGAGAAGCTCCAGGAGTTGCGACGCACGGACAACTGGACCAACTGGTATTACCTGGCCCGCACCTACCTCTATCTGGCCCTCCTCATTGGCGGGGCGATCTGGTTCGACCAGTATCGCCAGGCGTCGGGTTGGTCGATCGCCTGGGACGTGCCGGTCTTCCTCCTCGCGGTCGTTCTGATCGGCGCGGGGCAGCACCAGTTGAGCGGGCTGGCCCACGAAGGATCGCACCACATCCTGTTTCGCAACCGCTACCTCAACGAGTTGACGTCCGACTGGTGCTGCCTGTTCCCGCTGTTCAGCAGCACGCACCACTACCGGCTCCAGCACATGGCGCACCACCAGTTCGTCAACGACCCCTTGCGCGACCCCGACGTCTCGCAGCTGCAAACCAGCGGCCACTGGCTGCCCTTCCCGCTGAGCAAGGGAGAGTTCCTGCGCACGCTGGTCAAACAGCTCTGGCTGCCCAACCTCGTCCGCTTCATTCTGGTCCGGGCCAAGTACAACGCCACCGGCACCGACAAGAACCCGTACATGCGCAAGGGCTGGAAGCCGTCGAAGCTCATCGTCCGCGTCTCTCTGGCGTACCTCATCTCGCTGATCGCCCTGCTCGCGGTCCTGGTTTATCGGGGCGATGACCTGTGGCTGGCGCTGGCCCCGGCTGGGCTGCACCTGGCCCTGATGGCTTTCTACTTCGCGATTCCCGAAAGCAAGTATCACCAGAGCCGGGTGCATCCGGTGATCTCGCAGCGCTGGATGAGCATGCTCCGCGTCACCTTCATCGCCCTGGTCTTCAACGCCCTCGCCTGGATCACGCACGTCACCGGCCAGCCCGCCGCTCTCTACTACGCGCTGTTGTGGATCGTGCCCCTGCTGACGTCGTTCTCGTTCTTCATGATCCTGCGCCAGCTCGTGCAGCACGGCAACGGCGACCGCGGCTGGCTGACCAACACGCGCACCTTCTTCGTCCACCAGTGCATCGAGTTCGCCGTTTTCCCCATTGGCCAGGACTACCACCTGCCGCACCACCTCTTCGCCACGGTGCCGCACTATCGGCTGCGGGCCCTCCACGAAGAGCTTCTTGGCTGCGACGACTACCGCGAGCAGGCCATCGAGGTTCACGGCTACTTCGTCTCGCCGGAACGTCCGCCGGTCCACCCGACGGTGCTCGACGTGCTGGGCCCCGAACACGCGCCGCGGGTGTACCACGGCGTTCACATCGACAACAGCGTGCTGGAAGATTGCAAGGTGGAGGAAAAAGACGAGATCCTGCGCGAGGGAGAACTCGAGGTGCAGCGCGAGGCCAGGGGCAAGTGAGATCGCGAAACGTCAAGCAAGAGAGTGCGCCCCCCTCTTGCTTGACGTTTCGCGATTTGCCGCGCTCACAGCGTAATGAGGGCGCTGCCCCAGGTGAGCCCGCCGCCGAACGCCAGCAGCAGAACCGTGCTGCCGGGGCCGGCCCGCCCGCTGCGCACCGCCTCGTCCAGGGCGATCGGCACCGACGCCGAGGCGGTGTTCCCATAACGGTCGAGGTTGGTGATCACGCGCTCCGGCGGGAAGCCCGTCTCGGCCAGCGCGACGTCGATGATGCGCTGGTTCACCTGGTGGGGGACCAGCAGGTCGATCGGCTTTCCCCTCGCCTGGCACTCGGTCATCGCGTCTTCGAGCAGCTCCGTCATGCGCTTGACGGCAAAGCGGAAGACCTCGCGGCCGCTGATCATCATGTAGGCGGGGCCCGGGCTTGCGGGCGGGTGGAAGGGGGTGTGCGCGGTCACCCCGGGCACGCGGATCAGTCCACCGCCCGTGCCGTCGGCATGGAGGCGCACCCAGCGAACGCCCCGCCCGGGCTCGTCGTCGGCGGACAGGACCACCGCCCCGGCGCCGTCGCCAAACAGGATGCAGCTTGCCCGGTCGTTGTAATCGACCACCCGGCTGAGGATTTCGGCGCCGACGACGAGGACGTGGCGGGCGGTGCCGCTGGCGACGAACTGCTGCCCGACGGAGAGCGCGTAGAGAAAGCCCGAGCAGGCGGCCAGGACGTCGAAGGCGCCGACGGGCCTACAGCCGAGGTTGGCCTGGATGGTGCAGGCGGTGGAGGGGCAGATCAGAGCAGGCGTGGCGGTGGAGCAAACCAGGAGGTCGAGGTCGGCCGGCTCGAGCTCGGCGACGGCGAGGGCCCGGCGGGCGGCCTCGGTGCCCAGGGACGCCGCGGTCTCGTCAGGCGCGGCGATGCGCCGCTCGCGGATGCCCGTGCGCGAGCGAATCCACTCGTCGGACGTCTCGAGGAACCGAGGGAAGTCGTCGTTGCGGAGGACTTGGCGGGGGAGGCAACTGCCGGTGCCTCGAATCAACACGCTGGCGCTCATGTTCCACCTGGGGCAATCAGCCTCCGGGGGCCTCGGATCGTCCGCAGCCTGGTGTCAGGCGCGGACTGCGGCAGTTCGGGATGGCCTTGTGGTCGAGCGGGGAGCTCGACGAGGGCGCAGTCCTTGGCCCCGCAACGATACGAAGAACTGTGAAGCATAGTCGCCAAAGTGAGGGTGTTCCAGACGCGATCGAGAAAAACAAGGATACCGGGCGGGCGCGGCGCGAGCCCTGCGGGAACAGGGAAGTTGTCCCGATTACTGCCGAAGTTGCGACGTATGCAGCCAGGAAGGGTGGCCCCACGTGTCCGGCCAGCGCACCCAGGTGGGTGCGCCGGCGCCGAACCAGGCGCAACAGCCCAGCCCGGCGAGGACCAGATAGGTGGCGAGCGTCGCCCCCCACGACGGCGAGCCGAACTTGAGGGCGCTGCCGGCGAACTTGTTGAGCCGGATGCGCATGCCCATGAAATCGACGCTGCACAACTCGTCGAGCACCAGGTGCGACAAAAAGCCGAGCATGACGCCGCCCGCAAGATAGATGCGCAGATCGACCTCGTGGCCGGGGTAGCTGAGGAAGACCAGCAGCCCGGCGATCAGCACGGCGGGGACGCTGTGGAACATGCCGCGGTGAACCGTCCAGCGCTTGAAGGTGGCCGACAGACCGTAGCGGATGAGGACGTAGAGGCAGGCCATGACGACGAGGACCTGATCGACCGGCAGGCCGTGCTCGCGGAGCCCCTGGTAGAGGAAGGCGGGCACGACGGCGGCCAGCAGACCGAAGAGCTCGCGCACGGGCACCCCGCTGTCGCTGTCGAGGTCGGGCATCAGCCCGCCCAGCGTGCAAAGGCCGGCGCCGAGAAGGGCCTGGCCCCAGTCGAGCTGGGGGCGCATCAGGGGGAGGGTGGCATAGCCGACCCCGAGGGGGGCGGCGAGCATCAGGTGTCCGCGGTAGCTGGCCATCGGCGTTCCTCGGCGATGGAGGGGCGCAGGGAGCGCTGGGCATTCTCGCCGCACCCGGCCCGGGAAACAAGGTCAGGTGGTCCGGGCGAGCCGGCTCGCCCGGAACTTCGCTGCTTCCTCACCTCAACGCCTTCCGCCCACGGGTGAGCGAGCTCCCGGTCGAGCAGTGGCCGGAGGTCGCACCAGTCGTCCTTCGGGACGCTCATCGCATCGTAGACGCTCCTCGCATCGTAACGCTCAATGCCGTTCGGGCGGCAATCACCTCTTGGACTGGTACGTCGATCCCAGGCACAAGCCCCCGCCGCCTCTCATCCTACCGACCCGGCCGCGCAACCGCCCCCGAACAAGGCTCGGCCGAAGAGAAGGGTTGACACGGCAGAGAAGGGTTGACACGGCGCCCGGGCGCGGGAGGATGGAGACGTTCGCGAATTGCGAACCGTCCTTCCTCAGGGACCACGCTCATGCTCGAACTAATCAAGCCGGCGCTTCGGTCGGGAGCGGCCTCTCTCGTGCTCGCCTTGCTGGCCTTCCCCCAGACCAGGGGCGAGGAGACGAAAAGCGCCCAGCTCCCGCCCCCCCTCCCCAAAGGCCAGCGCGTTTTCACGTGCGCCCACAGCTTTCACTACTTCGTCCCCCCCATCCTGAACGAGCTCGCCAGAGAGGCAGGGATCAAGGGACACAAGGCCGTCGGGCTTTCGGCAATCGGCGGCTCGCGCATCGTGCAGCACTGGGACGTGGCGGAGAAGAAGAACAAGGCCAAGGCCGCCCTGCGCGCCGGGGAGGTGGACGTGCTCACCCTCTCGCCCATCTACCTTCCCGACGAAGGGATCGAGAAGTTCGCCAACCTGGCCCTCGAACACAATCCGAAGGCCCGCATCACCGTTCAGGAGCTCTGGTTGCCGTTCGACGTCTACGACACCAAGACCCCGTTGAGGCCCAGGAAGGTGGACCACAACGCCCCGACCGCCGCAGAGTTGCGCGAGCGACACGCGCCGTATTTCAAGAGCATGGACGACCACGTGCGCGACCTCAACAAGAAGCTCGGCAAGGAGGCGGTGTTCGTCGTGCCGGTCGGGCAAGCGGTGATCGCCTTGCGCGAGAAGATCATCGCCGGCCAGGCGCCCGGGCTCAAGGAGCAGCAAGACCTCTTCACCGACGACATTGGCCATGCCCACGCACCGCTGCAACTGCTGGCGGCCTACTGCCATTTCGCCGTGATCTACCGCCGCAGCCCCGTGGGCCTGCCGGTCCCCGCCGTCCTGCCGAGGGCCAAGGGCCCGCTCCGCGACGACAAGCTGAACCGCCTGCTGCAAGAGCTGGCCTGGGGCGCCGTCACGCGCCACCCGCTCAGCGGCGTCAAGGCAGAGGCGAAACGTTGACGCCGGGCGAGCCCCTCTCCCCGAGTACAGGGAGAGGGGAGCAAACCCGAAACCGGGGCCCTCGCAACGCAGCCCTAAAGCGCATTATCGCCCCTTCCCCCCGAGGACGTACGTCGTCCCCGACAGCGCCGGCACCCTCGCCGTAAGCCGCCCCGCTCCGGCGCGCTTGCCGCTGAGAAGATCGACCCACTCCCCGCCCCGAAGCGCCGCCTCCGGCACGCCTGCCAGGCCGCCCAGCGCCAACTCCTCCTCGACGGCCCTCCGCCCGAAGTTCAGCACCGTTACGGCCAGCGCCCGATCGGGCAGCCGCAGCACCAACACGCACAGGGCGGAATGCCTCGGCTCGGGGACCGCCAGCAGCTCCCCCTCCGCGAGCCGTGCCTTGCGCCGCGCCGCCAGCATCCGCCTGAGCTGGGAGGCGAACGACCCCGGGTCTTTGAGCTGCTCCGGCAGCGGACCATAGAGGCTTTTGGCCCGGGGCAGGCCGAACGCCGACGTCCGAGCCTGTGGGCTCGCCCCCATCAGATCGACGCCCCCACGATCGACCCAGCGGTAATCGCCGTCCACCGCCCAGCGCCGCACCGACTCCTCGGGGACCGGCAGCGCCCCCACCAGGTCCCAGCTCGACAGGCTGAACGCCCCCGGCTGGAGCGCGTTGGCCGCCGCCAGCAGCAGATGGCCCCGGCGGATGAGCCGCACCTGCTCCGCCGTGGCGCGGTACGGGTCGCTCACGCCGAGTGCCGGGGCGACGAAGCCGGCGAAGGTCGTGGCGACGCCATCGCGCTCGGGCCGATAGAGCTTGTTGTAAGGGGCGGCCTTCCCCGCCACCTTCGCTCGCATTGTCGCCAGCATCCGCTCGCGCAGCTGCTTGCCCGTCAGCTTCTCCTTGCCGACGGCGAGGAGCTCGCCCTTGCGGTGTTCCGGCTCGACGAGCTGGTAGGTGATCTCGTCGTGGTTCTGCAGGTCGTGGACCAGCGCGACGGGCTGGATGCCCGCCTCGAGCAGCCAGCGAAACGACAGGCGCAGCGGCGCGGCGTCGCCGGTCAGCAGGGCGTCGAGACACTGGGCGCGGGTGAAGAAATCGTAGGACAAATCGGGCCCGTCGCGGGTGAATTTCTTCAGTGCCCCGAGGGGGACGTTCAGTTCGTGGAAGCTCCACCCGCCCAGCTTGCGGACCAGGAACGCGAGAGTGTCGGTGCTCGCCACGGAGAGGGGGTGCTGGTAGTGCAGCGTCTCGGTCGTGCCCGGCTTCGGCTCGATGCCCAGGAACGGCACCGCGTCGAGGCGGACGAAGCGCGTGCGGCGCTGATGGACCGTCCGGACCACGTCGCCGGCAATGGCGCGCTGGGCGGCGAAGGACGGGTCGAGCCAGTTGAGCGTCGGCTGGGTCGGCTTGAAGTAGTGGAGGTATGCCCAGCGGCGCACCTTGCCATCGGCGCCGCGCACCTCTCCGCTCGCGCTCCAGCCGCTCCACGTCTTCGCCTGGGGCGCTGCATCGTTGGAGTTGATGAGCCCGGGGAGGTAGCCCTTGCGCGTCAGTTCGCGGGCCGAGCTTTTCGAGACGTGCGCGACCTTCCACGCGCCCGAAACGTCCGGCAGCAGGCCCCAGTCCTTGGGGGCGATCTCCACCATCGCGTACAGGCCCGGGTAGTCCTTGTACGCGCGCAGCGCCAGGTGGAAGTCGGGGCCGGTGCCGGTGTGCAGGGGGACGAGGTCGCCGCCGATGGTGCAGCGGCGCTCGGCGGCGACGGCGACCATGCGGGCGTATTCCTTCTCGGTGCCAAACGCCGGGTCGAGCTCCAGCGAGATGCGGTCGAACCAGCCGTCGAGCGTCGGGGTGTACTGCGTGCCCTCGACGCCGCCGGCGCGGTTGAGCGGGCCAGTGTGGAGCAAGTCGATGCCGAGGTCGCACAGCGCATCCCAGAGAGGAGGATCGCCCCAGGTGGCGAGGACCGATCGGCCGGGGCGCACGATGACCGAGCCGGGGTAGTCCAGCAGCCAGACGGAGGCCTGACGCACGGCCTCGCGCGGCCGGGGCTTGCCGTAGGGGTGGCGCCACTGGGCCCCGCGGCCGGAGACGGTCGTGGCGGCCTGTCGGGCCTGCTGGAGCATCGACCGCTCTTCGAGCCAGCGCAGCTCCGCCTCTTCCGGCTTCTCGCGTACGGCCGGCCGAAAGCGCGGCCCAAGGGCGACGAGCAGCAGCCCCGCGCCGAGGGCGCCCAGGGCAAGAAGGCTCGCTCGGCCAGGCATCGTTCCGCGTTTCATGGTCCGGGGCCTCCTGCTGGTGTGGTCCTGGTCCGTTGGGCAAACGGCGCGCCGCAGCGCCGCCCCGGCCTCGCCCGCCAGTACGTCCCCGCCTTCTTCGACCTCATCGTGGTGGACGAGTGTCACCGGGGGCAGCGCCCGCGACGAGAGCAACGGGCACGAGGTCCTCGAATACTTCGCGCCTGTCTTTCAGCTCGGCATGACCACCACGCCGCTGCGCGAGGACAACCGCGGCCGAAAGCCGACGGCTCGCCCCCCCCTCGCGCTGTTGTGTCAATGATCCAGCGGCCCCGACGGCCGTTTCCGCCGCGGCGCCTCCTCCGCCGTCAGCGGCCCGTCCGGCACGTTCGGGTCGCGCTCGATGCGCAGCCCCTGGCCCTGCTCCTTGCCATCGACCGTCAGCACCACCCGATACTGCCCCGCCGGCATCGGCGCGTTGCCCCCGAGGAGGTTCCAGGTCACCCGGTGCAAGCCCGCCTCACTCGGCCCCTGGAGCACCGCCACCGTCTGGCCCGCGTAGTTCTTCACCTCCAGTTTCAGCTTCCCCGCCTTCTTGCCCAGCGCGTAGTAGATTTGCGCCCCCGAAGGCGGGTTTTGTCCCGCATAGCCACGGCTGCCGGCGCCGTAGACCGTGCCGCGGTAGGGCTGCGTCCGCCAGCGGATGGCCGGGGCCGGCTCGAACAGCGTGGCGTCGGCCTTGTGGGTCGATGCCTTCATCTGCCGCAGGGCCGACACGTCGAGTATCCACAGGCTGCGGCCGTGCGTCGCCGCCACGACCTCCGGCGCCGTCGTCGCCTGCGCCAGCTCGTGGATCGCCACCGTCGGCAGGTTGTTGTTGATCCTCGTCCAGCTCCCTCCGCGGTCCACCGACGCCCACGCCGCGAACTCCGTGCCCAGGTACAGCACCTCCTCGTTCTTTTGGTCTTCGCGCAGCACGCGCGACGAGCCCGCCGGCAGGTTGCCGCGCAGCGACTTCCACGTCTGCCCGAAGTCCTCCGTCACGTAGACGTATGGGTCGTCGTCGTCGGAGCGGTGGGCGTCGAAGGCGACGTAGGCTCGGCCCTCCTTGTGGTGGGACGCCTCAATGGTGGACACCCAAAATGGTTTTCTCAGGCCAACCTTCGCGGCCACGTTTGCCCAGTTCGCCCCGCCGTCGCGCGTCACCCACAAGTTGCCGTCGTCGGTCCCCACCCAGAGCACGTCGGCGTTCTTCGGCGACTCGGCCAGGGCGCTGGCGCTGGCCTTTCCGCCGCGCGTCAGTTCCGGCGAGATCGGCTTGGGCTCGCTCCCCCTTTTGAGAGAGCGGAAGACGCGATTGCCGGCACAGTAGACGATGCGCGGGTTGTGGTGCGACACGACGAACGGCGTGTTCCAGTTGAAGCGATAGGGCGGCCCGCCCGCCGGGGCGACCGGCTTGATCGAGGCGCGCTCCCCGGTGCGCAGGTGGCGCCGCACCATGTTGCCCTCCTGCGACTCGCAGTAAACGACGTCGGAATCGACGGGATCGACGCGGCAGACGAAGCCGTCCCCGCCGTGGACCATCGACCAGTCGGCGTTGATGGGCCCGCGGCCGTCGAGCCCCCGGCTCGGCCCTCCCCAGCTCCCGTTGTCCTGCATCCCGCCGTAGACGCGGTACGGTTTCCGGTTGTCCACGCAGACGTGGTAGAACTGCCCGATGGCGCTGTTGTCCAGAAAGTCCCAGTGATCGCCGCGGTCGTAGCTGGCGTAGGTGCCCCCGTCGGTGCCCACCAGCAGGTGCCGCCCGTCGCGCGGGTTGATCCACAGCGCGTGCTGGTCGGGATGCACCGCCCGGTCGCCGCCGGGGCGGAACGTCTTTCCGCCGTCGCGGGAGACGTGCATGCGGATGCCCAGCACGTAGAGCAGTTTCTCGTCGCTCGGATCGACGCGAACCTGGCTGAAGTACATCGGCCTCGGGTTGACGCTGTTGATCCGCTGCCACGACTCCCCGCCATCGACCGACTTGTACACCCCGCCGTACTGGAAGCCGTCGGTCCCCTGGGTGTCCTGCACGTTCTCGCGCTGCCCGCCGTAGAAGAAGGCGTAGGGCCTCGTCGTGCTCCCAGTGCTGCCGACCGCCACCCACGTCAGTTCGACCGCCTCCTTGCCGCGCAGCACCTCGAGCATCGCCTTCCCCCCCGGCTTGCGCGAGCGCAGGGTGTCGCTGACCTCTTTCGTCGTCTTGACCGGCTTCTTGTCGATCTGCTGGATCACGTCGCCGACCTTGAGCCCGGCCCGCATCGACGGGCCACGCGGGGCCAGCGCCTCGACGCGCACCCCATTGCCTACCTCGCTACTCTTGAAGTCCAGCCCCGTCCGGCGCGGCGCCGTGGGCCGGGCCTCCAGCGTCGCCTCGATGGTCATCGTCTCCTTGGCGCGCAGCACGGTCAGCGCGATCTTGTCGCCGGGCTTGCGAGCTCGCACCATTTCGCCGAGCTGGGCGTCCGACGCGAGGGCCTTCTTGTCGATGGTGGTGACGACGTCGCCTGCCTTCAGCTTCGCCTTCTCGGCCGGGCTGTCGGGCGTGATGGCGGTCAGCCGCGCCCCACCCGGGGCCTTCTCGGTCTGCACGCCGAGGTAGGTGGGCACGCTGCCCATGCCGATCTTCTGGCTATCGACGATGGCGAAGACAATGCGCGGGTCTTTGCGGTAGTAGTCCAGCCCGATCCGGCCCATCGGCGCCGTGGGCAGGCCGGCGGTGATCCGCTTCCAGGTCTTTCCGCCATCGGTTGTCTTCCAGATGCCACTGCCGGCCCCCCACTTGCGTACCGGATCGTAGGCGTCGTAGCCGTCGGGCATCGGCGGATCGACCGTGCCCCCGGCGCGGGTGGCGAGGGCGCCGGCGTGACTGTCGTAGCCGTCGCGGGCCCTTTCCCAGGTGGCGACGAGCAGCGTGGCGGGGTCGGTCGGGTGCATCTGCACGTCGATGACGCCCGTGTTGTTATCGACGTACAGGGCCCTTTTCCACGTCTTCCCTCCGTCCTCGGTCTTGTACAGCCCGCGCTCCTCGTTGGGCCCGTAGAGCCTGCCGAGGGCGCCCACGTAGACCACGTCGGGGTTTTTCGGGTGGATGGCGATCCGGCCAATCTGAAACGACTTCTTCAGCCCCACGTTCTTCCAGGTCTTGCCGCCGTCGAGCGACTTATAGACGCCATCGCCGTAGGAGACCGAGTTGCGCGGGTTGTTCTCGCCGGTGCCGACCCAGACGACGTTGCGGTCCGACTGCGCCACGGCCACGTCGCCGATGGCGACCGTCGCCTCGCGGTCGAACTGGTGCGCGAACGTGACGCCGTTGTTGGTCGTCTTGAGCAGCCCGCCCGAGGCGGTGGCGATCCAGTAGGTGGACGGGTCGGCCTCGTAGACCGCCAGCGCGACGATGCGCCCGCCCATGCTGGCGGGGCCGACGTCGCGCCAGCGCAACGACTTCACCCACTCGGCGGGGAGGGATTGCCCGGACGGAGGCCCAGGCGCGGCCTGTTGCTTGCGGAGCTCGTCGAGGCGCTTGTTCAACTCGTCAATCTGCCGCTGAATGCGGGCAAGCTCTTCTTCGCGGGATGGCTCCCGGGCGAGCCCAGGTAGGGCGATGACGGCCAGCAGGCCGAGCAGCAACGCAGCGCCGAACAGGGCCCGAGAAGGTCGCGGCATGATGTCCTCGCGGAAGGAGCCGATCCTGGAAAGAGAGATAGATCGAGTAGATTATACGGATCGGGCGGGGGAAGAGACCAGCCCAATTTGAGAGCCAATAAGTGGCCTTCGCGGGCGCTTGCGGGGCGACGGCCCCTGTGCGACAATCGGGTTAGACGCAAGCAAACCTGTCGGGGCCGTCTTGGAGTGCTATTCATCGGCGCTTTCTTTTCCTCGTTTTTCCGCCCCCACAATGGGGGCGATGGCGCGCTTGGATGGCCTGCTTCTCCGAAAGCAAAAGAAAGCGCCGATGAATAGCACTCCAAGATAGCTGGGACCAAAGCGGGCCCACCCTCCTTGTCGATTCATCTGCCGCAGGCCCTCCGACCGGAGCGGTGGGGATGAACGAGAACGGTCAGAACAACACCCCCGATCTCCAGCGCCGTTTCCTCGACCTGGCAACTCGCTGGAAACAGGAGCGGGGACCGCTCTCGTCCAGCGCTCTCCTCGCGGCGCACCCGGCCTATCAGGAGATCATCGCGCTGGGCCCCGACGTCGTCCCTCTGTTGCTGGCCGAGCTGGAGCTGGAGCCCGATCACTGGTTCCGGGCGCTGCACGCCCTGACGGGGGCCGACCCGGTGCCGCCCGAGAGCCGGGGCAAGCTCCGCGAGATGGCGACTGCCTGGCTGCGCTGGGGGCGCGAACAGGGCCGTGCCAGTCAGCCCTGATGGCAGTCCTACCCCTCATGGCGCACCCAGCAACCCCGAAACGTCGTGCCCACGCTGCTTGAGCAGCGCTGCGGCCCGGGCGCGCACCAGCATGGTCCGCTCGTACTGGCCTACCAGGCTGGCGAGCAATCGGGCCTCTGCACCCTGAAGGCCCTCCTGTCCTCGCTTGCGATGCAACTTTTCGAGCTGGTCCCCCGCCTCGGGCGCCAGGCGGCTTCGCGCGGCGAGCCACAAGGCGTCATCGTCCAGCGATGCGAGGCTCGAAAGAGCCTCGGCCAGATCGGCCGGGAGCTTGTCCACGTCTCCGGGTTTGTTCATGAGCGGGGCCCCCGATAACCTTCCAACAGAGGGCCCGCCGCGTTCTGTTCCCGCAGGTTCTCGTTGACGAGAGCGCCCACTTGTCGCACGTCCAACCCTTCCGCTGGCGTGGCTCCTCCCGGCCCATTGCGAGGCGCCGGAATCAACGGGCGAAACTGCTGGGCCCGCACGTCCCGGAACGGCAAACGCACCTCCCAGCCGTTGCCCAACAGGATCGAGTGAAGGAACGTCGGGCGCTCCCCCTCTACCAACTCGACCTCGTCGTACATCCACTCCACTTCCGTCTCACAACGATGCTCCGGCGGCAGCGCCTCGCGGTCGATCACCGGCTCGCCGGTCAGGTCGTAGGTGAACAAGACCAGTTCGCTCTGCATGTCCAGCGGAGGCCACTCCAACCGCAGGACCACGACGAACGTGTCGCCCTGCCGCCCCATGCTCAGCACGAGCGCGTCGTGCAGGTGGTAGTTATCGTGAAGAAAGCGAATCCCACGAGGAATACGATCCTCGATGGTCCGGAGATACGCGACATAGCGGTCTCCCGCCTGGTCCCACTCCTGTTCCACCTCGGCGAGAACGGCATGGTCCCTGGATTGTCCACGAAGGTAGAACTCGGGCGTGAAGTATTTCATGGCCCACTCCTTGTCTTGCGATGGGCGGTCTCGTAAAAGGCGTGCCCTCTCGGTGGAGGAGGGCGCCGTTTCGTTTGCTGAAAATGGGGCAGCGCTAACGGGCCAGCATGGCGCTTGTGCGGGTCTTCTCGCTTCCAGGGGCCAACGGCCGACTCGATCGTCTCGGCCAAACGCCGGTTGGCGTTCACGTCGTCCCCACACACGACCACGTCCAGGCCCCCCTGCCGGCGTGCCACGGCTGCGGCAACGTCGATCACCGCCCCACGCAGCACCGCACCGGACGGGCCTCCCGCGAGGCTTGCCTCGTGAATCGTCGGCCCGCCCGCCGGCGGCTCTGGTGGCGTGGGGGCGTTGCTCATCCCCTCATTCTACCCCGAACCGCCTCGAGCAACATCTCGACCCCAAACGCAAACGGCGCTCTCTCCCCGCCGGGCCGGGCGAGAGCGCCGCACTCGCTACGAGCCAAGCTCGTCTGCCTCAATCCTCGATCGACAGCTTGATCTCGTCGGAGTTGCCCCGCAGCTCCGACGCGTACATCGCCGCCGCCCGCGTCGGCAACGCGCTGAACTTGCCCGGCACCTCCGCACGCAGCCGATAGCTCACGCTATGCTTGCCCCGCGCCAGCGCCCGCACGAAGAAGCACACCTTCTCGTCGCGCACCTCCATGTACGCCGCCATCCCGCCCGCGGTGTAGTACCCGCTCCGGAACAGCAGCGGCTCGAAGCCCGCCGCCTTCGGGTCCTCGAAGATCAGGTATTCGTAATCGTTCTTGCTGTCGATCTCCAGCTCCACCTCCACCAGGTCGCCGCTCTTCAGCTTCGAGAGGTTCGGCAGTTCCTTCCGCTCGTACTTCTCCACCTTGCGGTCGATCGCCTGGCCGCGCGAGCCCGTCGTCTTCACCGTCGCCTCGACGCGGGTGAGCTTGTAATACTTCCGGTTCACCTTCACCTCCAGCCCCGCCTTCGTGATGAAGTCCTCCAGCGTGAAGTTCGTCACGTA
>JBBSEZ010000118.1:0-23373 GCA_038239195.1 Gemmatales bacterium
CTGGGTGATGATCTCGTCGAGGTAGACGCACGGCGTCAGGTGCTCGACGTATCGCGCCACCGGCATCGCCGCGCTGAGATGAAGGTCGGCCGCCAGCCCGATGGCGGTGTTCCAGCCATGTGGCACCCACTGGACGTTGTGCTCGTACGCCATCCACGCGATCCGCCACGACTCAAGGAGCCCGCCGCATTTCGTGCAGAGGAGGGGGAGTTGGCCGACGTCTCCGATCCCCTTGGCGACGGCTCGGGCGACCGCTTGTTACGCGATCCACAAGTCGCTGCACGCTTGCTCGTAGCTCTGCTCCAGCTCGAGCGGGACGACAAGGGCCTCGGTCAGCCACAACGGCAGCGTCGGCAGCGGTTGCCCCAGGGCCAAGACGTGAGACCAGGCTTCCAGCAGCGTTCGCTTGCCCTTCCTGGTCCACCGACACGAGGCGGCGTAGAGGGGAGGGGGCTCGGCACCCAAGGTCGGGTCGTCGTGTCCGATGAACGTCAGCAGTTCGGCGTAAAGGTTGAAGTGCCGAACGGTCACCAGATCGACGATGCTGACCGCCACGCCCTTCTGGAGCAGCGCCGCGCACTTGGCGACGAAGACGTTGCGGCGTTCGGGCCGGTCCTTGTTCGCCGGGCTGACGAGCTCGATGGCCGCGACCAGGTGCCGGCCCCTCTTCGCGTCGTAGACCCGCACCTCGTACTCGTCATAGTCCGGCAACGTCGTTTCGACGGAGACGCTGGGCCGGGGCGGGGACCAGACGGCCGTCGCGACTCCGCCGTTCCCCTCTCCCAGGGAGTGCGAAGGGGGCTCTCCTTTCTGGAACGCCGCGACGTCGATCTCCACCTGGGAGCCCGAGTGGACGCGCGGCTCGGCGACGTAGCCGGGTGGGAGTTGCTTGCGCAGTTGCTGCACGATGACAGCTGGCCATTGGCCGTGAAGCCCCTCCCACGAGGTCAAGTTGTCGAGCGGCGGGCGGAAGTGATCGCGTAACGGCATGACCGGCCCTCCTGGCCAACATTCTATCCGACGCTGGTCGCCGCGTCGTGGCGAACCGATCCTCGCTGACTTCGGGCATGGTCGAAGATCGTCGGAAAGGCGGGCAGGGGCCACACCCCCCAAGCCATTTCATTGGCTCGCGGTTCAGCTCGATACCTGGCCCTGGCCTGTCCAGCACCGTGAGAGGGCCCTCCGCCTCCGGGCGGAAAGGCTCGGTGATGATCTCCTCAACGCAGAACCTCAACCGTCAGGCCGAGGAAGGAACTCAGGCGGCCGTCGGCGGTGAGGAAGACGTTCGCCCCGTGTTCGACCGCCGCAGCGAGTTGGAGTGCGTCCATCGGCTTGAAGTTGTGCGTGGCGCGGGTCCGTGCAGCCAGGTCGCACACCGCTGCGGTAATGGCGACCACGTTCGTCACGCCGAAGAAAGCGTGGAAATCGGCTGCCACGGCCGCGTCGCCAGACTTCAACGGGCCTACCAGGCATTCCATCCGGGTCAGATCGCTGATCGTCAACGTGTCATCTGCGGCCCGTGTCGTCGCAAGACGGGTGCGCGCCTTCGGGCCGAAGACCGGGTTCTGCTCCACCACGTAGATAACGACGTTGGTGTCCAGGTAGACGATCATTCGGGCTCCGGCGCGGTGTGCCGCTGTCGGGCTTGTTGCCCCTCCAGGTGAATCCGTTCGAGTGCTAGCATGCGCTCTTCGTCCTCCTGCCGGGACGCCTCCAGTTCGGCATCGATCTCCTCTCGTGTCCGGGGAACGTGCCCCCTGGCCCGTTGACCAACCCAGATCCGCTCCAGCACCTGCCATACGTCGGTCTGGGCAAGGTCGGACACCGGCTCGACGGTCACCTTCACCCGTCCCGGCGGCAGGTCGGGCTTTTCGTCCAGCAGCAAAGTGCCGTCCTCTCGCAAGGTGCCCTGGATCTCGATGGCGCTGGTGGTCATGGCTATCCTCCTTTGGGTTGAATCACTCTATCCTACCGCCGTCTCGCCCTCGTGGGCAGTTCCAACACCCCAACCGGTTCGGCGCCTCGCGATTCGCGATTCAGCTCGATGCCCAAGCCCGACTTGTCCGGGATCATCAGGGGCCCCTCTCTGCCCGGCTCGAAGAGATACGGGGACGGCGTCAGGTACTCGACCTGCCGCGACACCGGCATCGCCGCCGACAGGTGCAGGTCCGCCGCCAGGCCGATGGCGGTGTTCCAGCCGTGCGGCACCCACTGGACGTTGTGCTCGTACGCCATCCAGGCGGTCCGGCATGCCTCGGTGAGGCCCCAGCATTTCGTGCTGTCGGGTAGCATCTGGCTCACATCTCCGGCAAGGCACGCCGGATTCCGACTCATGCCGGAGCGTACCGAGTCAATCCGGGAACACGGTCGAAGTCGGCGTCGAGACTGGCGAGGTGGGTAAGCCCCTGATCTCGATCCGATCCAGGAGCGCTTCGCAAGCAGCCCCGT
Source organism: Gemmatales bacterium (assembly GCA_038239195.1). Lineage (GTDB taxonomy): Bacteria > Planctomycetota > Planctomycetia > Gemmatales > Gemmataceae > JBBSEZ01. The sequence continues at coordinate 2,449 of JBBSEZ010000118.1, forward strand.
GATCCTGATGGCCTGTCAGCGCGAAGAGAAGGACGTTTGAGTCCACGAAGACCGTCGTTCCCGCCGGGACTTCCGCGAGGATCATGGCGCCTCCAGCGGGTCGTTCTCATCGGAGAGAATGAGGTAATCGAGATCTTCCTGGCTTCCCTTCCAGTCGATGACGGCTCGCCGCCTTCCTTTCGCCGGTGGGTGGATCGTGATGGTCACCCTCTGTCCCTCTTCGAGCGGCAACTCCACGGGCAGCTTCAGCGTGCCTTTCTCGTACACGGCTTCGACGTCCATCTTCTCCACGGTCGTCCTCCTTTATCCGCCATAACGCTTTATCGCCTCCCGGTTCAGCTCGATGCCCAGTCCCGGCCTGTCAGGAATGTTCAAATACCCCTCCGCATCCGGCCGGAACGGCTCGGTGATGATCTCATCGAGGTAGGGCGATGGCGTCAGGTACTCGACGTACCGCGCCACCGGCATCGCCGCCGACAGGTGCAGGTCCGCCGCCAGGCCGATGGCGGTGTTCCAGCCGTGCGGCACCCACTGGATGTTGTGTTCATACGCCATCCATGCGATGCGCCACGCCTCGGTCAAGCCTCCACACTTGGTACAATCCGGCTGAATGACGTCCACGGCGCCGCGCTCCAGGAACGGACGGAAGCTCTGCCGCCTCGTCAGCACCTCGCCCGTCGCGATCGGCACCGGCGAGTGGCGGCGCAGCTCCACGTAGCCTTCGATGTCGTCGGGCGGCAATGCCTCCTCGAACCAGACCACGTCGTAGTTGGCGAGCATCTTCGCCGTCTCGAGCGCCCACTTGTAGCCGTGCGGCCAGAACTGCTCGCTGCCGCCCGCATCGACCATCAGCTCGACGCCCGGGCCGACGGCGTCGCGAGCAGTCCGCACCAGCAGTTCGTCGGTCTGGCGGTCGCGCCGGCCGAAGGGGCGCCAGCCTAACTTGATCGCCGTGAAGCCGCGCGCGACGGTCTTGAGCAACGTCTCCTTGAGCGGGCCCGGTTCGTCGAAGAGGATGGAACCGTAGGGCTTGATGCGCGTGCGGTAGTTGCCGCCGAGGAGCCGGCTGACGGGCTGCCCGCACACCTTGCCCATCAGGTCCCACAAGGCGATGTCGATGCCGCTGATGGCGTGCTCGACGGCCCCGCCGCGGCCTTGCCAGAACGTCGATTGGCGGAGCTTCTCGGTGACGCGCGCCGGCTCGTCGGCGCGCTCGCCGATCAGGTGCGGGCGCAACAGAGCGACCCCGGCGCTGACCAGCGCCTTGCTGGTCATGGCGCTGCCGACGCCGACCAGGCCCTCGTCGGTCAGCACCTCGACAAGGGTGTTGAGGTCTTCCTCGGGCTTGTTGCCCTGGGGCCAGCCGCCGTCCACGGTGCCGCCCGTGAGTCCGGTGATGCGAACGTCGGTGATCTTCATGGGCCCACCGCCTCAAGAGTATGGGATGAATTCGATGTGGTCGAGCTTGTCCGGCGGATCGAACACGCGAGCGATCAGTTCCAGGTCGCGAACGCCTTGACTGATCGTCAGGGCAGTCTGCGGCCCGAAGACGAGGCCGGCAAATTCCCTTCCGACCTGCAACCAACGATGGGCGATGGCGAGGAGATCGACGTCCTGACTGAACAGCGAGCGGCCGAGTTGAGTCGCCCGTTCGAGCAACCGCTCATCGTCGAACTGCGAGGCGCCATCCTCGTAGGCGGTCAGGACGTCCACGCCTCGTTGGCGGAGGCCTTGGGTGATAGCCCCGTGGACGTGGTGGTCCATAGAGAGGGCGATGCTCACGGGACCAGCCCCAGGGCCTGGAGCCTGGCGCGCAGCGGCGAAGGCCCCAGGCTTGCGCGAATGGCGGAAGCGAGTTTGAGGCCTTCCGCGATCGCGCGGTCGATCTCCTCCTGGTGGTCGTGGTAGTAGGCCAGGGCGCTGTAGATCTGGCTCAGGCCGAGGTGAGGGTGCTGGCGCCGGATCTCGTCGGCGTCCCAGTGGTGCGCCAGGCGATCGAGCGCCACTTCGAGCACCTTGGTCTGGGTGCCGGCGATGTAGGCCGTGCCATCCTCGCGGGCCTCGATGTGAGCGTAGGCGGTCGGAGTCATCGTTCGTTCTCCTTCGCAAGGGCGACCGCTCAGCAGTCCGCGTGGGCTACGGTTCTGGCTCCCCCTCTCCCTCCTTGGGAGAGGGGGTTGGGGGGTGAGGGCATCGCTACGGCGCGACCGCTCAGCACGACTTCATCACCGTCTGTGGCCCGGCGATCTCCGCGGTGCGCGCCGGGCGGATGCGGTTGCGCTCATCGACCAGCACGACGCGCGGCCGGTGGGCGCGGGCGACGTCCTCTTCCATCTGGCTGAACGTGGCGACGATGACCAGGTCGCCGGGCCCGGCGAGGTGGGCGGCCGCCCCGTTGACGCAGACGATGCCCGAGCTCGGGTCGCCGCGCATGGCGTAGGTGCGCAGCCGGGTGCCGCGCGTCACGTTCCACACGTGGACCTCTTCGTAAGGCAGGATGTCGGCCGCTTCCAGGAGCAGCGCGTCGAGCGTCAGGCTGCCTTCGTAGTCCACGTCGGCGTGCGTCACCGTGGCGCGGTGGACTTTCGATTTCAGCATGGAGCGGCGGAGTGGGAAGGCCCCGTTGGGGGATGATGCCATCGGCGTTCTCCTCGCGGTCCCTGGGGAAAGGCCCCCGAGACATTGTAGGGACCGTGGGGCGGCGAGAAGACGCACAGGCCGGCCCGGCTAACACTTCTCCTTGAGCACCGCCTCGGGGTTGTGCCGCACGATCTCCCCCTCGACGAGGTAGATCACGTCCTCCGCGATGTTCGTCGCGTGGTCGGCGATGTTCTCCAGGTGCCGCGTCGCCGAGAACAGCGACACCCCCGCTTCGACCAGGTCGGGCCGCTGCCGCATCCCCGCGACCAGCTCTTCGATGATCTCGCGGTTGTAGCGGTCCACCTCGTCGTCGAGCCGGCACACCGACCGCGCCAGCCGCGTGTCCAAGTTCACGAACGAGTCCAGGCTCTGCCGCACCATCACCGTCGTCAGGTCGGCCATCCGCTCCAGTCGGTCCGACACCGGCAGCGCCTCCACCTTCGTCAGGGCGATGGCGCGCTCGGCGACGTCCTCGGCCAGGTCGGCCATGCGCTCCAGATCGACGTTGATCATCATCGCCGCGGCGATGCGGCGCAGGTCGGTCGCGACCGGCTGATGCACCGCCAGCATCTTCAAACACTCCTCCTCCAGCAGGTTCTCCCCCTGGTCGATGCCCGTGTCGCCGTCGATTACCTCCTGCGCCAGGATCGCGTCGCGCGAGCGCAGCGCCTGCACCGCCTTGAGGATGGCCTGCTCCACGGCACGCGACAGCTCCACGATGTCGTGCTGCAAACGATCGAGGTCGCGTTCCAGGTGCTTGACCATCAGCGAGGGGCCTCCGGGTCGCTCGAGTTTTCGGGTAGGGCTCAATCCGGGTCGTAGCTCAGGTTCGGCGCCAGCCAACGCTCCACCTCGGCGCGCGGCATCTTCTTGCGCGCCGCGTAGCACTCCACCTGGTCGCGCATCACCAGGTCCACCGCGAAATACGTCGCCTGCGGGTGCGCGAAGTAGAGCCCGCTCACCGACGCCGCCGGCGTCATCGCGTACGACTCCGTCAGGTGAATGCCCACCTCGTCCGCGCCCAGCAGTTGCCACAGCGCCTTCTTCTCCGAGTGGTCGGGGGAAGAAGGATACCCCGCCGCCGGGCGGATGCCGCGGTACTTCTCCTCGATCAGGTCTTCGCGCGATAGCCGCTCGCCCTTGCCGTAGCCCCAGTCGCGCCGCGCCCGCTCGTGCAGCAGTTCCGCGAACGCCTCCGCCAGCCGGTCGGCCAGCGCCTTCACCATGATCGAATTGTACGGGTCGTGCTTCTCCTCGAAGCGCCACGCCAGTTCCTCGGCGCCCGCGCCGCCCGTCACCGCGAACGCGCCCAGGTAGTCCTTCACCCCGCTCTCCACGGGCGCCACGTAGTCCGCCAGGCTGCGGAACGCCGTCTGGCCCTCGCGCTCCCACTGCTGCCGGAGCATCGGAAACCGCCCCACCTCCTTCGCCCGCGTGTCGTCCTCGTACACGATTACGTCGTCGCCGTCCGAGTTGGCGGGGTAGAAGCCATACACCGCGTTCGCCGTCACCAGCTTCTCCGCGACGATCTGCTTCAGGAGTTTCTCGGCGTCGTCGAACAGTTTGCGGGCCGCCTCGCCTACCTTGGCGTCCTTCAAGATCTGCGGATACTTTCCCCCCAGCTCCCACGCCATGAAGAACGGCGACCAATCCACGTAGGGCACAATCTCCCCCAGCGGGAAGTTGCGCAGCACGCGCGCGCCCAGGAAGCTCGGCACCGCCACGGGGGCCGCCGACCAGTCGATGGCGAAGCGCCGCTTACGCGCGTCGGCGTAGCTCACCAACTTGCGCTGACGCCTCTGCGAAAACGCCTGCCGCTCCTTTTCCTGGGTCGCGCGGTTGTCCTTGTCGAGCTGGGCGCGCTGCTCCGGCTTGGTCAGCCGCTCCACCACGCCCACGCTCCGCGAGGCGTCCTTCACGTGGACCACCGGCCCGTGATAGGCCGGCGCGATCCTGACGGCGGTGTGCTTGGAGCTCGTCGTGGCCCCGCCGATGAGCAACGGCAACTCGAAGCCCGACCGCTCCATCTCGCGCGCCACGTGGACCATCTCGTCCAGCGACGGCGTGATGAGCCCCGACAGGCCGATCATGTCCACGCCCCGCTCGCGCGCCGTCGCCAGGATCTTCTCGCACGGCACCATCACGCCCAGGTCGATCACCTCGTAGTCGTTGCACCCCAGCACCACGCCCACGATGTTCTTGCCGATGTCGTGAACGTCGCCCTTCACCGTCGCCATGAGCACCCGGCCACGCGCCTGCCGCGCCCCACCGCCGGCTTTCAGCTTCTCGGCCTCCATGAACGGGAGCAGATAGGCCACCGCCGTCCGCATCACGCGAGCGCTCTTGACCACCTGGGGCAGGAACATCTTGCCGGCGCCGAACAGGTCGCCGACGACGTTCATCCCGTCCATCAGCGGGCCCTCGATGACCTGGAGCGCCCGCTCGTAGGACTGGCGGGCCTCCTCGACGTCCTGCTCGATGTGTTCGGTAAGGCCGTTGACCAGCGCATGTTTCAGCCGCTCCGCCGCCGGCGCTTGCCGCCACGTGGCCTCCTGAGCCGGGCCCTTCTCCCCGCGCTTGTATTTGTCGGCGATGGCCAGCAGCCGGTCGGTGGCGTCGGGCCGCCGGTTGAGCACCACGTCCTCGATGTGCTCGCGCAATTCCCCAGGGATCTCCTCGTAGACCTGGAGCTGGCCGGGGTTGACGATGCCCATGTCCAGCCCGGCCCGGATGGCGTGGTAGAGGAAGACCGCGTTCATCCCCTCGCGGACCACCTCGTTGCCGCGGAAGCTGAAGCTGACGTTGCTAACGCCCCCGGAGGTCTTGGCCAGCGGGAAGCGCCGCTTCAGTTCGCGCACCGCCTCGAAGAACTCCACCGCGTAGTTGTTGTGCTCTTCCAGCCCGGTGCCGATGGTCAGGATGTTGACGTCGAAGATAACGTCCTCGGGCGCCAGGCCGACTTCCTCGGTCAGCAGCTGATAGGCGCGAGCGCAGATGGCCACCTTGTGGGCGGCGGTGACGGCCTGCCCTTCCTCGTCGAACGCCATCACGACGGCGGCGGCCCCGTAGGCCTTGACCAGCCGAGCCTGCTCGAAAAACTTCTCCTCGCCCTCCTTGAGGCTGATCGAGTTGACGATCCCCTTGCCCTGGAGGCACTTCAGCCCGGCTTCGAGGATCTCCCACTTGGAGCTATCGACCATGATGGGGACGTTGGTGAGGTCCGGCTCGTTGGCCAGCAGATAGAGGAAGCGGGTCATTGCCTCCTTGCCGTCGATCAGGTCGGCGTCCATGTTGACGTCGAGGATGTTGGCCCCGTTCTGCACCTGCTCCTTGGCCACGGCGATCGCGACGTCGAAGTTGCCCTCCTTGATCAGGCGCTTGAACTTCAACGACCCGGTGATGTTGCAGCGCTCGCCGACCATGATGAAGTTCGTCTCGGGCCGTACCGTCAGCACTTCGTTGCCGCAGTAATGCGAGTAGCCCGGCAGGTCCGGGGCCCGGCGCGGGGAGGCCCCCTCCACCGCGCGGACGGTGGCGGCGGTCCAGTCCGGCGTGGTGCCGCAGCAGCCGCCGACGAGGTTCACCCACCCCTGCCGGGCGAACTCGCCGAGCATCTCCGCGGTCGCGTCGCGGCCGAGCCCGACGAAGCCGCCCATGCCGTCCGGCAGGCCGGCGTTCGGGTAGCAATGGGTCGGCCTGCGCGCGATCCCGGCCAGCGCCTCGACGGCCGGGCGGATGAGATCGACGCCCACGCCGCAGTTGAACCCCACGCTCAGCGCGTCGAAATGCTCCACGGAGACGCAGAACGCTTCGGGCGTCTGGGCGAAGAGCGTGCGGCCGTTGTCGTAGATCGTGCCCGAAACGATCGTGGGCACGTCGATGCCGCGCTCGGTGCGGTAGCGATCGATGGCGAACAGGGCCGCCTTGAGCACGAGGACGTCGTTGCCCGTCTCGACCGCCAGCAGGTCTACCCCGCCTGCGACCAACGCCTCGATCTGGGCGTAATAGCTGGCTACGAAGTCGTCGAACGAGAGGGAGCGGCTTCCCTGGTCCGGGCGGCTGGGCTCGATGTACAGCGTCTTGGTGGTCGGCCCGATGCTGCCGGCGACAAAGCGCGGTTTGTCCGGGTTGCGGCGCGTAAAATCGTCCGCCGCGCGACGCGCCAGTTCGGTCGCCTCCCGGTTGAGCTCGAAGACGTGCTCGCCCAGCCCGAATTCTTCGAGCGACAGCCGATTGCCGTTGAACGTGCAGGTCTCGACGACGTCGGCCCCGGCTTCCAGGTAGGCGCGGTGGATGTCCTCGATCAAGCGCGGCTGGGTGAGCACCAGGGCCTCGGTGCAGTTCTTGAGCGCCCGGGGGTGGTTGCGGAACCGCTCGCCCTGGTAGTCCTCCTCGGACGGCTCGCGGGAATAGATCAGAGCTCCCATCGACCCGTCCAGGACCAGGATGCGCTGCGACAGGAGCTCTTCGAGCAGGCCGCGGGTCGGGACGTGGGTGGGTCGCAACATAAGCTCGGGCTCCGGTGAGGGCCAGCCGAGGGGCGCCGTCGCGTTCCTTCCCGTGGAGGGGACGAGGCGCCGATAGGTATGATAGCGCGGAGAGGGGAAACGACAAAGGCCGGCCGCCCAATCCGTTGGGCAACCGGCCTGGTGCATGGCCTTATCGCGTCCTTGCGGGCCAGCATGCGCGCCCGAGATGGCTTCGTGCCGCTCCGGCGAGCGTCCGGACTTCAGCTTCCGACAGTACCGCTTCTGAGAAGAGCACGGCGCTCGACCCCCGACCCCCACCGCTCCAATAGCGAGTATCGTAGGCCGTCCCTGGCCCGGGTGTGTAGTGTCGGAAGACTGAAGTCTGGTCCCTGATGGTCCTCTCCCGGCGAGGACGGGGCGCAAAACCCGAGCGGCCCCGTACCCGGCGCGGGAAGACCACGATAGCTGCAACAGGATCAATCTCAACGAATCAAGGAGAACCGACCGAGGCGCATTCCGACAAAGCAACGAACCGCGCTGTCTGCGTGAATTGCCATGCTTCCCTTCTCGTCCAGACAAACGCGGACCGCCCAATGGCCGCTGCTCGGCCCAGGCGTCGCTTCGGGATGCGAGCCCTTTCGATGCGTCCTTCCCCGAGTGGAGGAAGGGGTTGGTTGTCGCCCGCCTGGCCTCGGCCAATGAAGGCCGCACGCGAGAACGAAGCAGTAACCACGAGGGAAAGGTTACCGACTTCGCCAGGCATGTCAACCGTAAAAAGCCCCCCACCCGCCGTCGCTCCTCGCGCCTGCGCGGAAGCCATTGCGGGGCAATGTCCAGCGACTTGGGAGGGCCCTCCGAGATTTCATCGAGAAAACACCCAACCATCTCCGCGAGGTCGCTTTTCCCCTCGAGCGCGTCGGCGCAGGTGCTTGGAGGGTGGCGACTTGGGAGAAATCTGAGTTTTGCGCTTGCAGTGCGGCGCGGGGCGGCAGTAGGCGAATTATTTTCGCGAAGCGCGATAATGAGAAGGAAATGAAGAGGGTGGGAGAGTGGCGCGGCGCGCAAAAAAACCTCCGCCTGTGCCGTGTCTGACGCTTTTGAGAACCCGCATCGACCAGGGGGCGCCTCAGCGCCGGGTTTTGGATCTCACTCGCACCTCGGGGAGGGGGTGAGCTTGCAAGCGCCGGCCACTCTATTGGCTCCCAGCGGGTACTCCATCGGTTCGTCAAAAGCACGTCCGATCACGAACACCGCAGAGGTTGTACCGCGCTTTCGCGCCGCACGAGGGCACTGTACCACGTCGCGGGGCCTGCGGCAAGTGATGAGCCCTTGGGGGACAGGCTGCCTGCCAGACTGTCCCACGGGTGGCCGGGCCGCGCCTTCCCCCTAGAATGACGATGAGGCGAGCGCGGCGAACCGGAGGAGAACGAGACGTGCCAATCGTGTCGATCGTGTTTGGTGTGGTGCTGACGGGCATAAGCCTGTGGGGTTTTTTGGGGGCGAAGACCATCGACTTCAAGCAGAATGGGACCGCCCTGATTCCCGCAGGCGTGGGCGTCCCTTTGATCGTTCTCGGCCTGGCCGCGCTCAGGGAGAACTGGCTCAAGCACGCCATGCACGGGGCCGCCGTGTTTGGCGTCCTCGGCGTGTTGGCCGCTCTGGGCGGGCTGATTTCCGCGATCGTCCGAAAGGGCGCGCAGCGTACTCTGGAGGAGCGCTCCGGCATCCCGACCGTGCTGATGCTGGTCCTTTGTGCCGCGTTCGTCGGCCTGTGCGTTAACTCGTTCATCCAGGCCCGCCGTCGGCGCCAGGCGGCCCAGCAGGCGGCGGGGACGTTGCCGTAAGCGCGAAACGGCAAGCAGGAAAGGGCCCCTCTTGCTTGCCGTTTCGCGTCCCCTCAATACGCCAGAAACCCTAGCGCCACCACGACGAGCCCGGCCCCACAGATGCCCATCCCCGCATACCAGAACGGCGGGCGCTTCGTCAGGATCGCAACGGAGCATAACACCAGGGCCAGTTCGACGCACAGTTCGCCGAGGTCGAAGAACGTGCTCTGATGGTGCTTGTGCTCGCTCCTCTCCTCGTATTTGTGGGCCTCCTTCTGATGCTCCACGGCGGACGCCTTGTGCTCGTCGGCCTTCTTCTGAATCTCCTTGGTTTCGGCGCGGTAGCGCTTGGCCTGTTTGCCCCAGGCCTCGAGCTTTTTCTTGACCGCGGGGTCGTTCTGCTTCTCGGGCGCCAGGGCGACGAGTAGCTCGGACTGCGACTCGTACAGGTGCTGGCGCATCTTCTTGGCCTGGTAGAAGTTCCACTGGTCCGACTCTTGCGTGTGCTCGACGTTCGCCTGGCTGTGATGCACCCCCGACTTGATCTGATAGCCCAGCGTGTCGTTGTGCGTGCGGTGGCCCAGCACCTTGACGCAGGCGAGCAGCGCCGCCACCACGACCATCGCCATGGCGACGCGGCGGTCGAAAGGGTCGGCGGCGTGGTGCGCGGCGTGTTCGGCTTCTTCGTGAGGTTGTCCGTGCGTCATGGTCCTCTCCAAAGGGACAGGAGGGAAGGGGGTGTGAGGGCCCTCCACCGTCTGGGCCCCGTGGGCCTCGAAGACTCGGCCCACCCTACGGCCTACGGCCCACGCGGTCGTCCCCCCGCGTGGGCCTCGAAGACTCGGCCCACCCTACGCTGTCTGTACTGCCAGCGAATCGAAGACGCGCACCTGGCGCCAGTTGTCCTTGTTCTCGGCGATGAACTGCTCGTGGGCGGCCGACTCCTGATAGGCGTCGTGGGCCGCTTGGTCGCGAAAGACGACGTGCAGCCCGACGTCGAACTCGAGGTCGTTGACCGGCCGGCGCAGCTCGGCGGCCAGCCCGCCGCAGGCGAAGAACGCGATGCCGGCGTGGCCCGGCAGATACTTCCGGCAGGCGGCCAGCAGCCGCTCGCGCGCCCCCTCGGAGCGATCGTGCAGCGCGAAGTAGACGTTGTGGACGAGCAGGGGTGCGTTCGCAGACATGGGGGCCTCTTCCTTCGCGACTTTCGGAGCGATCGGGACGTTGCGGAACGCCACGGGGCGCGTCGGCCGCGCCGTCGTGGTGCGAGGGGATCTTATCGGGGCCTGCCGGCGCCGGCCACTCGGCAGTTCGCGGCGTGCATCGCCATCGCTCGAATGTCCCCACCGCTTGCAGTGACGCGCCCGAGCGCCGAGAAGATCTCGGCGGCTAAATGGGGCCCCTCAAGCGTAGTATTGCTCGCGCTTCCGCTTGAGGAAATCGACGCAGCGGCGCAGCTCGTCGAGGCCGTTCATGCCGTCCTCCACCGAGATCCACCCGGCAAAGCCGACCCCGGCCAGCGTGCGGAAGATGACGTCGTAGTCGTTGAGCCCTTTGCCGGTCTCGCCGTGGAGCAGCTTGGGGGAGTAGCCGATCGTGCCGTCGGCCTGGCGGAGCTCGTCGAGCGTGGCGCCCGGCGCCAGGTAGCGGTCGGAGGCGTGCATGGAGACGACGCGGTGTTTCACCTTGTCGAGGAAGGCGAGCGGGTCGTAGCCGCCGACGAGGGCGTTGGAAGGGTCGTATTGCACCCCGAAATAGGGCGAGTCGATCTGGCCGACGATCTCGAGGAAGACGTCCTCGGCCTGGGCGAACTCCGGGTACTGCCAGTTGCCGTCCTTGTAGTGGTTCTCCATGCAGAGGGTGACGCCGGCGCGCTCGGCGTGGTCGAGGGAGCGGCGGATGCCTTCCACCGTGCGCTCGACGCCCTCGCGGCGCGTCATGCCGGGGAAGTGCTGGCCGCTGAGCGTGCGGCAATGGCGCATGCCCAGGCGCACGCACAGGTCGATGGCCGTCTTCTGCCGCTCGACCTGGCGGGCGCGCTCGGCGGCGTCGGGGTGGGTGAAGTCGGGGGAGAAGCACAGCAGCGACGAGGCCTGCCCGGTCTCCTTTAGGACGCGGCGGACGGGCTCGACGCCGGCGTCGTCGAGGGAGCGGAAGAAGCCATCGTAGTGTTCGACGCCCTCGGCCCCGAGGGTGGCGGCCTCGCGCAGCCAGCCGAGGTAGTCGCGCTTGCCCTGATAGAGCTCGTCGAAGTAGCACTTGGGGAAGACGCTGATGGGCGGCTGGGGTCGGGGCATGGGGCTCCTTTCAGCGGAAAGTCGGGGCGAGGAGAGTGTACCTCTGGCGGGGGGCAACGACAACCGAGGGCCCCGTGGCGGCTCGCGAGCGGTCCCCCTATAGTGATCCGGCCCGTCACCCTGGGAGAAGCCCCCATGCAAACCGTGCGTACCGCCCTCGTCGGCTGCGGCAAGGTCGCGCAGCTCCACGCCGCCGCGCTGCGCGACCTGCCCGAGGCCGACTTCGTCGCCGTCTGCGACTGCGACCGCGCCCGCGCCGTTACCTTCGCCGAGCGCTACGGCGTGCAAGCCCATACGGACGTCGGCTCCATGTTTCGCAGTTCGGGGGCGCAGGCGGTGGTCGTCTGCACGCCCCATCCGCTGCACGCCGAGGCGGTGATCGCGGCCGCCGAGGCCGGCGTGCATGCCCTGGTCGAGAAACCGCTGGCGGCCAGCCTCGCCGACTGCGATGCCATGCTGGCAGCATCGCGCAAGGCGGGGACGCGGCTCGGCGTCGTCAGCCAGCGGCGCCTCTACGAGCCGGTACGGCGCATGAAGTCCGCCATCGACGCGGGCAAGATCGGCAAGCCTGCGCTGGGTACCTTCACCATGCTGAGCTGGCGCGATCGGGCCTACTACGAGTCGGGCCCCTGGCGGGGCAAGTGGGCGACCGAGGGCGGCGGGGCGCTGGTCAACCAGTCGCCGCACCAGCTCGACCTGTTGCAGTGGTTCATGGGCGAGATCGACGAGGTGAGCGGCTACTGGGCCAACCTGAACCACCCCTTCATCGAGGTCGAGGACACCGGGCTGGCGATGGTCCGCTTCAAGAGCGGGGCCCTGGGCTCGGTCGTCGCCAGCGTGGCGCAGAAGCCGGGCGTCTACACCAAGGTCCACGTTCACGGCACGAATGGGGCCTCCGTCGGCGTGGAGACGGACCGCGGGGCGACCTTCATCGCGGGCGTGTCCGAGATCGCCGAGCCGCCCTTGAACGATCTGTGGACCATCCCCGGCGAGGAGCACCTGCTCCCCGCCTTCCAGGCCGAGGACCGCACCTTCTTCCAGAAGATCAACGCCACAACCCACTATCACGCCTTGCAGGTCCAGGACTTCTTGCGGGCGATCGTCGAGGATCGCCCGCCGATGGTGACGGGGGAGGAAGGTCGGATCGTCGTGGCGATGTTCACGGCGATCTATCGCTCCCACCGAGAGCGTCGGCCGATCGCGTTTCCGCTGAGCGCGGAAGAGTAGGTCGGCACCGGCCACGGCTCGCGCCGCTCGCCAGGAGGAGAACATTCCTTTGGCACCGAAGTTGCTGAATGATTGGGAGGAGACAACAGGAGACAGCACGAGGAACCAGCGACCATGCAATCCCCACAGGCGAACGCCGCGACCGAGGAGACGAACCGTCGGGAGGCGTTGACCGAGGCCCACCACGAGCGCTGGGCTCACTGGCCCGTCAACTGGACCGCCATCTGGGTGGGTGCCCTGACCTCACTGATGTTGGTGTTGGTCTTCGGCCTCATCGGGATCGCGGTGGATGCCCACCTCCTCGATCCGGACCACCCAACCGAACTGAAGAAGATCAGCCTTTTCACGCTGGCCTACAGCGTGTTCGCCGCGTTCCTGGCGTTCGTCGTCGGCGGGTGGGTCGCCGGCAAGGTCGCGGGCATTCTCCGCTCCGAGCCCGGCATGCTCCACGGAGCAATCACGTGGCTCGTCGCGGTGCCGATCCTGGTCGTGCTGGCGGGGCTCGGAGCGGGCAGTTTCTTCGGCGAGTGGTATGCAGGCCTGTCCGGCACCCCTTCGTGGGCCTCACGGGCCAGCGCTCCCTACGACCGGCCCGACCCGCTCGTCTCGGGCGCGACGCCGGACGAGGTGAAGCAGTACAAGGCGGAGCAGCTCGAGTACCGGCGGCACGTGCGGGAGTGGCAGGCAAACGCCCCGAAGGTCGCGCGCAACAGTGCGCTGGGTGCGATCACGGCACTCTTGCTTGGGCTGATCGGCAGCGTGGTGGGCGGCTGGATGGCGTCGGGCGAGCCGATGACTTTCACCCACCATCTCACGCGCCCCGCAGTGAGGCCGGGTCGCCCAGAGCAGGTTCGCGTGCAGTTGTGACACAGATCGATCTTTCCATCCGAACTCAAGGGGAATCGTCATGAAGAGCGCATTCGGGTATATCGTGGCCTGGCTGCTGGGTGTGCCGTTGATCTTGCTGGTCATTCTCTGGCTCATCGGCGTGGGCCGCTGATCCTGCCATGCCGTCGATCCGGGGCCGGGCTTGCCGCTCGCGAGAGGCAGGCCCGGCCCCATTTCGTTCACAGGCCGGAGAGGCGGGGCGCCGTCTTCCGAGGCCGCGAATCCGCCCTCCGAGGCGAAGTAGCCCCTTCCGCCACCTCGGTCCGCCCTTTAGAATACTCGACATGGACACCGCCGGCCTGAACCTCGCGCTGCGCGCCCCGCGGCGCGGTCTGCTGGAGCTGAGCTCCGAGGAGCTGCTTGCCTGGCTTGGCCAGCGCGGGCAGCCGGCCCTGCGCGCCCGGCAGCTTCGTCGCTGGGCCCTCGCCGGGCGGGCCACCTCCTTCGAGCAGATGACCGACCTGCCCCTTCGGCTCCGGGAAGAGTTGGCCGCCGACTTTTCTCCCCTCGGGTCTACCATCGCCCGCCATCTCGTCTCCAGCGACGGCACCCACAAGTTGCTCCTGCGGTTCGCCGATGGCAACGAGGCCGAGTGCGTCCTGCTCCAGGAGGCGGAGCGCCGCACCGTTTGCGTGAGCACCCAGGTTGGCTGCGGCATGGGCTGCGTCTTCTGCGCCTCCGGCATCGGCGGCGTCGTGCGCAACCTCCGCGCCGACGAAATCCTCGAACAGTTCCTCCACGCGCGCAACCTGCTGCCGCCTCACGAACGGCTCTCCCACGTCGTTGTCATGGGCATGGGAGAGCCGCTCGCCAACCTCGACGCCCTGCTCGAGGCCCTCGCCGTCGCCACCTCCAAGGACGGCCTGGGGATGAGCGCGCGCCACGTTCACGTCTCGACGGTGGGCTTGCCGGCGAAGATGCGGCACCTTGCCGAGCTCGGTAAGGCCTATCACCTCGCCGTATCGCTGCACGCCCCCAACGACGAGTTGCGTAGTAAGATTGTGCCGACCAACGAGAACGTGAAACTGAGCGCCATCCTCGAGGCGGCCGACTACTTCTACGAGAAGACCGGCCGGCAGGTGACGTACGAATACGTCCTGCTGCGGGACGTGAACGACCGGCCGGGGCACGCGGCCGAACTGGCGGGGCTGCTGAAGGGGCGGCAGGCGCACGTGAACTTGATTCCCTTCAACGACGTGGCGGGCTTGCCGTACCATCGGCCGGCGACGCAGGCCCTGGAAGACTTCGTGGCGATCCTGCGGAAGGCGGGACAGAGCGTGAAGGTGCGCAAGCGCAAGGGGGCGGACATCGACGCCGCCTGCGGCCAGCTACGCCGCGAAAGCCTTCTCGCGGGGAAAGAAGAGCGACAACCGGGGCCCCAGTCGGCGGCGGGGGTTGAATAGGGGACGAGGAAACCAACCGTGCCAGCGACCGGCGAGACGAGCGCGCAACTGGCCCTTCGCGACCCGGACGTCCGCGTCATGCTGCGGGTGCGGGACGACGAGCCGGGCGCGTTCGAGGAGTTGGTCGAGCGCTATCAACACCGCCTGGTCGGCGTGATGAACCATCTCGTCGGCAACGCCGAGGAGGGCGAAGACCTGGCCCAGGAGGTCTTCCTGCGCGTCTACCGGGCGCGCAAGAAATACCGGCCACGCTCCAAGTTCTCGACCTGGCTGTTCACCATCGCCAACAACCTGGCCCTCAACTGCCTGCGGGCCCGCCAGCGCAAGCCCGTCGTCCCGCTCAACGTGCGCGACTCCGGGCCCCTGGGCCCGCGCCCGCACGAGCAACTGGCCCACGATCCCGGCACCGGCCCCATGCAGAAGGTGCAGAAGCAGGAACTGACCGTCGTCATCCGGCAGGCCCTCGACACCCTCAACGAGCGCCAGCGCATGGCCGTCGTGCTCAACAAGTTCGAGGACATGAACTACGCCGAGATCGCCGAGGTCATGGGGCTGACCACCAAGGCGATCAAGTCTCTCCTCAGCCGCGCCCGCACGAACTTGCGGGCGGCCCTCAGCGGCTACGTGTACATGGATGGCCAGGCCGCTCCGGAAGAGAGCGGCGAAGACCCGGACGAATGATTGGCTCTCCCTCACAAGCGCCTGGGCCCTCGGACGAACATGAGCAAACTCACTCCGTTGACCGAACAGGAGCGCGTCGAACTGGTCGCCTACCTCGACGGCGAGTTGACCGGCGAGGCGGCGCGCGCCATGGAGGCCAGGCTGAGCCTCGACCCGGGCGCCCGCGCCGAGGCCGATACGCTGCGGCGCACCTGGGAGTTGCTCGACTACCTCCCCAGGCCCGAGCCGTCCCCCACGTTCACCAGCCGCACGCTCTCCAAACTGGTCCCGATCCGCGACGACCGGACGGCGCTCGCGACGAGCGGGACGGCCCAGACGATCCTGCACGACAGGCCCTGGCTCCTGGCCCTGCTCGCGGGGGGCTGGGCGGCGCTGTTGCTGCTGGCGGCGCTGGGCGGCCGTGCCGCCTACAACCGGGCCGCGCCGCGCGAGCCGGGCGATCGAGAGCTCGTGCGCGACCTCCGCATCATCAAGAACAAGCCCGTCTACGACCTGGTCGAGGACGTCGAGTTCGTTCAGCAGCTCGACCACCCCGACCTGTTCGGCGAAGACAGGACGAAGCCGAAGGGCCGCTGAGCCTGGGAAGGGGACGCGCCATGCGACGCCGCGTTTGGTTCGTGCTGGTGCTGGGCCCGCTGGTCGCCGCCAACCCAGGCGAGCCGTCGGAGGACCTCGAACACAATCGCGCGCTGCTCAACGAATATCTCGCGAGCCCGGAAACCTACCAGCGCCTGCGCCGCGACCTGCGCGCCTTTTACGCCCTGCCCCGCGAGCGCCAGGAGAAGTTGCGCCGGCTCGACAAGGCGATGCACGAAGGCGGCCCGCGCGAGCAGGAGCGCCGCTGGGCGGTGGTGGCCCGCTACGTCGCCTGGCTGGAGCGCCTCCCCGAGCCCGACCGGCAGCGCGTGCTGGGCGCGGGCGGGCCCGACGCCCGACTGGCGATCGTTCGCGAGATACGCGATCGGCAGTGGATCGACTCCCTGCCGGAGAAGTCGAAGTTGCGCGCGGGGCTGCGGAAGCTGTCGCCCGCCGAGCGCGCCCCCTTCGTCGCGCTGGAGCGGCGCAAAGAGCGGGAGCGCCGCGCTCACCTCCAGAGCGCGCCGATGCCGCCGGCCTTCCCGACGCGCTTGCGCGACCTCCCCCCGGAGGTGGTGGCGTTCGTGCGGAAGACGCTGCGCCCGATGCTGAGCGAAGAGGAAAGCAAAAAGCTGGACGGCACCGAGGGCAAGGGGTGGCCGCAATATCTCCGCGTGGTCCGCACCCTGGCCGACAGGCACCCGGTCTTGCCGCCCGTCCACGGCAAGAAAGGGGCGACGCGCCTCGAGGAACTGCCCGCGGCCTACAAGAGGGCCTTCACGCCGCCCAAGGCGATCAAGCCCAACCGGGCCGAGCAGTTCCAGAAGATGCTCGCGCAGTTGAAGAAGCACGAAGGCCGCTGGCCGGACTACGCCCGCAAGGCCGCCGAGCTCGGCGAGAACCTCGCCGCCAAGAGGAAGGGTGTGGTGTTGCCGCCGCTGGGGGCATGTCGGCCCGATCAGTTCGCCCCGGAAATGCAACGCTTCCTGCTCGAGCGCCTGCGGCCGCCCTTTCTCACCGGGGACGAATTCAAGGAGCTGAAGGCGCGCGAGGGGCACTGGCCGAGGTATCCGCTCTATCTCCACAAGCTGGCGCGCGACAAGGCGCTGATCGTTCCGGGACTGACTTTGCCGGGGCCCGCGGACCTCTGGGTGGGGGTGCGGCCCTTGCCGCCGTGAGTTCCGCTCGGCGGCGAAGTCGAGCGGCAGAACCTGGTTTTTGTAGGACGGCTCAGGAGGGCCGTCCTACAGGGAGGCCATTTCCTGCTCGGCGGCTAAAGGGGCGCCGGGCCTACGTCAGGCCCGGCGCCATCGCCCTTTTGATCTCCTCCACGTCCTCGATCCCCACCGACAGGCGGACCAGCCCGTCCGTGATGCCCTGGCGCGCCTTCTCCGCCGGGCTGACGTAGCGGTGCGACGTCGTCGCGGGATGGCTGCACGTCGTCGAGGTATTGCCCAGCGATGGGCTGAACGGCACGCCCGGCGCTCGGCGCATGAAGCGATTGACCGCGTCGCGCCCGCCCGCCAGGTCGAAGCAGAGCATGTTGCCCACCCCGCCGCGCAGCAACCCGGCGGCCAGGTCGTGGTCGGCATGCTCGGGGCGCCCCGGGTAGATCACCCGCGCCACGCCTCGCTGTTCGGCGAGCCAGTCGGCCAGCTCCGCCGCGTTGCTCGAGGCGGTGCGCATGCGCAGGGGCAGCGTCGCCAGACCGCGCTCGGCCAGCCAGCAGTCGAACGGGTTGGAGGCCAGGCCCCAGATGCTCACCACCTGGGTCAGTTCCGGCTGTAGGTCGCCGTTGCCGCACACCAGCCCGAGCGTCACGTCGGCGTGCCCGCCGATCATCTTCGTCAGGCTCTCCATCACCAGGTCGGCGCCGAGGTCGAGCGGGCGCACCAGGGCCGGCGTGGCGAAGGTGTTGTCCACGACCAGCAAGCAGTCGCGCTGATGGGCCAGGCTCGCCAGCCGCGTCAGGTCGGCGACGCGCAGCATGGGGTTGGAGAGCGTCTCGACGAGCAGCACGCGGGCCGGCTCGGCCAGGGCGCGCTCCACCGCGGCCAAGTCGTTGACGTCCACGATGGTGGTGACCACGCCGAAGCGGGCCAGTTCCTGCGTGAGCAGCTGCGTGGTGCGGCCATAGAGGCGGTTGCTGGCGACGACGCGCCCGCCGGTCTGCAACGTGGCGAGCAAAATGGCGCTGAGCGAGCCCATGCCGGAGCCGGTGACGAGCGCCCAGGCGGCCCCCTCCATCTCCGCCAACTGGGCCGCCAGGCGGCGCGCGTTGGGGTGCGCGTCGCGCGCATAAACGTACCCCGCCTCCTCGCCGTTGCTGATGCGGTCGAGGGCGTCGAGGTCGGGCAGCGTGTAGACCGAGGACTGGTAGAGCGGCGGCACCAGCGGGGCGCTCGCGCCCAGTTCCTCACGAGGCGACCGGTTCTCCGACATCGAGCCCTCCGCGTGGGGAAAAAGAAGGATGGTCCGGCGAGCTCGGTCATTGGATGAAAGCGCCCCCCTCGCGTCGAGAGGGCGCGCAAACGAACGGCGCGCCGCAAAGCTCGTTGCTCGCGGCGCGCCGGGAGATGGGGGCGGGACAGGTAACTCACTCGCCCGGTGGCTTGAGCAGGTTCTGGACGGCGACCCACATCGTGCGATGTTCGGGGTCGTCCTCAACCTTGAAGCCGAGGCGCATCGCCTCGCGCCGCGCTCGTTCGTCGGAGAGCCTGCCGTGGCCGCGGAAGTGGAGATACCACAGCCCTCCCAGGACGGAACTGTCCTTGTCGTAGACGAACAGGGGCAGGTTGTCGGCGTTGGTGACGATCCTGTCGAACTCCTTGACGATCTCGCGCGTCAGCGTGGCGGGGGACACTTCGAGGCTCAGGTAGATCAGCCCCTTGCGCTCGAACTGGCGCCTGGCGGCGCTGTTGTCCTCGCCCGGGGCCCGGACGTGCAGGACGGTCTTGTAGTTGCGCGACTTGAGCCAATCGACGCCATCGAGAAAGGGCTGCTGTCCCGAGGCAACCCGGGGCCGAACGAGGGCGAACTGGAGGATGTCCACCGGCAACGCCAGATCGCCTTCCTCCGCCGGGGCTGCCTTGGCCGGGCCCGAATCGACCGGCGGCTCGGGAGCGGGCGGCGAGAACCGGGCCGACTCGCGCGGGCCGGGGTTGCTGTCCTTGGGTGGCAACAGCCGGGCGCCGGGCCCCGGCGGCGACGGCGGCGGTTCCGGGCGGAAAGAGGACGGCGGTCCCTCGGGCGGGGGGGGCGTTTCGGCTGGTGGGGCGGGCATGGGCCGGCCCAGGGCCGCGGGCGGGGGGGCCCCGATCGGGACCAGGCGGCCAGGGGGGGCATTCACGCCACAGGTGCCGCAGGGCGCGGGGGGCGGCGCGGGCGCGAAAAACGAAGAGCGGCGCTCGTGGGAGCAACAGCCCTCGACGCTCACCAGCCCAACGGCGGTCAGCATCAGCAAGGCGCAGGGACGTTTCATGGCTCGCCTCCTTCTCTTTCTGTTCCTCCTCGATTCTACGGCGAAGGAACGCGCGCCCCCCAGAGCGCATGCGGCGAAGATCGCCAGAAAGAGGCCGGCGGAGAGCGAAAGGAATCGGTTGCGCCAACGGCGCGGGGCAGAGAAGGAGGTGGAGGGGGAGAGGGAGAAAGTTTCGGTGAACTGGGGCGGGGCCAACGCGAATCGTTCCAGGGCGCTTCGAGAGAAGCGCCCCGGAACGGAGTCATTTCACAGGGGGCCGGCGAGCTTGTAGTCGTAGAGGTTGGCGTCGCTGGGGCGGAACTCCATCGTGTCGATTTCGGGGTGCTCGGGGGAAGTCTCGAGTTCCTCGCCGGCGAGGCGCTGATTCAGCTTGTGCGCCTTGTGCAGCGAGGTCTTGGTCTCCTCGCTCGGCCCTTCTTTGCCGGTCTCCGGCTTGGCAGGCGCCGGCGGAGTGCAGCTCGGGCTGCTCGTGCCCGGGCAATGGCCGGTGTAGGGGCATCCGGGGTAGCTGCGGTAGTGATTGACGTCTTCGCGGGGCTCCGGCGCGGTGCTCGACTTGGTCTCTTCGGCCGGGACGAACCACCAGCCCGACACTTCGATCTTCAGCATCTGGAACAGCTTCTCCAGACTGCTGACGCCTTCGCACTCCTCCCCTTCGCCCGTCGTGCCGGGGCTCACCTCCTCGCTCTTCTCGATCTCCTCAACCTTCTCGATCTCCTCAACCTTCTCGACTTCCTCGACCTCCTCGCCCTTGTCCTTGCAGTAGGGCATCTCGCGCGGGCAGTGGTGGTCGCCCACCGGGAGGTCGCTCTTGTCGATGGTCGAGTTGACGTCGGCCGGGACCTGGAGCGGGGTGAGCTCCTCGTCCTCGTGGATGGTGATCGGGGTGGCGGGCGGCTCGACGACGCCGGTCATCGGCTCCACGCGAACCGGCTCCAGCGCGTCATCGACGGGCGCGACGCTTTCGGACAGGCCCTGCGGGGGGGCCTGCTCGGAGGCCTCGCTGCTGCCCGGCGCCTTCGCGGTGCCGAGGCCCAGGGAGGGCATGCTGATGGGCGTGACCACGCGGGAAGCGCCCAGGACGCACTTGCCGACCGTCGAATCGGGGTGGCAGCAGGTGTGGTAGGCCACGCCGAACATCCCGCCGGCCACGGCCACGCTGCCGGCGAGGCAACCCCAGAACAGTTTGCGCATGATCTCCCTCTGCTCCGTGAGAAACGAACGGAATCGAACGCTGTCCGCGAAGGGCGTTTGGCGGCCAGACAGGCCGCCGAGCCCGCGCTAAAAAAAGGATGGGTTGAGGGGCTGACTCCTGATGCGGGGCGGACTATAGCGAAGGGCCCCTGCGCGGGAAAGAGCAGTTGCGGGCCCCCACCGCCACCCCCCCACCCGGCGGGCCCGGGGGGTTTGCGCGTGCGGCGTGGCGGTCGGCCCCCC
>JBBSEZ010000119.1:0-23270 GCA_038239195.1 Gemmatales bacterium
GCCGGGGCGCGCCGGGGGGGGGGGGGGGGGGCCGCGGCCCCGGCCCCCCGGGGGGGGCGGGCGGGGGGCCGCCCCCCAACCCCCCCCCCCCACCCGACGCCAACCCTCGAAAAAACGCCCACGTCGTGAACCTCCTCCCTCCTCTGCGGGTCTTTTCAACGTAAGCACGACGCTGGGGCTGGATGGACAGGCGGCCGGCTGCAACCCGGTCTCACGTGGGTTCGATTCCCACCGGCGTCTCTTTTTCGCACGGGCGGCCTTTCGCCGGGCCACCTGAATGAGCCTTGTGGATCGACTGCCCGGTTGGAGTACATCGCTCGTAACGATAGGGTGTGGGTTCGATTCCCACCGTCGCCCGCAAGGGGGACGTGGTGTAACGGGAGCACGGGCGCGCAAGCGCCTTCTCTGACCATCTCTTCGTCGGTCCGCATTCTCCCCTTCTTCGGCCCGGCACGCCGCCGGGCCTGCTTCACGAGGTCATCGCTCCATGTCCACCACGCAGATGCCGCGCGCCGACGCGGTCAACGAGGCCGGCGGCCGCGCTTACGCCCTGAGCCCGCGCCACGCGCTGGCGCAGCTTGCCGCCACCGGCACGCTCAACGGCGTCTTCTACGCCACCGGCCAGGACCAGCTCGACACGATCCTCCGGCTGGCCGGCGAGGTTGGCGACAACAGCTATCTGGCGAAGCTCGCCCTGTACGCGCGCGAGCGCGCCTTCATGAAGGACATGCCGGCGGCGCTGTTGCTCCTGCTGTCGCGGCGCGATCCGGCGCTGTTCCGCCGCGCGTTCCCGCGCGTGGTCGATAACGGGCGGATGCTGCGCACTCTGTTCAAGATGCTGCGCTCGGGCAACTTCGGCCGGCGCGGGCTGTCGCACGCGCTACAGCGCGCCTTCCAGCGCTGGCTGAACGAGGCGAGCGTCGGGGCCCTGCTGTCGGCGTCGATCGGCAACGACCCGAGCCTGCGCGACGTGTTGCGCATGGCCCGGCCGACGCCGCCCGACAACGCCCGGCGCGCGCTGTTCGGCTTCCTGACCGGCAAGCCCGTCGAGAGTTGGGCACCGGCGGTCCCGGACGATTTGCCGGAGCAGGTCAAGGACCTGGCCGCCTACCGCCGGGCCGAGACGGAGGACGAGCAGGTGGCCATCCTGGCCCGGCTGCGCTGCCGCTGGGACCTGCTGGCCGATGCGGCGCGCGGCCCCGCCGTCTGGAAGGGCATCGCCCGTCAGATGGGGGCGCAGGCGCTGCGCATGAACCTCAACACGCTGGTCCGCCACGGCGTGTTGGACGACCCGGAGATGCTCGATTACGTCGTGGCGCGCCTCGCCGACGAGGACGAGGTTCGCCGCGCGCGGCAGTTCCCATATCAGTACCTGGCGGCGTTCCTCAACGCCGACGGCGCCGTGCCGGCCGCGGTGCGCAACGCGCTGGAGCGCGCCGCCGAGGTGGCCTGCGGCAACGTGCCGGTGTTGCCGGGCCCGGTGGTGATCGGCGTGGACGTGTCGGGCTCGATGAGCTCGGCGATCACGGGGACGCGCGGGCGCGTGACGGCCAGCAAGATGCGCTGTGTGGACGTGGCGGCGCTGTTCGCCATCGCCGTGCTGCGCCGCAACCCGGGCAGCGTGGTCGTGCCGTTCGACACCCAGGCGCACCCGTTCGCGGTTGAGCCGGGCGAGAGCGTGCTGGCCGTGGCGCGGCGGCTGGCGACGTTCGGCGGCGGCGGGACGGACTGCTCGATCCCGCTGGCGGTGGCGAACGCCAACCTGGGCGGCCGGCCGTTCGCGGGCTGCGTCCTGCTCAGCGACTCGGAGAGCTGGGTCGGGACGGGGCGCTCTGGCGCGACGGGCGTGCTGGCCGAGTGGGAGAAGTTCCGCGGCCATCTGCTGGCGCTGCACGCCGGCCGGCTCGATCCGAAGCTGGTGTGCATCGACCTCCAGCCGTACGTCACGGCGCAGGCGCCGGACCGCGAGGACGTCCTCAACGTCGGCGGCTTCTCGGACGCGGTGTTCGAGGTCGTGGCGGGCTTCCTCCGCGACGACGGGCGCGGGCTCGTCGAGGCGGTCGAGGCGGTCGAGTTGTGATCGAGAAAACGCTAAGCCGCAAGCGGCGGGCCGATGAGGTTCGCCGCTTGCGGCTTAGCGTTTTGGCCCCCTCTTTTCTCCCGTTGCTGCTTGCGACCTCGCGCGCCCTGCGGGTATGATCCAGCTACTTCGATCTGCTGGTCGCCCGGGGGGGCCTTGTCATGCTGACCGTGCTCGGCAGTGCGCGCCGGCTGTGCGACGGCTGGACGCGCCGCGAAACGCTGCAAGCTGGCGCCCTGAGCGTGTTGGGCGGGCTGGCGCTGCCCACGCTGTTGCAGGCGGAATCGGCCCCACGGCCACGGCCTCGCAAGGCGAAGCACGTCATCGTTCTGAACCTGCTCGGCGGGGCCGCGACGCAGGACATGTTCGACCTCAAGCCCGCCGCCGCCAAGGAAGTACGCGGCGAGTTCAAGCCGATTGCCACCTCGGCGCCCGGCATCCAGATCTGCGAGCACCTGCCGCGCCTGGCCAAATGGATGCACAAGGCGGTGCTGGTGCGCTCCGTCCACCACAAGGCGGGGTGTCACAACCCTCTGCCGAGCTATACCGGATCGGAAATGTCGCTGCCGAACATCGTATCGACGAGCGACAGCTACCCGCCCAGCATGGGCTCGGTGTGCGAATGGCTGCGGCAGCAAGACCCGCGCCGGGCGGGCACGAGCGGGGCTCGCCTGCCCGATTACGTCTACATGCCTTGCTACCTCGGCTGGGGGCAGGCCATCCGCCGGCCGGGGCCCTATGCGGGCTTTCTCGGCAAGCAGTACGATGCGCTCTACACGGAATGCACGCCCTCCCTCGACAAGGGCCGCGCCTGCCTCCCCGGCCAGCCGCAGTACGTGCGCGGGCAGCCGCGGTTGCCCGACGCCGCGCTCGACGGGGCCCTGACGCTCGACCGGCTCAAGGGCCGCGCCGAGCTGCTGCGCCAGTTCGACGCGGGCCGGCGCGCGCTGGAGGCGGGCCCGGCCCCGGCGGGGTTCGACCGCCAGCAGCGGCGCGCGTTTCAGCTCCTGACGGCGCCGGCGGTGCGCAACGCCTTCGACCTCGACCGCGAGCCGCCCGCGCTGCGCGACGCCTACGGTCGGACGATGTTCGGATCGAGCACCTTGGTCGCCCGGCGCCTGGTCGAGGCGGGGGTGCGCTTCGTCAACGTGACGTGGGACATCTTCTGGGACCGTCATCGAATCGACTACGACGGCTGGGACACGCACACGCGCAACTTCACGATCCTCAAGGACTGGAACCTGCCGCAACTCGACCAGACGCTGAGCGCCCTGCTGGCCGACCTGGCGGCCCGCGGGCTGCTCGACGAGACGCTGGTGCTGGTGATGAGCGAGATGGGCCGCACGCCGCGCGTCAACGGCAACGCCGGGCGCGACCACTGGACGTATTGCTACTCGGTGCTGCTGGCCGGGGCGGGGCTGCGCGGTGGATCGGTGTGCGGGGCGTCGGACGCGCAGGCGGCGTTCGTGAAGGACCGGCCGGTCAAGCCGGCGGACCTGTGCGCGACGGTGTATCAGTGTCTCGGCATCGACCCGGAGATCATGGTGCCCGACCGGGCGGGCCGGCCACACGCGGCGGCGCAGGGAGGGCAGCCGATCAAGGAGATACTGGCGTGAACTGGGCTCGCCGAGCCTTTGGTGAGGGCGGGCGCGGTAGAATGTGCGTGGACGCCCAACGTCGGGAGGAGTCGTGGCAAGGTCAGCTCACCCGCCCGGGAAGAGGCGAACACGACAGCACGTGATCGCGTCGCAGAGCGTCAACTACGTCGAGCGGTTCATCATCGATGAGGGGGACACACGGCGCAGCGCCAGGAGAACGACTACGGCTATGACCTGGTCATGTCCACCTTTGACGAACAGGGCTACCTCGAACCGGGGCTGGTGTATCTGCAACTGAAAGCGTCCGAGGCGCTCGCCGTATCGGGGACCGACCACGTCTTTGACCTGGCCGTTCAGGACTATAACCTCTGGATGGACGAGAAGATGCCAGTCTTCCTGGTCCTGTTCGACGCTTCCCGGCGGCGAGCTTGTTGGCTCTACGTCCAGCGGTACTTCGCTGCGGATTCGTCGCGCCAGCCGAAGCGGGGCGCGAAGACGGTCCGGGCCCGGGCCCCCATCCGGCAGGTGCTGAATCGCCGCGCCGTTGCGCGCATGCGGGCCCTGAAGCAGGCCGTTCTCGATCAATTGCAGGGGGCAATCGACCATGTCTAAAGTCACCTACGGCCAACTCGATGAGGCATTGCGTGCGCTGGGCTTCTCCGTTCGCGTCGTGGAGGGCAAGACACGCTTGTACCAGCACAAAGCGACAGGATCGCTGATCTTCCTCCCCGAACGGCCGGCGACTGATGTCGCTATCCCGCGCCACATGCTCGCTGTGCGGACGACCCTCGAGAACTACGGCATCGCGGACCCGATGGAGTTCGCGATGAGCCTCCGGAATGGCGGGTGATTTTGGGCGGAGTGTTTTTCGCTCGGGAGAAGGGAGCGCGAGGCCGCGGCGGCGTTGCGATGGATTGATCTGGGAGGGACGCCCCTGAGAAGGGCAGAGTTGGCGGCACAATGCCACGGCCGGAACGGCCGTTGGAGGGCGCCAACCGCGCGGAAGGTCGTTCGTCACTCACAGCTAAAACGGCTCTGGCACAAGCCCAACCGTGGGCCGCCCGCGCTGCGCGACGCCTATGGTCGGACGATGTTCGGGTCGAGCACCTTGGTCGCCCGGCGCCTGGTCGAGGCGGGGGTGCGCTTCGTCAACGTGACGTGGGACATCTTCTGGGACCGGCACCGAATCGACTACGATGGCTGGGACACGCACACGCGCAACTTCACCATCCTCAAGGACTGGAACCTGCCGCAGCTCGACCAGGCGCTCAGCGCCCTGCTCGCCGACCTCGCCGCCCGCGGGCTGCTCGATGAGGTACTCGTGCTGGTGATGAGCGAGATGGGGCGCACGCCGTGCGTCAACGGCAACGCCGGGCGCGATCACTGGACATACTGCTACTCGGTGCTCCTCGCCGGGGCGGGGCGGCGGGACGGTCTGCGGGGCGTCGGCCGCGCAGGCGGCGTTCGTGAAGGACCGGCCGGTCAAGCCGGCGGACCTGTGCGCGACGGTGTATCAGTGCCTGGGCAAACAAGAGCAAGCAGGACCACAAGCCGACAAGGCGATCGGCGAATGGGTCGCGGTCGCGAGGGCCGGACGGGGTGGAGCGAAGGATCGCTCGTTTTTGGTCTAGACAAGAGGGCCCACAAGCCTCCTTGTCCGACCGGCAGGCGCGCTCGATTTGCACGCCCTCCACGACGGCCTCGTTGCATTCGGCGAAGACGTCCAGCACCGAGATGACCGGCGGCCCCCTCGACTGTCTCCAAGCACTCGACAATTCGAGGATACCGGAACCGGGGCCTTGTGCGGAGCGCTCAGGGCTTCAGGGATCCAGGTCTGGGCCCTCCCGCCTCTTGTCACTCCATGATCCGCACCCCCGGCAGTGCCTTCCGCAACTCCGCCTTCCCCGCCTCCGTCACCTTGCTCCGCCCCACGAACACCGCCTGCAACGACTTGATCGCCGTCAACTCCTTCATGCCCGCATCGCCGATCCCCGTCCCGCGCACGTCGAGCCGGCGCAACTTCTTGAGCGCCTTCAGCCCCTTCAGGCCCGCGTCGGTGATTGCGGTGCCTTCGAGGTCGAGCTGCTCGAGGCCCGGCGCCCGCTTCAGTTCCACGAGGGCCACGTCGTTGAAGGTGGGGTTGCGGAGGAAGCTCAGCGCCCGTAACTCCGGGGCCGCGCTCAGTTCCTTGAGCAAGTTCGGGGTGATCCTCCACCCGGCCAGCCGGAGCGTTGTCGGCCTCACTGTGGCCAGGAGGTTACGCAGCCCCACCTCGGTCTGCGCGGGGAACGGCAACTCGACCTGACGCAGGGCCTTCATCCCGCGCAGTTCGCTCACTCCTGCCTCCGTCACGCTAGTGCCCAGGAGGTTCAACTCTTCCAGCGCCCTGTAGCGCGGCATCCCCTTCAGCCCGGCGTCGGTGATCTTCGTGCCGAGGAGGCGGAGCGACTTGAGCTTGTCCAGGCCGGTCAGCTCTCGCAGGCCGGCGTCGGTGATGCCCGTGCGGGCCAGGTCGAGGGAGCGCAGGTTGCGCAGCCCGGCGAGGTTGCGGGCCCCGGCGTCGGTGAGGGCGCTGCCCTCCATGTCCAGCGCTTCGAGGTAGGGCAGGCCCTTCAGTTCGGCCAGGGCCGGGCCCTCGACGCCCGTGCCCAGCAGCACCAGTTTGCGCAGCCCCGTGAGTTTGCCGACCCCCTTGAGGCCGTCGTCGCCCACCTTCCAGTTCGTCAGGTCGAGGACCGTCGCGGAGGGGAAAAGGGCGAGATAATGCTGCAAGCCCTCGTTGGTCTTGCACGCGGGCGGCAGGCCGAGCGTGCGCAGTTTCAGCCCGCGCAGGTGCGCCAGCCCGGCGTCGGTGACCTTGGTGTTGCGCAGGTCGAGCGACGTCAGTTCCGTCACGCCCTTCAGCGCCTCCAGTCCCTCGTTGGTGATTTCCCAGTCGCTCAGGTCGAGTGTGCTCGGCCTCACGAGCGGGGCGTAACATTTCAGCCCGAGGTCGGTCTTGGCGACGGCGGGTAGCTCCAGCGCTTTCAGGTTCTTCAGCCCCGCCAGCTCCTTGAGCCCTTCGTCTGTCACGCCCGTCCCGGCGAGGTTGAGCGAGCGCAACTCCTGCGCGCCGGCCAGTGCCTTCATGCCGGCGTCCGTGACTTTCCAGCCGAACAGGTTCAGCTCCGCCGGCCTCACCAGCTCCACGTACCATTTCAGCCCCACGTCGTTCTTGGCCTGGTTGGGCAGCGTCAGTGCGCGCAACTTCTTCAGCTTGGCCAGCGACTTGAGGCCCTTGGCCGTGATGCGCGTGCGGCCCAGTTTGAGCGAGGTCAGGTCGGTCAGCGTGCCCACCTCCGCCAGGCCCTTGTCGCCGATCTTCCAGCCCGTCAGGTCGAGCGTCGTCGGGCGCGACAGGGACACGAGGTGCTTCAGCCCCTCGTCGGTCCGCGCCTGCCGCGGCAGGCTCAGGGATGCCAGCGGGCTGATTCCGGACAGTCCTGCAAGCCCCTCGGCCGTCACCTGCGTCTCGCCGAGGAGCAGGTGTTTGAGCGCGGGGAGCCCTTTCAGCTCCTTCAGCCCTGCGTCCGCGATCGGCGTGCCCGTGAGGTCGAGCGAGTGCAGCTGTTTCAGGCCGGCGAGCGCTTTCAGCCCGCCGTCGCTGATCTTCCAGCCCACCAGGCTCAGCGCGGTCGGGCGCGTCAGCCGGACTAGCTGTCTCAGGCCGGCGTCCGTCTGCGCGGCGACGGGCAAGGAGAGCGACTTCAGTTCCTCGAGCCCGCCCAGGATCGCGAGCCCGCCGTCCGTCACCTGCGTGCCGGTCAGGTCGAGCGAGCGCAGCGCTTTCAGCCCGGCCAGTGCTTTCAGCCCGCCGTCCGTGACGCGCGTGTCGTTGAGGGAGAGCCCCTCCAGGGCAACGAGCCCCTGGAGCGCTTCCAGCCCTTTGTCCGAGATGGCCGTCTCATCGAGCCGCAGGCCCCGGAGCTGTTTCTGGCCAGACAGTGCCTTCATGCCGGCGTCCGTGACTTTCCAGCGCGTCAGGTTGAGCTCGGTGGGTTGCGTCAAGCGGAGCAATTGCCGGAGCCCCTCGTCGTCGCGCGCCGGCTCGGGCAGGGTGAGGCGGCGGAGCCCCGGAAGCCCGGTCAAACGGGCCAGGCCCTTGCTCGTCGCGTCCGTTCCCGTCAGGTCGAGCGTCACCAGGTTGTCGAGGCCGGCCAGGCTCGCCAGCCCCGTGTCGCTCACCTTCCAGTCCACCAGGGATAGGCTCGTCGGGCGCGTGAGGGCGACGTAGTGCTTCAGCCCCTCATCGGTCTTGGCGGTGGGCGGCAGTTGGAGCACGCGCAGTTTCTTTAGCCCGACCAGGGGCCGGAGGGCGGCCCCGGTCAGGCTCGTCCCGCTCAGGTCGAGCTCGACCAGGTCGTGGTGCGCGGCGAGGGCCTTCAGCCCCGCGTCGCTGATCTTCCAGCCGCTGAGGTTGAGCGCGGTGGGTCGGACCAGCTTGACGAAGTTCTTCAGTCCCGCGTCGTCCCGCGCTTCGGCGGGCATCGTCAGAGACGCGAAGCGGCGCTCGCCCAGGTTGGCCAGGCCGGCGCCTGTCACGCGCGTGTTGCCGAGGTCCAGGCGCTCCAGCCTGGGCAGGGCGGTCAGTTCCTTCAGCCCGGCGTCGGTGATCTGCGTGCCTTCGAGGTCGAGGATCGTCAGGGCCTGTAGCGCTCGCAGGTGTTTCAAGCCGGGGTCGGTTGTTTGCGTGTTCATCAGCGAGAGAGAGCGAAGCTCCTTCAGTCCAGCCAGCCGCTTCAGGTCGTCGTCGCCGATCTGCCAGCCGGCGAGACGAAGGGCGTCGAGGTGCTTCAGTTGGGCGATGGAATCGAGGGACTTCGCGTTCTGGAGCGCGACCGGCAACTGGAGAGTGCGCAGCTCCTTCAATTCGCTCAGGAGCGGGAGGCTTGCTTCGGTGACGTCCGTGTCCAGGAGCTCGAGCTTCCGCAGTCCCTTCAGGGAGGGGATGACCTTCATGCCCTCGTCGCCGACGCGCCAGCCGTTGAGCTCGAGCTCGGCAGGCCGCGTCAGCTTCACCAGATACTTCAGCCCGGCGTCGTTGCGCGCCTGCTGCGGGAGGAGGAGGGCGCGCAGCGACTCGAGCCCGGCAAGGTGCTTCAGCCCTTCGGTCGTGATCTGCGTCCCCTGAAGGTCGAGGCGCGTGAGGTTCAGCCCCGCCAGCGCCGCCAGGCCGGCGTCGGTCACCCTCCAACCAGCGAGGTCGAGCTCCGAAGGACGGGCCACCTTCACGAACACCTTCAGCCCGTCATCGTCGCGCGCGGAGGGAGGCAGGACGATGGACCGCAGGTTTTTCAGGCGCCCGAGTGGGGCAACGCCGGCCCCCGTGACGGACGTGTCGGCAAGATTGAGGTCGGTCAGTTGCTCCAGGCGGGCGAGCTCCTTGACGCCCACGTCGGTCACGCCGGTGCGCGAGAGGTCGAGAGAGCGCAGCCCTTTTAGCGCGGCGAGCTCCTTGACGCCCGCGTCGCTGATGGGGGCCCCGGCGAGGCCCAACTTCTGGAGCGTCTCGATGCCGGCGACGATCCGCAGGCCGGCGTCGCTGACCTTCCAGGTGGAGAGGTCGAGCTCGGTGGGCCGGCTCAGTCGGGCGACGTGGGCGAGCCCGGCGTCGGTGCGCAGGGAGGTGGGCAGAACGAGCTCGTTGAGCGCTTTCCGCCCGGCGAGCGCTTTCAGCCCCGCTTCCGTGATCGACCAGCCGGAGAGGTTCAAGCTGGTGGGATGGGTGATCTTCACCAGCGCCTTGAGCCCGGCGTCGTTGCGCGCCGATTGGGGCAAGACAAGCGTACGCAGGAGCTCGAGCTTCGCGAGCTGGTGGAGGCCGGCAGGAGTGACACGGGTGTGGGCCAGGTCGAGATGGCGCAGGGCGGCGAGCCGGGCAAGGGCCGGCAGCCCCTTGTCGGTGAGGCCGGTGCCGTCGAGGTCGAGGGCTTCGAGGGCGGACAAGATTGCCAGGTCTTCGGCCCCCCTGTCGGTGATGTGGCGCGCGTTGAACAGGCTTAGCGACTTGAGCCCGGTGAGGGGGCGCAGGTGTTTCAGTCCCGCGTCGGTCACCGGCGTGCCCGCGAGGGAGAGCTTCTCGAGCTTCGCCACCTTGCCCAGCGCGGCGAGATCGCCGTCGCCGATCTTCCACCCCGTGAGGGCGAGATCGGTCGGCTGGGTCGCGGCCAGGAGGTGTTTCAGCCCGAGGCTCGTGTGGGCGCGCGCCGGGACGACCAGCGTGCGCAGTTTTAGTCCGGCGAGGGCGGCGAGCCCGACGTCGGTGACCTCGGTCTTTTCGAGGTTGAGCGATTTCAAGCCCCTGGCGCTGCGCACCTCTTTCAGGCCGGCATTGCCGACCTTCCACTCGCCCAGGTCGAGGGACTCCGGGCGCGTGATCTGGATCAAATGTCGCAGGCCGGCAGCATCGCGAGCCGCAGGGGGCAGATAGAGGGAGCGCAGGTTCTTCGCGCCGACCAGGCCGGCGAGCCCGGCCCCGGTGACTCGCGTGTTGCGGAGGTCGAGCGTTTTCAGCCCTTCGAGCGCGGCGAGGTGCTTCAGCCCGGCGTCGGTGACGCGGGCGCCGTCGAGGTCGAGCTCCTCCAACGCGGGGAGTTTCGCCAGGTGGGCCAGCCCCGCGTCGCCGACGTTGGCGTTCATCAGGCTGAGCCACTGGAGCTTTTTCAGCCCGGCAATCTCCGCAAGCCCGGCGTCGGTAATCGCGGTGCGTTCGAGGCTGAGGCGCTTGAGCGCGGGGAGGTTGCGCAGTTCCTTCAAGTCGGCATCGGTGACGGGGAGGGAACGGCAGACGACCATCACGACGGGCGAGCCCGGGCCCTTCTCGCGCGTGACGCTGGCGCCGAGCTTCTCGAGGGCGGTGGCCGCGCGGGCCTCGTTGGCCCGACTGCTCCCGCTCAGGGCCAGGACCAGGGCCGCCGCCACAACCATCTGCCACGCCGGTCGCTTCATCGTGCTGCTCCGCGAACGCTTTGGCCCGACGCCGGGACGGCGCCCGAGCAACCTCGCGCATGGTACGCGCTGACGGCGCAGCCGTCCACGTCTTTACAACGCGGCGCCCCGGAGGTCATTCCCTGAAACGATCCGTCGGCGCCTTTTCGTTGGCACGATTATCTCCTCGCGGGTAGGATGCCGGATAGTGCCTCCTGCCTTCCTCGCCTCGGAGAACGCCGATGTCTCCCTCCGCCGCGACGCATCACCCTCTGTTGACTCGCCGCACCGCCCTCCAGGCCGGCGCCGTCGGCCTGCTCGGTCTGGGCATGAATCACCTCGCGGAACTGCGCGCCGCCGCGCCGCGCCGCGGCAAGGCGCGCACTGTCATCTACGTGTTCCTCTCGGGCGGCCTCGCCCAGCACGACAGCTTCGACCTGAAGCCCGATGCGCCCGACGGCATCCGCGGCGAGTTCAAGCCGATCGCCACGCGCACGCCGGGCGTGTGCATCTGCGAACACCTGCCCCAGCTCGCGCGCCGCAGTCACCTGTGGTCGCTCGTCCGCTCGCTCACCCACAAGACGAACGACCACTCCGCCGGGCACCTGCTGATGCTCACCGGCCGTTCGCAGGTGCCCCCCGGCTTCAACGCCAGCAAGCCGCAGCCGACCGACTGGCCCTCCCTCGCCGCCGTCGCGGGCGCCGTGACGCGGGCCCGCAACAACCTGCCGCCCGCCGTCATCCTCCCGGACAAGAACGTCCACAACAGCGGCCGCGTCATCCCCGGTCCCTTCGCCGGGCAGATGGGCCGGGCGCGCGACCCGTGGATCATCGAGGCCTCGCCCTTCGACCCCCGCGCCTACGGGGCGTACCCCGAGTACGAGTTCGACCACCAGGACCGCCCGATCCCGCCCAAGAAGAAGGCATTCCAGATACCCGACCTCTCCTTGCCGCAGGGCGTCGCCGCCGGGCGCTTCGACCAGCGCCTGGCCCTGCTGCGGCACATCGACGGGCAGCGTCGCGTGCTGGAGGCGGGGGCAGGGCGGTTCGACCGCTACCACCAGGGCGCCGTGTCGCTCCTGAGCGACCCGCGGGCCCGCCAGTCGTTCGACGTACTCAAGGCCGACCCGCGCGTTCTCGACCGCTACGGGCGAAACGCCTTCGGCTACTCGCTGCTGATGGCCCGGCGGCTGGTCGAGGCGGGGGTAAACCTGGTGCAGGTGAACCTCGGCAACAACGAGACGTGGGACACGCACGGCAACGCCTTCCCTCACCTCAAGGACAAGCTCTTTCCGCCGACCGACAAGGCCCTCTCGGCGCTGCTCGACGACCTGAGCGAGAGCGGGCTGCTCGACAGCACGCTGGTAGTGATGGCGGGGGAGTTCGGCCGCACGCCGCGCATCTCGCGCTTGCCGCAGTTCTACAAGCTGGCGGGCCGCGACCACTGGGGGGCCGTGCAGACGGTGCTCTTCGCGGGCGGCGGGACGAGGGGGGGGACGGCGATCGGCTCGTCGGACAAGAACGGGGCGTACCCGGCGACGTGCCCGCAAACGCCGGAGAACATGGGGGCGACGATCTACCAGGCGCTGGGCATTCCCAAGACGGGGGAGTGGCTCGACGCGCTGGGGCGGCCGCACTACGTCTACCACGGGGAGCCGATTGGGGGGCTGACGTGACCGAGCGGGCGCGGGGCGATGCTTGCCGTCGAGCCGCCCCGTCCCCGGGAGCACAGGGCCCATCAGAGGCCCCCGCCACGTGGCTCTCCGTCAGGCCCCCTCCCGTCCCCCCCGTTGCTCTTGTTTCGCTGGGCTGGATAAGGTCAAAGACAAAATTGTCTGCCAGATTGGGCAGGAAGCCCCTCAGCTACCGCAAGGCAATCCCCGCACCGCGCGATCAGGCCCGCCCCTCAGCGCCGGGCAGCGCCCTCGCTGCCCGGCGTCGAGGAGAGAGTCAAGAACGGATACGACAGCCCCAGCCCCCCCAGCAGTGCCACGAGCCCCGAGAACGCCGGCGTCAAGTGCCACGGGTCTGTGTAGCCGACGACGAAATGCACGCCGATGGCCGCGGCGTAGGCGGCCGTCCCCGCCAGGAGCATCGTCCACCACAACCACGCCGAGCCGGGCCGGTAGCCCCACAGGGCACACGTCAAGAGCGTCAGCCCGCAGGAAACGAGCATGCCGCCGAAGGTGGCGCGGTCGTGGGCGACGAACGGCACCAGGCGCGGGTTGGCCTGCACCAGCGCCTCGCGGGTCGTGTGCATGAACGCCAGGTCCTCGTGGACGAACACCTGCGTCACGCCCATGCTGGCGATCACCACCCCTGCCCCCAGCACCCCACACGCATGCACCACGAGCACGAGCTGGCCCCACAGGCCCGCCCGCCAGCGCCAGTCGCCGCGGAGGTCGAGCGCCGGGGGTAGCGGCGGCGGGCCGAGGTCGGCGTACAGACCGAGCAGGAGGAACTGGAACAGGATGCCCGTCACGAAGGCGTGGAAGGGGTCGAAGTAGCCGAAGCCCAGGAACAGGAAGAAGCTGCCGAAGCCGGCGAAGGCGGACGTCACCACGCTCTGCCGCGCCCAGTGCAGCCCGCGCCGTACGCCGAACAGCGATAGCCCCAGGTAGAGCACGCCGATGGCGACCATCGTCCCCGCCAGGCTCACCCGGTCGTGGGCCATGAAGTCCAGCAGGCGCGGGTTGACCTCGTGGAGCTCCTCCCGCGTCATGTTGACGAAGTGCTCGTCGTAGGGGAGCACGACGCGCGTGGCGGCGATGATGAGCGCCAGCACGCTGCCCAGGAACATCCCCGCGCCCATCAGGGCGCACCAGAACCACGCCATCTTGGCGGGGCGCTGCGGGGCGTCGGGGTACGGCTCGGCCCGCGTGGCGAGGATCGCCTCGTTGGTCCTCTTGGGCAAACCGGGCCCGGTATAGATCAGGCCCGTATCGACCTCGACCAGGTCGGTGCCGGCGTCGAGCATGTCGAGGGCGTGCTGCGGCTCGTGAAGGCCCCCACTCGCGACCAGCACCAGGTCGGGGCCGTGGCAGGCGCGCAAGTGCCGCACGAGGGCCAGCGACACTTCCCGGGCGGGCGCGCCCCACACCCGGCCCGAGGGCTGGGCGCGAAGGCTGCCGTCGATGAGTGCGCCCGCGACGCCCAGCTCTCGCGCCGGTGGCAGGAAGCGCTCCAACGCCGCGAAATCGACGTCGGCCGGGACGACGACCAGCACGGGGCGAGGTTGGGGCCCCCCCTGCGCCGCATTCAGCACGCACCGCACGTGGTCTCGCCACGGCTCGACCGACCAGCCTCTCTCAATGGCGTGGGCCAGCGTGTTGAGCGAGAAGACGTCGCCCCGGCCCGCCAGAACCTCGATCATCCTCGCGCACTCGCCGCCCGCCCGCTCGGCGTCAGCGCCCGGGGCACAGCCGAGGCGGATGACGACAGGCACCCCCAACGGCTTCGCGGGGATGCGCCTGACGATCTCGTCCAGCCCCCACGT
The DNA here is from genome assembly GCA_038239195.1 of Gemmatales bacterium. Lineage (GTDB taxonomy): Bacteria > Planctomycetota > Planctomycetia > Gemmatales > Gemmataceae > JBBSEZ01. Next base: position 14,141 of record JBBSEZ010000119.1, read on the forward strand.
CGCCCCTGGGGAGGACGACCACACGGCCTCCTCGCCGGGCCGGCGCTCCAGCGCCCCGGCCGTCGGCTCGACGGTCACGGGCCCGACCTCGAGGAAGCCGACGCCGAAGCGCGCCAGCGCCGGCAGGGCGACCCCGCCGCCATCGAGTATCGGGCCGAGGCCGACGGGCGTCGGAAACCTCACGCCGAAGAAGGTGCGCTGGAGGCGCGGATCGGCGCGCATGTGGCCCATGAAGTCGATCGCGGAGGGGCCGAGAGGCAGGCGGGCGAGCCGGCCCATGAAGCCGAGGGCGAAGTCGCGCGCCCGCGCGGCTGACAGGCGGAAGAGGAGCGGGCGCGAGACAGTGCGATAGAACCAGTCGGGCATCGTTCGTTCTCATCAGGCGCCGGCGACAATGCGTAAGCGACCGGCAGGAAAAAGCGCCCCTGTAGGACGGCCCTACCGAGCCGTCCGGGATGTAGGACGGCTCTCCCGAGCCGTCCGGACGGCTCAGGAAAGCCGTCCTACAGCAAACCAACTCCTGCCCTTCGCCTTACTTCTTCACGCCCGGCGCCGGCTTCATTCCCCGAACCCAGTCGCGCAACAGCGCCGCGGCTTGCTCATCGACGACCGACGAACTGAGGGGAGGCATCCGCCCTCGCCCCTGCGTCGCGACGCGGTGATACAGGATGGACCGCTCCGGCGCGCCGGGCGCAACCAACAAAGCGTCGGCGATCCCGAAGCGATCGTGCAATGGCCGCTCGCCCACCAGCTTCATCTTCACCAGCGGCGTGTTGACGTGCAGGTCGATTGCCGAGTTTCCGCCCCCCGCCCAGACGTGGCAGTGGGCACAGTTGCTCTGCAAGTAGGACCGCGCCCGCGCGCCCACCTCGACCTTGCGGTCGTAGGGGCTCGCCAGGCGCGGCAGGTCTTCCGGGAGGCAAGCCAGGCTCGTCGCCTCGCGCTTCTGAAGGTCGTTCGTCAGCTTCTGCGACCAGCGGTCGAAGCGCTGGCGGGCCTTCTTTTCGAGCGGATCGACGCTCGCATTCCGCAGCGGCCTCGGCACCGTTTGCCGCAGCGCGACGCGCGCCAGGTGCCGGGGCGTCGAGAAGATGCCTTCAAGGGCCCGAGAATGGTTGGCCAGGGGGACGCGAAACAGCCCCAGCTTTTCGAGGGCGGTCAACTGGTTGAGGACGGTCCCCCCACCGTAGTCGAAATCGCGGTTCATCTGCGCCGTGGTGAGCCCGAGCACGTAGTTAGCGGCGCGCGAGTGGCAGACCATGCACTCCGCCCGGCTCGGGAAGTGCCACGTCTGCTTCCGCGTCCCACCGGGCGCCTTCGCGTCCTTGATGAGGAGCTCCCGGTCGCGCCCCCCAGCCTCGACGAGATGGCCGTCGAGCCCCTTGTCGTCCCAGGCGTAGGAGTAGCCGTGCCATTCGCCCTGCTGGAACGTCAGAAAGCGCGTCTCGATCCGGCGCCGGGTGGAGGCGTTGCCGGCCTCGAGGTCGAGGGCGAACGTCTTGATGAGCACGGTGCCCTCGGGGAACGTCCACGCCCCTTGCTCGACGAAGGGAACGCGGCCGAGGCCGGGGATGGCGAAGAAGCGCACCTTGTGGGAGCCGTCCGACCATAGTGGCGAGTTGACGTCGTAGGGGACCACGCCGGGCGCGGGGCGGTGCTCGGGGACCGAGGCGAACAGCCCGCTCTCGCTCAGCTTGCGCGGGAAGGTGGAGGGCTCGGCCGGCGGCGGGGAGGGCTCGAACTGGTGGATCTGCCCTCCGTAATCGACGAGGTAGAGCTCGCCGTCGCGGTCGGCCCCGAAGGCGACGATCTGCAAGCGCGTCGAGGCCAACTCTTTCTGCCACGCGATCTTGCCCTCGACCTGGCGCAGGCCCCACACCTTGCCCGTGGCGTAGTCGCCGTAGACGTAGGCCCCGACCAGGGCCTTGAAGCGCTTGCCGCGGTAGACGTGCCCGCCGGTGATCGAGCGCGCCTCGGAGTGCGGGTGCTCGACGAGCGGTTTGACGACCGGGGCCGGGCCGAGCTTGCGCTGAGGGTAGAAAGGATGGCTGCCCTCGAAGGTGCTCCAACCGTAGTTGGCGCCGCGCTTCAGGAGATAGATCATCTCCCAGAGGTCCTGGCCGACGTCGGCCACGTACACGTCGCCGGTCGGGCGGTCGATGCTCATGCGCCAGGGGTTGCGCAGCCCGAAGGCGTAGAGCTCGGGGCGGGCGCCCTTGACCTTCGAGAACGGGTTGTCGGGCGGGACGGCGTGGCCCTTGCCGGGCGGGGCGCGATCCACGTCGAGGCGCAGCACGCCGGAGCAGAGGTCGCGCAGGTCCTGCCCCGTGTTGTCGCCGTCGGAGTCGGACGTGCCGTCGCCGGAGGTCACGTAGAGCATGCCGTCGAGGCCGAAGACGAGGTCTCCGCCGTTGTGGCCGTTCGACTCCCACTCGATGACGAGCTGCTGCGATTTCGGGTCGCAGCGCGGGGGATCGCCCGCGGCGCGGAAGCGGAGAATGCGATTCTTTTTCTTCGCCTTCGAGTTTGGCCCGTTGGCGAAGACGTAGACGAAGCCGTTGGCCCGATACTTCGGGTGAAACGTCATGGCATAGAAGTCGTGGTCCTTGAGCTCGCAGAAGAGGTGGGTACGGTCGTCCGCGGCCTTGAAATAAACGATGCGCCCCGCCTGCTCGACGACGAAGACGCCCGGATGAGTTGCGTCGCTGGTGAGGTAGAGAGGGCTGCGAAACGCCAGGCGCTCAAAGGCGCGGCGCGTGCGGTAGGGCGGTGGCGGGTCGGGCGAGCCGCTCACGCGCGACGTGGTGCAGGGAAGGCGCTTGTCGAGGCCGAACACAACGGGGGCGGCGAGGCGCTCGCGCGTCGCGGCGGTGGGTAGTGCGAGTACGAGGCCGCCGAGAACGGCGCAGGCCGCGATGAGGATGCGATTCATTCGGGCAGGCCCTCCCGGCGAGAGACGAGCGACATGGGAGGATTGTCGAGGATCGGGAGACAGGTTGCAAGGGCCGAGGCGGGGCTATTCCTCGTCCCCCTTCACGGCCCCCCGGTAGTTGCCGCGGGCGATCGTCTCGGTGACGGAGAGCTCCCGGACCTTGTTGGTGGCCTCGTTGTCGGTGGGGTGGGCCTTGTGGACCGCTTGCCACGCGACGATCGCCTGGGGGTAGCGGTGGAGCTTCTCGTAGAGCCGGGCAAGGGTGCGCAGGGCCCTGACGGTCGAGTCGTGCGTGCGGGCCTGCTCCAGGAGCCAGACGGCCAGGGTCATGAGCCCGAGCGCCTCGGCGGACTCGGCCATGTCGGCCTGGGCGCCGGCATCGGCGGGGGCGCGGGCCAGGTACTTCTCGCCCACCTGTAGCACCTTGAGGTGATCGCCCGCTCGGCGGGCCGCCTTGAGTTTGCCGCGCGCCGCGAGGGTGCCAGGGGACAGCGCGCCGAGCCAACCGCCGCGTTTGCCCCCGGCGGCCCGGGTGGCCTCGCGCAGCGTCTGGCGATAGCGCAGGTTGGTCGGATCGAGGGCGCAGCAGCTCAGCAGCAACTGGAGGACGTAGTCGGTCGGCCCGCTCTCCCGGAGGACCTCGCCGGCGCGCTCGAACTGCCCCGCCGCGGCCTGCACTTGCTCTGCCGAGAGGCCAAGCTGGGCAGGCACAGCATCCGCGGGCAACCCGATCTCCGGCACAGTGGAGCGCCGCTTGGGGTGAGCAGGCGTCGAGGCGGGGGGGCCCTCGCGCGGACGAGAGGGGGCCGACTCGGAGGCCCTTGCCGGCTTGGCCGGCGCGGGGGGCGGAGTGGGCGGCCTGGCGGCGCGCCGTGCCGGCGAGCGCGGGGCGGGCTTCGGGCGGGCTTCGGGCGCCTCGATGGCGGGGGCCTCGCGGACGTTGGGGGCGCTGTCGGGAAGGTTCTTGAGCGCCTCGCTTAGCTCGGCGGGAGTCTGGTAGCGATCTTCGGGCGCCTTGGCGAGCATGCGCTGGAGGACGAACCACAGCCCAGCGGGCACTTCGGGGCTGACCTCGCGGACGTCGGTTGGATCGACGGCCAGGTGCTTGTAGACGCGTTCGCCCAGCCCTCCCTCGGCGAAGGGGGGCTGGCCAGCGAGCATGTGATAGAGAGTGCAACCGAGCGAGTAGATGTCGCTGCGCACGTCGGCAAGGTCGCTGTCGCGCGCCTGCTCGGGGGCCATGTAATCGACCGTCCCAACGGTCGTGCCGGCCCGCGTGACGCGGAACTCCTCCTCGTTGACGGTGCGCGCCAGGCCCAGGTCGGTCAGCTTGACGACCAGTCGGTCTCCCTCGCGGCAAAGCAGGAAATTGGAGGGCTTGATGTCGCGGTGGGTAATGCCTTGCCCGAACGCATGGTCGAGGGCCTTGGCCGCCTGGATCAGCATGCGCCGGGCCTCCTCGGGGTTGAGCTTGCCGCGGCGGGCGATGTGGTCGGCCAGGTCGATGCCCTGGACGAACTCCAGCGCCAGGTAGTACAGGCCATCGTCCTTGTTGAAGTCGTACAGCGCCACGATGTTGCGGTGATTGAGGCGCGCGGCGTGGCGGGCCTCCCGGTGGAAGCGCTCCAGGAGGATCGGGTTGGCCGTCATCTCGGGGGAGAGCACCTTGAGGGCGACGACGCGGTCGAGGGCCTCGTCCAGTGCCTTGTAGACCGTCCCCATCCCGCCGGTGGCGACGTGGGAGAGGATGCGGTATTTGCCGAGGCTGGCGCCCGGCTCGAGTTGGTTCGCCATGAGTGTTCGGCCCCCGCCACGTGTCGGCCCCGCCTCCCGGCGCTCGCGCCGTATTTGTTAACCTAATCGGCCTTCCCCGGAAAGACAAGCGGCGGAGTCATTCCCAGAATTCATGCCAGCGGTCCGCGAAGGCGCTTTGAAGGCGTGCCAGGTAGGCGTTGGTCTTGATCTTCGCCATCCACAGGTCCTCGCCTCCGCTCCCGCCCTTGACCACCACCCCTTCCTCCACGCCGAGCTTTCCACTCCGGACGTCCTCCGTGAGTTGTCCCGTGAACTTGCCCCGATAGACGACCCGGGCGATGCTCAGGTGGCCGAAGCCCGCCACGAACTGCTCCGGGCCGATCGGGCCGATCGGCCCTGCCCAGACGTCGAACAGAACGAGTTGCTTCGGCTCGCCGGCCTTGTGCGCCCCCGCGAACGAACTGAGGCCGAACAACTCGGCGAAGGCCTTGACCTCGTGGCAGTTGGCGAAGGCGGCGTGGTCGCGCAACGCGCGCTCGAGGCCTTCCGCCAGCGTGGCCTGGAAGAGCTCGGCACAGCCCTCCAGGCCGGGGTGGGCGGCGTCGAAACGGGCCACTCCCTCGGCAGTGAGATTGAACTGATCGCGCCGCGTGCCAAAGGCGTGCCACCCGAAATCGCGGTCCCAATCCCAGTGAAGGTTCGTGCCGTCGTACTTCTCGAACGCGAGGCAACGGCCACCCGGACAGTTGCGACTGTCGGGGATCTTCGGATAATGCAGCATCGCCAGCCCCCCTCGTCAACAGCATTCGCCCTCTGTTGACGAGGACAGGCCGACCAGCCGGCGGGCTCGGGCGCGGGCCCGCGGCTCGCCCCCCTAGCATCTTGAGGAACGTTGCGCACGTTACTCCGGCTGAACGCTCCGAAGCGGAGCTCGCCGCCCGTCGGGGGCCAGCCCCCAACCCCGCGCCGCGACCCAGCGCGACAGGGCGCCGGACTTGGCCAGGCTGACCAGGACGGCGAGGCCGAGCAAGACCAGGCCCAGGACCATGTGGTCCAGCCCCGTCACGACCTCTCGCAGGACGGCGTAGCCCTGCCAGCCGACGGCCCCGAGCCAGCAGGCAAGGGCCAGCGCGGACAGCGACAGGGAGGGCCGATGCCCCAGCACCAAGCCGTAGGCTGCCAGGGCCGCAGCCAAGACCAGCGGATAGACGATCAGGGCCCACGGCGCGACGCCTTCGGCGTCCTCGAAGGAGCCGAACGTCGCGGCAAGGCAGGCCAGCAGCACCAGGGCCCCGCCCCCGACGCGGAGCGCCCGGCCCAGCGCGTCGTCGAACTCGGCCCCGACGAGGAACAGGGCGATCAACGCCAGGTGGAAGGCGATCGGCGCACGGAGAGCGGGGTCGATCTCCTCCGGGAGGGCCAGCACTACAGCGCCCACGACGCAAGCGCCGCCGAGCAGGCAGCGCCAGGAATGGCGCCGGCGAAGCCCGAGCCCGAACTGGAGCATTCCCGCTGCCAGGATCGGTAGTGGCCGAGGCGCTGCGAGCTCGCCCGGTTCGAGGCCGGCCGGGGCGACTGCCAGCGCCACCAGCGTTGCCGTCAGCGCCTCGGCCGCGAGGGGCGTGCGGCGCAGGGCCGCGTAGGCGTAGAAGCTCGCCGATGCGAGGAGCGTCAGGTAAAGTGGGCCGGCGCCGAGCCGGTCGGCGAGCCCCTCCAGGAAGCCCTGGTAGATCGGGTCGGGGCGATGGCCCACGACCGCGAGGACGACGAGCCCGGCCGGCGCGGCCACGGCGAGCCGGAGCGCCCAAGGGCGCGAGGAGACGAGGCCGGCCTCCAGCAGCAGCACGGCAATCGCCAGGCCGAACGGCACGAGGAAATAGGGGCCGAAGACGATCCGGTCGAGCCCGCCTTCGGGGACGTGCATCGACCAGCACAGCAGGAAGGCCCGCGCCGGGACGGCGAGCCCGAGCACGACGAACAGGGCCCAGGGGTAGAACGGCCAGCGCCAGGGGCTGCCGTTGTCGCGGACGTAGGCCGGGCCGCGCCGGATGGCGGGAAGCAACGTCAGGAAGACCAGCCCCGCCGCGGGGGAGAAGCCAAACAGCCCCCACGTGAGTTCCTCGCTGTGCGGGTTGGCAGGCAGCGTGCCGAGGGCCAGCGGATAGAGGAAGAAGAGCGCCAGGACCAGATAGTAGGGGCCGCGGAACAGAGCCGGCAAAGAGAGCCGAATGCCCCGGATCACGCCCTCGCTCAGCGCGACGGCGAAGAGCAGACCGCCCACGAAGCAGGCGAGCCCGCGCTCGGGGTTGCTGACGAGTACCTCGTCGAAGGTGACCGACGTGGCGAGGAACATCAGCACGACCAGCAGCAGCACGGTCCGCACGTCGTCCCAGACGCCGGCGAAGCGGACGAGCAGGCAGGCGGTGACGGCGAGGAGCAGCGCGTAGCCGGCGAGGCCGGCCATGAGCGCCCAGGTGTCGATCTCGCGGGACTGGCCCCCGAAGGAGGCCCACAGGCCCGCCAGGAACAGCCCGGCGCTGAGGACGTAGAAGGGGTTGCTGGTACACACCAGGCGGACCAGCCCCCGCGCGCCTTCCGCCAGCGGCGGCGCGGGCTCACCTCGGACACGATCGCGATGAGACATGATGAAGGCCCTCGACGTGACAAGATGGGCCACGGGCCAGACGGAGACGATGAGAAAGACGAGCCTGGTCCCGGGGACCGCTCGCTGCATCCTACTCCTGCGCGGGAGCGGTCGCAAGAGCCTGCGCCCGCGTTCGTGCCGGTCTCTCTCTCTCCGCGTAAGATCGTTGAGTGGAGGGACACGCCATGACCTGGATCAAGACCGTGCCCGCCGAAGAGGCCGACGCCGGCCTGGGCGCCATCTATGCGGCGCTGGGCGCGCTGTATCCTCCCGAATATCGCGATGCGGTGCCAGCCCTGGTGCGCCCGGACGGCGGGACAGAAAGCATCACCGCGGCGCACAGCCTGATCCCCGAGGGGATGCGCCACGCGATGGCGACGTTTGCGGTGCTCCTGGCGCCCGACCTGCCGCTGACGCGCCGGCAGCACGAGATGATCGCGACGGTGGTGTCGGCGCGCAACGGGTGCTTCTACTGAGTGGAGAGCCACGCCGAGTTTTTGCGTCGGGTGAGCCTCGACGAGGAGCTCGCCGCCGCGTTGCGGCGGGACCATACTCAGGCCGACCTCGCGCCGCAAGACCGGGCGATGCTCGACTTCACCGCCAAGCTGACGACCTCCCCCGCCTCGATGGGGCCGGGCGACGTGCAGGGGCTGCGCGACGCCGGCTTCGACGATCGGGGGGTGCTGCAGATCGCGATGATCGGGGCGTGGTTCAACTACGTGAACCGCATCGCCGATGCGCTGGGGGTGGGGCGCGGCACGGAGTGAAGGGGGCGGGAGGCGCCCTTCTTGCTTTTCGTTTCGCGAGACGTGGCGCCGTTAGGATCGGGAGGCGGTCAACCCTGCGCGGCGGGCACGAGCCCTTTCTCGCGCAGCAACTTCTCGACCCACGCCTGTTGTTCTTTCGACAGCGCCGGTGGCGCCACGCGCTCCGCATAGCGCACCCGCTGGCTGTACGGGCCGGAGTCATAAGCGCTGTCCATCACGGCTTGCAGGTCCAGAGCCACGCTTCCATCGCCAGGCAGTAACGGCAGGTCCAGCACGGGGAGGCGGTCGGGCAGCAACACCGGGTAGACGAGGAAGTCCTCCCGCGCGTCGCAGGCATGAACGCAGACGTGGTAGTCGAACGGCCCGGCTTGCTCCACGGCGAGCGCCTGGGGGACGGCCGTGGTGTGCGTCCCCCCGCGCAGTAAGTCGATCTCGATCAGGTGCGCCTTGCCGTCGAGCAGCTCACGCTGCTTGCTCCGGTATTTGTCCCGGCTCTCCCCCGATGACTTGTTCGATGGGCTGAGTACCTCGATTGCCGCCACAAGGTGTTCTTCGTCCCGGCGGCAATAAATCTCGACGAACGTCTGCCTGCGCTCATCGGATGGGGCACGAACTCGCACGGGACGGGTCGTCGGCCGTGCCGCCACCAGAGCGCCGCCCGGGTTGGGCCGCTCGTCGCGGAGGACGTTCACATCGGGCCAGAGATTGCGCCCCGATACATCGATCCAGACGCGGTCGTTGACGTCGGCGTAGTAGGGGGGACGAAGGGTGGCCAGAAGCGCACGGCATAACTCGTTGTTGAACTAACCCGCTCCGCGGGGGGGAGAAGGGTTGCCCGTTCTGTAAAAACTCCTCTTGCGCTTTTTGGCAACCGTTGACATCCTCCGGGCCTCGTTCGCCCGGCCCTTCCCCGGAGGATGGTCCCATGACTCCTTTGCGTCAACGCTTCCTCGACGAGCTCGCCCGCCGCAACTACTCCCCACGCACCGTCCAGGCCTACCTCGCCGGTCTCGTCCGCTTCGCCCGCCACTA
>JBBSEZ010000120.1:0-23245 GCA_038239195.1 Gemmatales bacterium
CCCAAAAACGACGCGTTATTGGGGGGCCCCCCCCGCCACCACCGGCGGGGGGGCCCGCCCCCGGGGGGCGGGCCAACACCCCGCCCAGGTGCGGGGGGGAGGGGGAACACGGGCGCGGCCCCCCCGCCCCCCCCGAGGCGCAAGGCCCCTCTCCCGCCGGGCCTGCTCTTCGTGCCGAGGAAGGCGACCGAGGAGCGAGCCACCCATGATCCCGCCCGAGTTGCAGCGCCTCCTCCAAGCCTGCAAGGACGAGCCCGACGAAGACGCCCCCCGCCTCGTCCTGTCCGACTGGCTCGAAGAACACGACCAGGCCGACCGCGCCGAGTTCGTCCGCCTTCAGGTCCGTCTGGCCCGGCAGGAGCTGCCGGCCGGGGAAGAGGCCGTCGCGGAGGCCCGCGTTCACGCCCTCTACCTCCGCCACGCCGGCGAATGGCTCGGCGACCTGCGCGCATGGCCCGGCCAGTGTGCCTTTCGCCGCGGGCTGATCGAGGTACAGGCCGGCCTCCCGGCGCTCCGCGACCGCCCCCCGCTGGCGGTCGCCCCGCACGTCGTCCCTTGGCTGGAAACGCTCGTCTTGAGGTACGGTCGGCAGACCAACATCGGCGAACTGCTCGAGCTCGACGCCCTGGCCCACTTCTCCGGCCTGTACTTGACCGATACCCGCCTCACCTCGCCGTGGCTCGACCGGCTGGCGGGCAGCCCCCGAGTGGCCCACCTCCGGCGGCTGCGCGTGGGGATCAGCGGCTCGCCGAAGGCGGCGGGCGAAGCGCTGGCCCGCTCGCCCCACCTGAGCGGGCTTCGGGCCCTGGACGTGCCCGACGGGATGGGCGACGCTTGCCTGGCGGCCCTCGTGGGGGCGCCTGTGTTCAGGAGCCTGTCCACGCTCGCCCTTCGTTACGTCGCCGTCCGCAAAGGCGCGACCGGCCTGGCGAACGTCGTCCCCGCCCCGCGCCTCTCCCGACTACACTGGCTGTACGTCCGCGCCGGCGCCGCCCTGGGCCCCCTCCTCCAGTCGCCGGCGCTGGCCGAGGCGGTGGAACTGGTCCTGGACCGCGGCGACCCGGGCACGGCCCAAGCCATCGCTGGGCGAAGCACCTGGCCGCGGCTGGCGCGGCTGTCCCTGGCGGGCAACGCCCTCGGAGAAGCAGGGGTCGCTGCCCTGGCTGGTGCCACTTGTTTTCGTGCCCTCCGACGTCTGTGTCTGGGCCGAACCGAGCTCGGCCCAACGTTGCTCGCGCCCATCCTGGCTGCCTCCTGGCTGAGCGGGCTGGAGCGCCTCGAATTGGGGGGCAACGAACTGGGGGACGCGGGCGCCGAGGCGCTGGCCAATGCCCCCGCCCTCGCCAACCTGCGCCACCTCGACCTGACCGGCAACAACCTCACCCCCAAGGGGGCCTTCGCCCTGGCGAACAGCCCGTACCTGGCTCGCCTCGAAACGCTCGACCTGAGCACGAGCTCGTTGGGGGACGATGGCATGGCGGCCCTCGCCGACGGCACCGGGCTTCCGTCGCTGACCGCCCTGGCCCTTCGCTCGACCGGCCCGAAGGCCGAGGGGCTCGCCCGATTGGCCCGCTCTCCGCTCGCGGCCCGGCTGCGGCGCCTCGACCTGACCAACAACAAACTGGACGGAAATTGTCTGCAATCCCTCGTCTCGTCGCGGCTGGGCGGGCTGAAGGACTTGCGCCTGGCCTGGGCCTCGATCGGGGAGGAAGGGGCGCGGGCGCTCGCCAGCGCCCCGTTTCGCGGGCTGGTGCGTCTGGACATGCTCAACTGCAAGCTCGGCGACGCCGGCATGCGCGCCCTGCTGGGGACGCACGGCTTTCCCGACCTCGCCATCCTCACCCTGTTGCAGGCGGGGATCGGCGCCGAGGGCAGGGCCGCCCTGCTCCGTTGGTCGCGGCTTCCTCACCTGGCGCACCTGTCCGGTGCCTACTCGTACGGCGACGGACCGGAGCTCCTCAACCCGTCGCGCTCCGCCACCTTTTCCGAGCGCTCGTGAGCTCGATGATTCGCCCGTCGCTCGACAGAGTGGCCTAGCGCCGCCCATACTCGACGTAGAACCGATTCTGGAACAGCTCGTCCGGGTCGTGGAAGCGCTTCCGCTCGAAGAACCGTCCCGCCTGCGGGTACGCCCGGCGAAACTGCTCGCGCGTGGCGTGCAGCCGATACGGCAGATAGTGCCGCCCGCCGCAGCGCAACGCGGCGTCGATCATCTCGCGCGTCATCGCCTTCATGCGCTCCTCCCCCTGCGGCGTGCGCTCCTGGCTGAACAGCAGCACCAGCGCGAACAGGTCGCGATCGACGTAGCGGAGGAACGTCTCGGTGTCTCGGCGCACGTCGCGCACGGTCAGGTTGAGCAGGTCGCCCCCATGCCGAGGCACGATGGCGCGCAGCTCGGCCAGGAAGTCCTCGAGCCGGTCGGGCGAGACGAAATACTCGTGAAGGACCTCGGTGCGCTCAGGCCTGCCCTCCTGGTAGAGCGTCGCGTCCTCGTTGAGCAGTTGGTTGCGCGAGAAGTACGTGTTCGCCATCCTCCCGGCCGCCAGGCGCTCCGCCCGCCAGCGCAGGCGCTTGCCGGCATCGCTGCCGATCTGCACCAAGACGAGCGTGCGGCGGAGGGTGGCGTAGCCGGGGCTCACCAGCGCCGGGACCTCCTCGGGCGGGCAGGGGTGGCGGCGAAAGACAGTCAGCAACGCCTCGCGCAGGAACGTCTTCTCGCCCGGCGCCACGTTGATCCGGCCATAGACCATCGTCACGTCTTCATCGCCTTCCACCTTCTCGCGAAACCGCTCGGCGTACTCGTGGGCGGGGAAGATCAGCGGCGCGTCGGGCCGGTAGCGCTCGTTGGGCACGACGCGCAGCTCGACGTCGAGGACCACGCCGAACAGGCCATACCCGCCCAGCGCCAGGGAGAACAGTTCGGCGTTCTCCGTCCGGCTACAGCGGACCACGCTGCCGTCGGCCTTCATCAGCCGGAAGGAGCGCACGGTCGAGGCCATGGGCGGGCGGGCGTGCTGCCAGCCGTGGCAGTTGACGCTGACCGACCCGCCCACGGTGAAGTTGCGCGTGGCCTGCATCACGCTCACCGAGAGGCCGTGAGCGTCGAGGTAGGGGACCACGTCGGCCCAGCGCGCCCCGGCGCCCACGTGGAGCACCTTCTTCTCGACGGCGAGCTCCATGCGCTTGAAGGGGAGCATGTTCAGGACGATGCCGCCGGGGTAGATCGTGTGCCCGCCCATGCTGTGGCGGGCGCCGGCGATCGAGACGCGCAGGGCCTGGGCCCTGGCGCGGCGCAGCAAGGCGCGCATCTGCGCCTCGGCCTCGGCGGGGGCCGCGGGCACGTCCCAGACCTCGGCCACCTCGGTGCGCTCGAGCCGGCTGGCATCGTCGGCCTGATTGGGCGGCAGGTCGTCGGGGACTGGCCGGTCGCGGAACCGGGCGCGCAGGAGCAGGAAGGTCGGCTGACCACACGCCACGAGAAGGGCCCCCAGCCCGCCGAGGCCCGCGAGGAGGCACCCGCGACGTTTCGTCAAGCGCGCCAGAGGCAACCTTCCATCGGGTGGGGGAACGGGAGCTGTCCCCGCTGTCACGACCGATTCCCCAACGTCGTCGCGTCGAGTGAACCAGAACGCCCAGGCGAGCAACGCGCCCTGGAGCGGCAAGCGGAGCCAGAGGGCGACGGGACTGATGGTCGGGTAGAGCTCTGGGTTGAGGGCCATCTGGACGTTGGCGGGGAACACCCCGATCAACAGGGCGATCAGGCCCCAGGCAGCGAGGGTGGTGTACCTCGGCACTAAAAGGAGGGCCCCGAGGGCCATCTCGAAGAAACCGCTCACGTAAACGAGCTCGAGGTGCCACGGCAGGTAAGGCGGCACGATCTTCACGTACGGGTCGGGCTGGACAAAATGGTTGCCGCCCGCCAGGACGAAGAGAACGCCCAGCAGCCAGCGCATCGCGAGTTTGAGCTTGTTCATTCGCCTTGTTCCACCACGACCGCTACCAGCACGAGCGCCCGCCAGGGCTCATTCTCGCCCTCGCCCTCGCCGAGCTCAAGAGCGCGACCTGCCGTCCTGCCAGCCACCACGCCCTTGCCTCCCTCCGCCCCTTCCCGATAACTTCGAGAGGGAGGGCTCGTTCCCGCCCGCAAGGAGCGTATCATGCCGCGCCGGTTTCTCCTCTCGCTGGCCTTGCTGTCCCTCGCCGGCCTGAGCTGGGCCGCCGACAAGCCCCCCAGCAAGTCCGAGATTGGCAAACTCGTCAAGCAGCTCGGCAGCTCCGAGTTCGACGAGCGCGAGGCCGCCGAGGCCGCGCTGGCGAAGATCGGCGAGCCCGCCCTGGCGCCGCTCGAAAAAGAGCTGGAGACGACCCGGGACTTCGAGGTGCGCCGTCGCGCCGGGCGCCTCGTCGCGCGCATCGGCCGGAGCGTCTACGGCGTGGCGAAGGTCCTGCGGGGGCACGTCGGCGCGGTCAACTGCGTCGCGTTCTCGCCGCTGGGCAAGCTGGCCCTTTCCGGCGACAGCCGCGCGCTGCGCCTCTGGGACCTGACGACGGGGAAAGAAGTCTACAACCGCGACGAGCACTCCGACCGCGTCGTGGCAGTCGCGTTCTCGCCCGACGGCAAGCAGGCCGTCTCGGGCGGGGAGGACCGCAAGGCGCGCCTCTGGGGCGTGGCGTCGGGGAAGGAGCTCCAGGTCTTCAAGGGCCACAACGACACGGTCTGCGGCCTCGCCTTCAGCGCCGACGGCAAGCGCCTGCTGACCGCCAGCTACGACGGCACGGTCCGGCTGTGGGACGTTGCCACGGGGAAGGAGCGGAAGTGTTTCCGAGGCCACCGGGGCCACGTCTTCAGCGTCGCCCTGTCGCGCGACGGCAAGTACGCGCTCTCCGCGGGGCGCGACTCCTCGCCCAAGTTGTGGGACGTGGAGAGCGGCAAGCAGCTGCGCGTCTTCGAGGGGCACGCCTCCTACGTGATGGCGGTCGCGTTCCTCCCCGACGGCAAGCACGCGATCTCGGCGAGCCACGACAACACGCTGCGCCTGTGGGAGGTGCCCAGCGGCAAGGCGCTGCGCAGCTTCACCGGACACACCAAGGAGGTGAACTGCGTCGCCGTCTCGCCCGACGGCCGCCGCGCGCTCTCGGGGGGCGCCGACAACGTCCTTCGCCTGTGGGACCTCGCCAGCGGCAAGGAGCTCGGCCAGCTCGCCGGCCACACCAACTGGATCTGGGGCGTCGCGTACTCCCCCACTGGTCGGCAGGCGCTGACGGCCAGCCAGGACAGCACGGTCCGGCTGTGGAACGTGCGGAAATGAGTGCGCGGGCTCGGTGGAGGATCGCGAAAGCGATCGCATCCCAAGTTGGGGGGCCCTCGCCGCGGGTACACTGGTGAGGGAGGAACTACCCAGGGCTTGCGAAAAGGGAGGGGCCAATGGGCGCTCCGCAACCGAACGACCACTTCGACCACCATTCAACCTCGTGGACGCTTCTGGTCGGCGCCCACGACCCGGGCGCGACGCCCGCGACGCGCGAGCGCGCCCGACGACAATTGATCGAGCGCTACCAGGGCCTGGCCCGCCTTTACCTGGCCGGGGCGCTCCGCCACGAGCGCGAGGCGGAGGAGGCCGTCGCCGAGTGCCTCCAGGAGCTCGGTGTCCGCGTGATGACCGGGGCCTTCAAGAACGTCGATCCCGAGCGCGGCCGCTTCCGCCACTACTTGCGGGCCTGCCTGTCCAACCTTGTGAACGATTATCAGCGGCGCCAGGGCCGTCGCGTGGACGCCCTTGGCGATTTCGACCCGGCAGCGCCGGGCTCGGCGGCGGACGAGAAGGAGTTCGTGGCGTTGTGGCGACAGGAACTGGTCGAGCGCGCCTTGCGGGCCTTGGCGAATCACGAGAAACGCACCGGCCAGCAGTTCTACAGCGTCCTCAAGTTGAAGATGGACCACCCGGAACTGCGCTCGGCCCAGATGGCCGAGCGCCTGACGGCCAGCGCGGGCAAGCCCCTGACGGAGGTTGGCGTTCGCAAGCGCCTTTCCCTGGCCCGCGCCAAGTTGGTCGAGTTGCTGCGCGCGGAGGTGAAGCAGTCGTTGCGCGACCCCACCGAAGAGCAGGTGGAGGAGGAACTGGCCGACCTGGGCCTGCTGGAGTATTGCCGGCCCGCAGGCGCCTGAAGGGGCCCGCCGCTTGCGGCTTGGCGTTCTGGCCCCTCATCGCCCAAAGAAAACCTGGCGCGAGCGCAGGCGTCTGGTATGCTGCCCGCGTGTCGTGTCCCTTTCCTCTTCCCGAGAGGCACCCATGCGATTGCTCCCGATCGTGGCGTTGTTGAGCGCGTTGCCCTTGCTGACCTTGCCCGGCGTGGGCGGCTCCAGGGACAAGGCCGAGGACAAAGACAAGGGCTTCGTGTCGATTTTCGATGGCAAAACGCTCGAGGGCTGGTACGTCAGCGCCAAGAGCGGGCACAGCGCGGCCAGCAAGCACAAGTCGGGTGGCCGCTGGCTGGTCGAGAAGGGCGCCATCCTCGGCAGCCAGGACGTCAAGGGCAACGGCGGGATCGTGCTCACCGAGAAGAAGTACAAGAACTTCGAGGTGTCGCTGGAGATGAAGAACGATTTCGGGCCCGACAGCGGGCTGTTCTTGCGCAGCAACGACCGCGGCCAGGCGCACCAGGCGATGATCGACTACTACCCCAACGGCAACCTGATGGGGCTTTACGGCGAGGGGCTGAGCCCCGGCTACACCGTGCGCAACTTCACGTTCCTGAAGAAGCCGTCCGAGATCCGGGAAGACAAGACAGACTTCAAGTTGCCGGTATCGCCGAAGGACTGGCCGGCGTTCTGGAAGCACGGCGAATGGAACGAATTGCGGGCCCGCATCGTCGGCAACCCGGCAAAGATCGAGACGTGGATCAAGGGCACGAAGTTCATGGAACACCAGGACAAGGTCAAGCGCATGGACGACGGCTCGATCGCGCTTCAGGTGCATGGGGGCGGGGACTTCACGAAGCAGTACGTGCGGTATCGGAACGTGCGGGTGAAGGTGCTGAAGTGAGAGGCGAGGGCTGGCCGAGGGCGCGAGGGCCCTCGGCGAATACCTGGCTGCGGTCGCCGAATTGACCCGGGGCGGGGCCCTCCGTGAGGTGGAAGTCGAGGCATGGCTATGCCCAGGCTGCCTGGAGTGAAGTCTTGCGCGGGTTCCGCCGAACCGGCGCTGGGGGTGGGGGAGAAGCGGCCTCATTCCCCTTCGGTGCGCAGCGACGCGCAAATCGCCCGCAGCAGCGGGCCGTTCTCCTCTTCTTCGAGGTCGTTCACCTGGCACAGCACCGTGATGGTGCCGGCCGCGCCGTACACGACGCGCGTGCGACAGGTGTTGCTCAGGTCGAGGCTGTAGAAGTGCATGTCGTGCCCGATCGCCATCTCGCCGGCCACCATGTCCACGCACGGCTCGGCTTCGAGGTCGGGGTAGTCGGAGCGCAGCGCCGCCAGCGCGGTCGCGGCGACCTCTTCCGCGAGCGGCATGCTGCGGTCGAGGCGCACCAGGGCGAAGGCGGTGCCCGGGCTGCTCAGCGTGACCGCCCAGCCGTCCTCGTGCTCCTCGCGTTCCAGCCGCCAGTTGCCGGGGTAGTCGAACGACACCCCGTTTTCCTCGAAATGCCCGGTCATGGCCCCACGCCCTCTTCCCTCGCCCTGCCTCCCGAATCAAAACAGCCCCAACTGGAGTTGCGCCTCCTCCGACAATCGGCCCCGGTCCCACGGCGGCTCCCACACCAACTCGACCTTGGCGCTCGTCACGCCCGGCACCGCCGCCACGCGCCGCTCCACGTCGCGCGGCAACGCGCCCGCCACCGGGCACGCCGGGGAGGTCAGCGTCATCTTGATGTGGACGGCGCTCTTGTCGATCTTCAAATCGTAGATCAGCCCCAGGTCGTAGACGTTGACGGGCAGCTCCGGGTCGAAGCAACCGCGGATCGCCGCGACTACCTTCTCCTCGAGGGTGGCGCCTTCGGGCACGTCGGTGGGTGGCGGTGCGGGCGCGTCGGGCTTTTCGCCCACGACGGACAGGTTGAATCGGTTGCTTTCCACGAACGATCCCTCCGTCGAATGTAGTCCGCGACTCCGTCGCGGTCCCCCCGCCGCGGAGCGGCGGACTACTTTCCCGCCAGCCCGGCCGCGTGCTGGCGGACGCGCTGCACCATCGCCGCCAGCCCGTTGCGACGGTTCATGCTCAAGTGCTGGTCCAGCCCCAGCCGGCGGAAATAGTCCTCGACGTCGAACGCCAAAATGTCGGCCGCCTTCTGGCCCGAGAACAAATGCTCCAGCAAGGCGATCAGCCCGCGCACAATCTGGGCGTCGCTGTCGGCCAGAAACTCCACCACGTCTTCCGTCCCCGGTCTCTGGCGCGCCGTCAGGAACACGGTGCTCTGGCAGCCGCGCACGCGGGTGCATTCCGTCTTCATCTCCTCGGGCAGCGCGGGCATCTTCTCGCCCAGCTCGATCAGGTACTGGTAGCGGTCGTTCCAACTCTCCAGGTACTCGAAGACCTCGGCGATCTCGGCGGCGACGTCCTGCGGCGATTCGCCCATCCCCGGGGCGTAGGCCACCCCCAGTTTCGGCGGGCACGTCTCGGCGGTGGAGTTGCACAGCGCCACTTCGGCGGGGCAGCGCTGCGGCTCGGCCGCGACCGCCAGCGCGCGCCGGTGCGACTCCTCGACCACGTCGGCCAGCACGGCCGCGAAGAAGTCCACCTCGGCCAGGGTGTTGTACATCGCGAACGACGCCCGCGCGGTCCCGGCGACCCCGAACCGCTCCATCACCGGCTGGCAGCAGTGGTGCCCGGTGCGGACCGCGATGCCCTCCAGGTCGAGCTTGGTGCCGACGTCGAGGGCGGCCAGGCGCCCGCCTTCCACGACGAAGGAGAGGACCGCCGCCTTGTGCGCGGCGTTGCCGACGATGCGCACCCCGTGGATTTGCCTGACCTTCTCCGTGGCGTGCTGGAGCAGGGCGTCCTCGTGGGCGGCGACCGCCTCCAGGCCAACGGAGCGCAGGTAGTCGAGGGCGGCGCCGAGGCCGATGACGCCGGCGATGTTGGGCGTGCCCGCCTCAAACTTGTTGGGCAGGTCGGCGTAAGTCGTCTTCGCGAACGACACGGAGCGGATCATGTCGCCCCCACCCTGCCAGGGCGGCATCGCCTCCAGCAGCGCCGCCTTGCCGTACAGCACGCCGACGCCCGTGGGGCCATAGACCTTGTGCCCCGAGAAGACGAGAAAGTCGCAATCCAGGTCTTTCACGTCCACGGTCAGGTGCGAGGCCGACTGGGCCGCATCGATCAGCACCTTCGCCCCGCAGGCGTGGGCCAGTTCGACGATGCGCTCCACCGGGTTGATCGTGCCCAGCGAGTTGGAAAGGTGGACCATCGACACCAGGCGCGTGCGCTCGCTCAATAGCTTCTCGAGCTCGTCGAGTAGCAACTCGCCGTCGTCGTTGATGGGCACGACGCGGAGGACGGCGCCCGTCTGCTCGCACAGCATCTGCCAGGGGACGATGTTGCTGTGGTGCTCCATCCACGAGATAACGATCTCATCGCCTGCGCGCAGGTTGGCCCGCCCCCAGCTCTGGGCGACGAGGTTGATGCCCTCGGTGGCGCCGCGCACGAAGACGACCTCGCGGTCGTCGGCGGCGTTGAGGAAGTGACGCACCTTGCCGCGGGCCGACTCGTAGTCGCGGGTGGCGCGTTCGCTGAGCTGGTGGACCGCCCGGTGGATGTTGGCGTTGTCGGTGGCGTAGTAGTGCCGGAGCGCGTCGAGGACGGCCTGCGGCTTCTGAGTGGTGGCGGCGTTGTCGAGGTAGACGAGCGGCTTGCCGTGGACCTTCTGCTGAAGGACGGGAAAGTCCTGCCGCACGCGGCGAGGGTCGAAACCGCCCGGCGCTTTCGCGGACAGAGAGCGCGGGGCGACCTCGATGGGGGGAAGAATGCTCATCACTGGTCCTCGGTCCCGGCCTGGGGCAGGTGGCGCGCCGCGAGCAGGGCCTGCTCCAGCCGCTCGCGCAGGGGGGCCACCTTGATGCGGCCGATCACGTCGTTGGCGAAGGCAAACGTCAGCAGGGAGCGGGCCTCTTCCAGCCCGATCCCGCGCGAGCGGAGGTAGAACAACTGCTCCTCGTCGAGTTGCCCCACGGTAGCGCCGTGGGTGCATTTGACGTCGTCGGCGTAGATCTCCAACTGCGGCTTGGTGTTGATGGTGGCGTCGTCGGACAGCAGCAGCGTCTTGTTGGTCTGCTTGGCGTCGGTCTTCTGCGCGTCCTGACGGACGAAGATCTTGCCGTTGAATACGCCGCGCGCCTTGCCGTCGAGAACGCCCTTGTAGACCTCGTGGCTGGCGCAGTGGGCCCTGGCATGGTCGATGACCGTGAAGTTATCGACGTGCTGCGTCCCGCTCGCCTGGTACAGCCCGTTGACCGTGGCCTCGGCGTGCTCGCCGTCGAAGCGGACGCGCACCTCGTTGCGCACCAGGCGCCCGCCCAGCCCGATGAAGTGCGTCGAGAAGTTGCTGTCGCGCGCCTGGACGACTTGCGTGGCCGCGAGGTGGAACGCGACCGTTGGCTCCTCCAGCACCTTGTAATGGTCGAGCCGAGCGCCCTCGCCCAGGACGACCTCGGTGACGGCGTTGGTGGCGAACGGGGTGGGCGGGCCATCGAAGCTCTCGACCACCGTGGCCTGCGCGCCGCGCCCCAGCACGATCAGGGCGCGCCGATACCACAGGTAGGGGCCCTCGGCGTTGAAGGCCGGCACGAGGTAGTCGAGCTGAATCGGCCCCTCGACGACCTTGCCGGGCGGGACGTAGACGAAGGCGCCGCCGCGCCAGAAGGCGGTGTTGAGCGCGACGAACGGCTGGTCGCGGAAGTCGGCGACGGAGCCCAGGTGCGGCTCGACCAACTCGGGACACTGCTCCAGCGCCTGCTCCAGGCTCAGCACGCGCACGCCGTCGGGGAGGGACTGGCTGCCGCTCAGCAGGAACGGCCGGTTGCCGTTGGCGAGGAGGAGCGTGCTTCCGGGGCCTTCGTGCCGGAGCAGCCGGAACGCCTCGCTGGCCTGCTCGCTGTCCTCGGGCGGGAGCAAGAACTCGGTGCGCAGAAGGGGGGCGAGACTGGTGAACTTCCAGTCCTCGTGGCGCGGGCCGGGGAAACCGACCTGGTCGAAGCGCTCGATGGCGGACCGGCGCAGCCGGGCCACGGCGGGCCGCTCGGGGACGAGGGCCTGCTCGAGCCGCTCGAACGCCGCGAGGTAGGTTTGTTTGGCCGACGTCGTTTCCAGGGTGGTGCTCATTCTTCTCGCCCTTCTTGATCCGCCCGATCCCGGATGACGCCCTCGTAGCCCTTGGCCTCCAGTTCGAGAGCTAACTCCTTGCCACCCGACAGGACGATGCGCCCCGCCGACAAGATGTGCACGCGGTCGGGGACGATGTAGTTCAACAGCCGTTGGTGGTGCGTGATGATGACCAGGGCGCGGTGGGGGCTGCGGAGGGCAGTCACGCCTTCGCCGACCACGCGGAGGGCGTCGATGTCGAGGCCGGAGTCGGTCTCGTCGAGGATGGCCAGCTTCGGGTCGAGGACCGCCATCTGGAAGATCTCGTTGCGCTTCTTCTCGCCGCCGGAGAAGCCCTCGTTGACGGGGCGCTTGAGCAGGTCGTCACTCATGTGCATGAGTTTCGTCTTCTGTTTGACGACCTTGATGAACGCGGCGGCGTCGAGCTCCGGCTCGCCGCGGTGGGTGCGGATGGCGTTGATGCCGGCGCGCAGGAAGTACATGTTATTGACGCCGGGCAGCTCGACGGGGTGCTGAAAGGCGAGGAAGATGCCCTCGCGGGCCCGTTCCTCGGGCTCCATGTCGAGCAGGTCCTTGCCTTCGTAGAGGACCTCGCCGGCGGTGACGTCGTAGGCGTTGCGGCCGGTGAGGACGCCCGCGAGGGTGCTCTTGCCGGAGCCGTTGGGCCCCATGATGGCGTGAACCTCGCCAGCCTTCACACTCAGGTTGACGCCGCGTAGGATCTCTTTCTGTTCCACGCGGGCGTGCAGGTTGTTGATTTCGAGCATGACTGAAGAGCGCTTCCCGTGAGAACTGGATGCGGGGCGACGAGCGCCCGCGTTCGCTACATGGGCCAGACACCAGACACCTCTACCAACCGATCATCCGGGGAGATCTTGAAGGTAACCACCAGCGGCCACTCTTCCATGATCCGATCCCCGTAGTAGTCCTCTCCCTGAGTTTCAGGGCTTGCTCGGAGGAGTTGCTCGACCCGGTGAGTCGCGGTCGGAGGACGCGAGCCAGATGTCGGTTAGCTGGTCCGAGGCGGTCGGCAGGAAGGTCACCGTATACCTCATTCCGAGGCCCCCAGCGCCTCGAGCCGCTTCATGACCTCGCTGATGGGCAGCCCCTGGCCGTGTTCGGCCTCTTGCCGTCGCTTCAACTCGACCGGGTCAATTGAGGCTTTGACTTTTTCAAACAACAGGGCCCTCGCCTGCTTGCTCGGCGCGAAATAGCCGAGGAGGTTGCCCTTGTCGTCGCGAATGACCGTTTCATCGGTGAACGAAGTCAGGAGCGCTTGCATCGAGCCGTCCGCAGTGACGTTAATCATTTCTCTTGTCCTTCGCTAAAACCGAAGGGCCCCGCCCACCTCGAACCGTGTACCTCATTCCGAGGCCCCCAGCGATTCCAGACGGGCCAGCAACTCCGCCGTGGTGCAGCTCGGGCCTTGTTGCGCCTCCTTGCGGCGCTTGAGTTCTACCGGGTCGATCCGCGATTTCCACTGCTCGTACAGGGCACGCTCTTCGGAGTAACGGGCTGGCGTGTAGACGCCGAGCACCTTCCCATTCCCGTCGCGCACCTCGACCGGCTCCAGGATGCCGAGGAGGCGGTCGCACAACGCCTCGTCCGCCGTCAGGTGATTCATGGTCGCCTCCGTTTCACCCTACGCTCCCCTCCAGGCTCACCCCCAGCAGTTTCTGCGCCTCGACCGCGAACTCCATCGGCAGGTTCAGGAACACCTGCTTGCAGAAGCCGTTGACGATCATGCCGACCGCGTCCTCCGCCGACAGCCCGCGCTGCTTGCAGTAGAAGATCTGGTCCTCGCCGATCTTCGACGTCGAGGCCTCGTGCTCCACCGTGGACGAGCGGTTCTTCACCTCCACGTACGGAAACGTGTGCGCCCCGCAGCGGTCGCCCAGCAGCAGCGAATCGCACTGCGAGTAGTTGCGCGACCCCGTCGCCCCCTTGAGCACCTTCACCAGCCCGCGGTAGGTGTTCTGCCCGTTCCCCGCCGAGATGCCCTTGGAGACGATGGTGCTCTTGGTGTTCTTGCCGACGTGGATCATCTTGGTCCCGGTGTCGGCCTGCTGCTTGTGGTTGGTCAGGGCCACCGAGTAGAACTCGCCCACGCTGCCCTCGCCCTGCAAGATCACGCTCGGGTACTTCCAGGTGATCGCCGAGCCCGTTTCCACCTGCGTCCACGAGATCTTCGAGTTCACTCCCCGGCAGGCGCCGCGCTTCGTCACGAAGTTGTAGATCCCGCCTTTGCCGTCCTTGTCGCCGGGATACCAGTTCTGCACGGTCGAATACTTGATCTGCGAGTTCTCGCCCAAGGCCACCAGTTCGACCACGGCAGCGTGGAGCTGGTTCTCGTCGCGCATGGGGGCCGTGCAGCCTTCCAGGTAGCTGACGTAGGCGCCCTCTTCGCAGACGATCAGGGTGCGCTCGAACTGGCCGGTCCCGGCCGAGTTGATGCGGAAGTAGGTGGACAACTCCATCGGGCAGCGCACGCCCTTGGGGATGTAGCAGAACGACCCATCGCTGAAGACGGCCGAGTTGAGCGCCGCGAAGAAGTTGTCGTTGTGCGGGACCACCGAGCCGAGGTACTTGCGCACCAGCTCGGGGTGCTCGCGGACCGCCTCCGAGAACGAGCAGAAGATCACGCCCATCTCGGCGAGCTTGCCCTTGAACGTCGTCGCCACCGAGACGCTGTCGAAGACGGCATCGACGGCGACGCCGCTGAGGCGCATCTGCTCGTCGAGCGAGATGCCGAGCTTCTCGAAAGTGCGGCGCAGTTCGGGATCGACCTCGTCGAGGCTGTTGAGCTGTTTCTTCGGCTTGGGCGCCGAGTAGTAGATCACGTCCTGGTAGTCGATGGGCGGGTAGGTGACGTGAGGCCACCAGCGCGGCTCCTCCATGGTGAGCCAGTGCCGGTAGGACTTGAGGCGCCACTCCAGCAACCAGGCGGGCTCCCCCTTCTTGGCGGAGATAAGTCGGACGACGTCCTCGCTGAGGCCGCGCGGCAGAGACTCCGACTCGATGTCGGTGTAGAAGCCGTGCTGATACTCGCGGTTGGCCAGTTCCTCGATCGTGCGGGTCGCGGTCGTCATCGCAGTCACTCTCACCCAGGTCCCGGGCGGAACCGTCCGCCCCTGTCTGTTGGTGTTCCTCGCCAAGCCGCAAGCGGCGCACTTCGAGGGCCCGCCGCTTGCGGCTTAGCGGGGCGCTCCCAGCGTCAGCAGCGGCACCGCCGTGGAAGAGGGCGCTTCCGGCATCAGGCGGGCGCGCAGGCGTTCGACGATCTCGCCCTCGTCGTGCAGCAGGTCGCTCAGCGTCACGCGGTCGAGCACGTGCCGCATCCACTGTTCCAGCGATTGCCAGAGCGCTCGCAGCGAGCAGCCCTCCTGGTGGACGCACGGCCCCTTCGTTTCGGGCCCGGCGTGGCGCTCGCAGTACCCGGGGTCGTCGAACAGGGGCTCGCCGAGCGCCCGCATCACCACGCCCAGGTGGACCTCCTCGGGCGGGTGGGCCAGGTAGTAGCCACCCGTTCGGCCACGCACGCTCTCGATGAGGCCCGCCTGGCGCAGGACCGAGAGCAACTTGGCGACGTAGGGCTCCGAAAGGTTCTCCGCCACGGCCACCTCGGGGATGGTCAACGAGTGCCCGCCGTGGGCCCGGGCGAGCCGCAGCACGCAGCGCAAACCGTACTCTTCCTGAGCCGTGATCTTCATGCGTCCTCGACCTCCGCGGCGAGTGCTCCCAGTCTTGATTTTAGTAATCTGTACTTTTTTGTCAACAATTGGTCCGAGTTGGCGTTGGAGCGAGTGCGGCAATAATTCCGGGAGGGCCCGCGAAGCCGCAAGCGGAAGAGCGCCGGGCCGCCGCTTGCGGCTTCGCGGGGCCCTCCCGGAACTTGGCCCCGCCCCATGGGCCATCGAGCGGTGCGAAAATCTGGGCTTGCTTTTTTCGGACGTTCCGAGTATCTCCCCCGCCCTCAACCCAAACAGGGGACAAACCCGGTTTTCTCAGGGGAGCCCGAAGGCCCCGGAGGTGCGCTCGTGACCGAGCAGGGAGATACTCCAGGATCGAGTACCGGCCGGCCTCCCGAGGCGGGCCCCGCGGGGCCTCCGCCTTCGCGGGAGACGGCCGAGGTGGAGCGGCTTCGGGCGGACGTCCGGCAGCGGGTTGCCCAGCGCCGTGCGGCCTCTTCCGCCGGCCCGGGTGCCGAGCGGGGGGGCGGGTGCGGCGCCGGGCCGCCCATCGACTGGGCGACCATCGTGGCCAGTCTGCACCAGGCCGAGCAGTACGCCAACATCGGCCGGCGCCTGCCGGAGTTGCCCGCCCGCTTCAATCGGCCCTTCCGCGTCCTCGCGCGGTGCGTCGCCCGCGTGGTCTTGTACTTCTCGCGCTACCTCTTGTCCGAGCAGCGCGAATTCAACAACGCGACCCTGGGGTGCCTGCGCTCCTTGCAACGCGGCCTGTACCAGATGGAACAGGGGGCCCGTCATCTCGGGCAGGAGTTGGCCCGGCTCGGCAAGTTGCCCGCCGTCGCGCTGCCGCCCGCGGAACCGAAACTTCGGAACGGGGACGGGCCACCCCATGACACCGTCGTGGAGTGGAAGCGATGACGCGCGTTGCTCTGGCGACTCAATGTCAGATGGAGGCGGACGCGGTTTCTCACGACGTCCTCGGCATGTACCGGGCCCTGGAGGCGCGCGGGCACGACGTCTGCATCTTCGCCCACGACTGGCAGGGGAACGTGCCCCGCGTCTACCGCTTCTCCCGAATCCACCGCTGGTTGAAGGGCCCCGAATCGCTGCTGCTCTATCACCACGCCGCGGGCTGGGACGGGGGCCTGGAGGCCGTGCAGCGCGCGCGCGGCAAGCGCGTCGTCAAGTACCACAACGTCACGCCTCCGGAGTTCTTCGACGGCGTCCACCAGGATTTCGCCTTCGCCTGCCGGCTGGGCCGCACGCAACTGGCGGCGCTGGCCCGCGCGGGGTGCGACCGCTATCTCTCCGACTCCGCGCACAACATGCGCGAACTGCTGGACCTGGGGGCCAGCCCCTCCACCAGCGCCGTCGTTCCTCCGTTCCATCTGATCGCCCGGCTCCAGCGCAGCGAGGCCGACCGGGCCGTTCTCGACGCCTACCGCGATGGCCGGACGAACCTTTTGATGGTCGGGCGGGTGGCGCCCAACAAAGGACACCGGGCCCTGCTCGAGGCGTTCGCCGTCTACCAGCGCGACTACAACCGGCACAGCCGGCTGCTTATCGTCGGCAGGGAGGACGAGCGCCTGGGGATCTACACGCGGGCCCTGCGGTTGCGGGTGCGGGAGCTGGGCCTGGAAGGCGCGGTCGTCTTCACCGGCCCGCTGTCGGACCGCGCCCTCAAGTCCTGCTACCTGGCCGCCGACGTCTTCGTGATCGCCAGCGAGCACGAGGGCTTTTGCGTGCCCCTGGTCGAGGCGATGGCGTTGAAGGTCCCCATCGTCGCGCTGGGCTCCACGGCTATCCCCGGCACCGTGGGCGAGGCCGGGCTTGTCTGGGACGAGGCCGACCCCTACCTGTTTGCCGAATCGGTCCACCAGATCGTCACCCGGGAGGAAGCGCGGCGCGCCCTGGGGGCCCTGGGCGAGCGACGCTATCGGGAGCAGTTCGCCATCGAGAAGGTGCGAGAGCGATTTCTCAGGGCGCTGGAAGGCTTGCTGTGACGCGCGTCGGCATCGTGGGATAACGCTGCCACGAGCCCGTGGGCGGCGCGGCGGCGCTGGCCGGGCAGGACGCCACGCTGCTGCCCTCCGCCAGTTCGGTGCAGGGGTTGACCACCACCGCGCTCGATCGCAACTGTCCGGGCCAACGCTCTCCCTGCGGGGAACGCGCACTGCGAAGGCATCGCCGGGTGTCGTTTCCCGGGGATGACCGGCCGCAGCCTCCGCGGATACGAGGCGGCAGCGCATCCCCTCGCCGCCCTCAGCCCCGCTCGTACCTGCTGCCCGGCAGTCGCCGCACCACCTTCTTCATCTCCAGCATCATCAGTGGCGTCGTCAGCTGCGCCACGCCCAGCGCCAGCCGCTGCGCCATCTCGTCCACCGAGCGCGGCCCGCCCGCGAGGAAGTCCCACACGCGCCGCTGCGCCTTGTCCAGCCCCGGCGGCGGGCCCGCGGCCCCCTTCTGCACCGCCTCCTCCTGCGCCACCAGCGCCGAGACGCCGTCGAGCTCCCTCCAGCACGTCCTCGACGCCGCGGCGCAGCACCGCCCCATCGCGGACCAGCGGTTGCAGCCGGCGCTGCTCTCGGCGTCCGCCGGGCCAGGCACCGCCAGCACGTTGTGGCCCTGCTCTGCGGCGTGCTCGGCGGTGATTAGTTGCGCCTCGCAGGATCGGGTGCTCGAAATCGCGTCGTTCGAGAGCAAGTAAGGGCGGCGCCCCTTGTTACGCGCCTTGCTCTGGGCAAACCCTCCCCCTTCGGCCACAATACTCACACTACCTTTTCCTTCCCAGGGAGGTCGTCCCCCATGCTCTCGCTCCGCTCCTCGCGCCCCTGGCTCGCGGTCCTCCCTCTCCTGGCGTTCGCCCTCCCGGCCGGCGCCGCCCCCGCTCCCAAAGGCGGCGCGCCCAACAAGTTCGACAAATACTTCCTCGACGACACCGACTTCCTCCTGACGGTCAACGTCAAGGAAATCGTGAAGTCGCCGATGTTCGCGAAGCACTACAAGAAGAAGCTCGAAGGCTGGCTCGCCGAGCCGGCCTCCCGCTCGCTCACCAAGGACCTCGGCATCAACCCGCTCAAGGACGTCGATTCCGCGACGATGCTCCTGGGCCGCAGTTGCTTCACCGAGGCGGGCCCCAATCAGGACGGGCCCGTGTTCATCCTGCAAGGGCGCTTCGACTCGGCCAAGATCATCGCCGGGCTGAACAAGCTGGACAAGGCCCGGCCCGGAGCGGTGTCGAAGGAGCCGGGCGGGCCCATCTACCAGTTGCATAATTTCATCTCGGGTACGGGAATGTTCCTGGCCCCGCTCGACGCCCACACCGTGATCCTGGCGCCGCGCAAGCAGCATGTCCTCGACGCGCTCGCGAAGGCGGCGGGCAAGAAGACGACGCGGTTCGCTGCCAAGGAGGTGCCGGCCCGCATCAAGCGGCTGCGCCCGGACGTCGCCGTGCAGGCGTTCGGACTGGGGAGCATGGTGCTGAACTCGGGGATGACGAGCGTCAACGAAAACGGCCAGAAGGTGGTGAAGCGAAAGCACAGTACGCTCCTCGACAGCGGGGGCCGCGAGGTCGAGGTGAGCGTCACCGTCAAGGACGACGTCCAGGCGCGCTTCGTGCTGACCGCCAAGGACAAGGCCCAGCACAAGGCGCTGACCGACTCGTTCCGCTCCGTGCTGGACCTGATGAAGGCGACCATCCAGGGACAGGTCAACGGGCAGCCGAAGCTCGCGCCCCTGGCTCGACTCGTCGAGGGCATCACGCTCAAGTCGGCCGACGAGGCGGTCATCCTCGAAGGGAAGGCCACGGCCGAGATGATTCAGGCGTTCATCGAGCTGAGCGGGCTGGCGCGCATGGTGCGTTGAGCCCCGTGTCTCGCGGACCTGGTTCTTTTCACGTGACAGGGCCCCCAAAGAAGGTCGGAGAGATAGGCGAAGGAGGAGAACGCAAAGTCCCCTTTACAGGCCGGCGCGCGCCTTTATCATGCCCGGCGCTTTCACAGCAGACGGTCGAACCGAGGCCGGACGGAGGGGCGAACAGATGCGCGCGCGAACGGGTCGGGGGCGCCTTGGTTGCGGCTCTGGTCGTGGCGATGCCGTCGATGGGGCAGGCGCCGATGGAGTACGCGGGGCTGCGGGGATACTCGCCAGGGTTCTTCACGTTGCCCGGTCCTGTTCCCACGTTCCGGGGGCCAGCCTCTCTCCTCGGAGCACCTCGTGAAGGCTTCAGCCCCCAGCGAACTTGACGGGCTGTGGTCGTGTCAACCGCCGGGCTGCTTGCCACAGGCGACGAGGCCCCTCTTCGGGCGGGACGATGCGGCACCGCGCGACGAAAGAACCACAACGTCTCGTTTTGAGCGCCTCGCCACGCTCAATCCAGAACTGTCAGTCAGCCCGGAAGCAAGCGAGGCGAGGGCGAACTGGTTGGCGTTGCCGGAGAACCTCGAAGACTGGCCGAGGGAGAACGCGCCTGGCGAGGCTCTGGCCGACCAACAGAAGGGGGATGCGGCGAGCAAGCCGATGACCGACCAACCGCAGGCTGGTCAGCAAGTCTCTCGCGACGTGGAACGCGGCGTAGTACGCTCGACTCGTGGCCGAGCGCCAGGCCGATTCTCGCGGCTCTGCCGCCAGCCGCCGCGCCTCGATCGGAAACGCCCGTCCGTCCATGATTTCACACTAATCCAAGGCGGAAATTGATCGTGTGCGTCGAGGGACAGTGCCGGGGGAGCTCCCTCGCCCACCGCTGGCGGGCCGCGTTGAGTTGCGCCAGCTCCAGGCCGGCAACGTCGATCTCAAAGAGAACGTAGCGGTCCTCTTCGTCTTCGGCATCCGCCGCGAGCGAAACGGCAAACGGCGAAGTCGGGAACGTGGTTCGCGTCATGTCGAGCACGGCGGGGAGGTGGTCGTCGACGCCCTGCGCCGCTGCGAACTTCCGCACTTCCGGCGAAAACGCCGCCAGCGCCGAGGTCGTCATTGCCGTCATCGATCGCCCCTCCTGTGTCGGTGTCCCCGGATTGTAACTCCCGGGTCGCCGCAAGAGAAGCCTCGCCCGCAGCGGAGCGGCGTGGCAGGGGGGGATGGAGAGGGGGGAGCGCCGCAAGCTCGCCTGTACAGGACGGCGGGCATCTCTATGATGCCGGGCGCTCCCGGGGCGGGCGGTCGAACCAGGGCGGGACGGAGGGGCGAAGGCATGCACTTGCGCGAACTGGCCCGGTGCGCCGTGGTTGCGGCGCTGGTGTTGGCGGTGCCGTCGGTGGGGCGGGCGCAATGCCCCGGCGACGTCCCGCAGTTCCAGGGCCTCCTCAAAGAGTTGGGGCTGCCAGCGACGCCGGGGCTCGAAGAGCGAGGTGGGTTGTGGTCGCCTCGGTCGCCGGAATGCCTCCGCCGGGCGTCCGTCCTGCTCCTGTCCAGCGAGATGTTCCAACGGTCCGACGACTGCATCACGGCCCACACGTGCCTCGATCTGCTGAAGCACCAGCGCCCGGCGATGATTTGCTCGCCGCTCGTCGCTCGCCCAACGTGGGAGCTCTACCAGAGCGAACACCTTCACCCGGCCGACCATTGCTACCACATGGGGCCGCCGCGGCTCATGCTCACCGACCAATTCGGGCCTTGCCCTCCTCGCCCCGGCCTCGACCTCGGCTGGTCGCACGCCTTCGCCGTCGAGGATGGGGCCTTTTTCGCCCTCGCCTACCGAGACGTGCTCCTGGCGGTCGAAGCCATGAGCGATCCCCCGGGCCCCAGCGCGGAAATGGCCCTCGACTTCGGCGCGTGGCCGGCGGGCGTTCTCGACCGGCAACTCCACCCTGCAATGCAAGCAGCCCCAACGGCGAAGTCGAGCGAACTGTGGGAAGGACCGACAGCCGAGAAGGTGCTCGCCCTGGGGGAGTCCTATCGTCTCGCCGGCAGGCTGGACGCAGCCTTCCTCTCCTATACGTTGGTGCGCGAGCGGCACGGGGATGCGCCTTGTGCCCGAGAAGCGACGGAGGCGATGCGGCAGATCATCGAACGCCTTCGCGAGAGAATCAGAATACAGCGTTACCTCTGCCTCGCTTCAACGACCCCCCGAGACCCATTCTTGGAGAGGCTGATGCAGATCGCCCCTTCCCTGCTGTTGTTCGGGTTGGACGGCATGGCCCCGTGGGACGGAAGAACCTCGCCCGTCTGTTCCGCCTGCCTCCCCGCACTCGATTCCTGCCTCTCGGCTAGCTCTGGAGCGACCGAAGCAAGAGCGAACTGGCTGAAGCAGCCGGACAACGCCCAAAAGCGGCCGCAGAAGGATGAGCACCACAACCCGGCGGAGGAACAAAAGCTGGGCAAGGGCCTGCCCGGCGGTTCGACCGAGAAGGAAGAGGGAAAGAAGATGTTCGAGTTCTGGATGGGCTTCTATCGCTGAGAGGCCCCTCACGGCCGCCGCGTCACGTCCTTGAGCACGTCGCGCTCGTAGCGCGCCATCTCCGTGGCGATCTGGCTGCGCACCGGCTCGACCGCCGCGGCGTCGAGCGCCTGGACGATCTGCTCGGCGCTCAAAACGGCTGCCCGCGCCACCGCCTGACCCAGAGGGCGCCGGAGGTCGTAGTCGGCGACGTTGCGCCGCTGGCGAAGGACGTTCAAGTCCGAACCGGCCAGCCGCGTCGGCGCATCGCCACAATTGGACAGGCGGAGCCAGAGGTACGCATGCGCTCGATCCGCATGGGGCACCGCGAAGTCGAGCGACGTGAAGAGGGATCGCGCGACGTGGAACGTCGCGTAATAGGACCGACTGACCGCCGAGCGCCAGGCCGCCTCCTCGGGCATGCGCACCAGCGCTCGCGCCAGCGTCAGGAAATCGCGTTCGTTCATGGGGCCGCCACCATGCCCAGTCGAAACACCGGGACGTGAGTCGAGGGGCAGCGCTGGAAGATCTCGGCCGTCCAGCGCTGCTGGCCGGCGAAGAGCTCCTCCGCGTCCGTGCTGGAAACGGCGACCTCGAGGACGATGTGGTAATCGTTCGCGATCTCGGGGTCCCCCTCGACGAACACGCTCAGAGGCGCATCTGGAAATATGCGCTGCGTCATCTCCAGCACGGCCGGCAGGTAATCGCCGACGCCCTGCTCCGCCGCGAACTTCAGCACTTCCGGCGAAAGCGCCGCTAGCGCCCCCGAGGTCGTCGTGGCTGCCATGAATCATCTCCTCCGTTGTCATCGGGCCCCGTCTCGATTCTACCCTCCGCCCTGCCGCGAAGAATCGCCCACCCCCCAAGTGCGCAACGGCGAGCAGCGCCCTCCCCGGGCCCCGCTCGCCGCCGCGCCAATTCTCTCCTCGCTCACTCCGGATACAGCGCCGTGCTGAGGTAGCGCTCGCCGAGGTCAGGCAGCACGACAACGATCAGCTTGCCGGCGTTCTCTGGCCGCTGCGCCACCTGTACCGCCGCGTGCGCCGCCGCGCCGCAGCTAATGCCGCACAGCATGCCCTCTTCCCGCGCCAGCCGCCGCGCCATCGTGAAGGAGTCGTCGTCGTTGACCTGGATCACCTCGTCGATGACGGCGAGGTTGAGTACGCCCGGAATGAAGCCGGCGCCGAGGCCCTGGATCTTGTGGCTGCCTGGCTTGAGCTCCTTGCCCTCGCGCTTCTGCGTGATGACCGGGCTGCCCACCGGCTCCACCGCGATCGCTTTGAACGATGGCTTTCGCTTCTTGATCACCTCGCTGACGCCCGTGATTGTCCCGCCCGTGCCGACCCCCGACACCAGAATGTCCACTTTGCCGTCGCTGTCGCGCCAGATCTCCTCCGCCGTCGTCTGCCGGTGGACCTCCGGGTTGGCGGGGTTGTTGAACTGCTGCGGAATGAACGCGCCGGGGTGCTCGCGCAGCAGCTCCTCGGCACGGGCGATGGCCCCGTTCATGCCCTTCTCTTTCGGCGTCAGCACGACCTCGGCGCCGAATGCCTTGAGCAGCCGCCGGCGCTCCAGGCTCATGCTCTCCGGCATGGTCACGATCAGCTTGTAGCCGCGCGCCGCCGCCGTGAACGCCAGGCCGATGCCGGTGTTGCCGCTCGTCGGCTCGATGATGGTCCCGCCGGGCTTGAGCTTGCCGTCGCGCTCCGCCGCGGTGATCATCGCCACGCCGATGCGGTCCTTCACCGACCACAGCGGGTTGAAGTTCTCCAGCTTCCCCACCACCGTCGCCTTGGCGTCGCCGACCACCCGGCGCAGCCGGATCAGGGGCGTGTTGCCGATCGTCTGCGTGATGTCGTCGTAGATCC